>NZ_BRYH01000048.1:0-307048 GCF_054772055.1 Lacrimispora brassicae | reverse complement strand
AATTTAAGTATAGTAAAATAATAAACAATGACGATATTTCTATTTACAGAAAATATTTATTGACAAACGATAAATATTTGTTTATAATCAAGTGAATCAAAAAGAGAGAGGTGCTTTCATGAAACGCTGTTCGACTATCATCCTTCGGTGCGCTATTGTTTTCGCTGGAGTTGTCATGCTTGCCATATGTGGTGTTATTGCATGGATTGCTTTTTTTGAAAACAGGCCTGATCCATATCACATGGAATATATCGGGTTTATTGGGACATACGCAGCGGCCATACCCTATTTTATCGCGCTGCATCAAGCAATGAAATTGTTGAAATATATTGACACCCGTTGTGCGTTTTCGGAATTATCTGTAAAGTCTTTGGATATTATTACACGCTGCGCTATTGTTGTTTTTATTATTGTTACAGTGGGAGGATTACCTTTCTTTTATACACTGGTGCAATTGGACGATGACACGCCGGGGTTTGTGTTACTGGGCTTGTTAATCTCAGGTAGCGCTTTTTTAATTGCCGTTTTTACTTCCGTATTGAAACGACTTTTACAAGACGCTATCGATGTCAAATCGGAAAACGATTTGACAATATGAGGTGACGAATATGGCAATTGTAGTTAATGTTGATGTCATGCTGGCTAAAAGAAAAATGAGTGTTACAGAACTTTCAGAGGGCGTTGGGATAACAATGGCTAATCTTTCGATATTAAAAAATGGAAAAGCGAAAGCGATCCGATTTTCAACTTTAGAAGCTATTTGCAGAGTGTTAGAGTGTCAGCCTGGCGATATTTTGGAATATAAGAATAGCTGAGTGCAAAAATGCGGTTTGTCGTGCCACGGTAGAGCGGTAAAGCCTATGGAGAAAGAGAAATGGCTTCTTTGTCCTGTTTGTAAGAATAAGACGCGAATACGGATAAGAAACGACACGGAATCAAAAAACTTTCCCCTTTTTTGTCCTAAATGTAAACAGGAAACTCTTATTGAGGTGAAATAACTGAAGATGTCAGTTATCAAAGAGCCAGGCGCACAGACGCAGAGCCGATGACCGTGAGTGAAATCACGATTATCGGCTCTTTTGTTATGATAACGACCAATGCTATGCGATTGCTGATTACTTTAACTACGAAAGCCGTTGTTTGTGTCGATGAGCAAGCACATAAAACGGCGGCAAACAGGAGGTTGCCGCCATGTTGTATATTATCAGTTTTTCTTTGTTTTCTACCATGCCGCTATGGACTAATGGCGGCATAATTTAGTCAGCCGACAATGACGGTAAACTTCGGACCAATCTGAAAATGCAAAAGTACCGCAATACCCGCCGGAAAAAGAGGCAGGAATTCAGGGAGATTTGAAGCATTTCGGGATGATTGAGTAGGAGCACTTGTCCCATAATTTCTACAAGAATCTAATAGCCGGAGTACATATTATGATACTCCGGCTATTACTGTATAATTGCTATTGCTATCTTCAATCAAGTGTTCTCAGTGATATTTTTTGCTGCCTGAACAAATCTCAGTACATCCTCCGGTGCCTCCATACTGTACAGTAGTCCATAGGGAATACTGTAATCCCAATTGACTGGAATGGAAATCAGTCCGGGGTGAACATCCTGCCAGCATTCAATAGTAAGCAGGACATTTCCTGTTTCTGCACAACGGTTAAAGACAGAAAGATCGTAAAAATGCGGTGTGTCCTCAATATGGATTTCCCAGTGGTTCTTTTCCAAATCGTTGCGGATGAAATCGTTTACGACGGAATCCCCAAGCTGTACCATCATCAACGTTTCTCCGTACAAATCTTCTATATCTATGCAGTTTTTTTCTGCAAGACGGTGTTCTCTTGATACCGCAATCATTTTTTTGTATCGCCCAAGCGGCAGAAAATTACTGCGTGAAAGCCATTTCTGTGAGTCACATACGCCAATAAGAAAATCAAATTTTTCTCCTAACTTTTCAATTTCCGAGAGTATGCCCTCGTGGTTGTCCTCAAAGGGGACAAGGTGCAGCTTGTATTCGGGAAATTCTTTGTTTACACGGTACCATAAATCCATAAAGGGTTTCGCAGGGTTCAGTAAGGAGGTACCAACACAAAAGGTTGTGTCATTTGCGTGTAAAGCAGCCTTTGCGGCTGAAACAGATTTTTTGGAATAGTCAATCAAAAATTTTGCGTCACGATATATGACCGCTCCGGCTTCGGTTAAATGTATTCCGGCAGGAGTGCGTTGGATTAACTTCAAATCAAGATGACTTTCCAAAGAGTTCATCTGCTTCATAACAGCAGTTGAGGAAATATACAGAACTTTGGCTGCTTTTGCAAAGCTGCCACAATCGACAACAGTAATAAATGTATTTAAAAGTGGATTATACATGTCATACCTCCGACAAAAGTATAAACTTATAATTTATACTACATTAACACATTGGAGATTCTCAGTCAAGGGATTCCATTCTATAATAAAGGCAGGAACAAAGAAAGAGGTGCAGGAAATGTCCAATAAATTGATAGCATTTTATTCAAGAGCGGATGAAAACTATGTGAGCGGCATACTGAAATATCTTACTGTTGGAAATACGGAAGTTGCTGCGTCTATCATCAAAGAGTTTATGGATGCAGATATATTCAAAATCGAACAGGTAAAGCCCTATTCAAAAGGTTATAACGAGTGCATCGCCGAGGCCCAGTCCGATCAAAAACGAGATGTACGCCCTGAACTAAAGACATATCCAGATAGCCTCAGTGAGTACGGCACCATTTATCTTGGCTTTCCGAATTACTGGAGTACTATGCCCATGGCAGTATTTGCGTTTCTGGAGCATTTTGATTTCAGTGGCAAAACAATTAAGCCGTTTTGTACTCATGAGGGCAGCGGTATGGGAGTAAGCGAAAAGGACATAAAACAGTTGTGTCCGACTGCTAAAGTTGCTAAAGGTCTTGCAATTCACGGAAGTAATGTAGAAAAATCAAGAAAAGCGATTGAAAGGTGGACAAAAGTATGAAACCAACAGAAATGAGTGTGTTCCCCATTGGGAATACAAATGATGTGTTTGCAAAGTATTTTATCGGACAGAGCTATTTGAATATGCTTTCCACCGAACAGGTGGTAATCGGCAACGTAACCTTTGAGCCGAAGTCCCGTAACAACTGGCATGTTCATCATGCTGATCATGGTGGTGGTCAGATGCTGCTTGTTACTGCTGGCGAGGGCTGGTATCAGGAGTGGGAACAGAAGCCGAGAAAGCTAAAACCGGGAGATGTGGTTCATATTCCGGCGGGGGTTAAGCATTGGCATGGAGCTTCGGCTGATTCATGGTTTCAGCATTTGGCCATGGAAGTGCCCGGAGAGAACTGTAAAACAGAATGGTGCGAGCCGGTTTCGGACAACGAATACGAAAATTTGGAGAAAGAGGTGTAAAAATGGCAAAGGTAACAGCAGGGAGGGATGAGCTTGGGGGATTTGCTCCGAAGTTTGCAGAGCTGAATGATGATGTCCTGTTTGGGCAGGTGTGGTCAAGAGAAGATCAATTATCAGCAAGGGATAGAAGTATTGTCACGGTTACAGCACTTATGGCAAGTGGAATTTTGGATAATTCCTTGAAATTTCATTTGCAAAATGCAAAAAATCACGGAATTACGCAGGAAGAAATTGTGGAAATCCTGACCCATGCTGCTTTTTATGCAGGCTGGCCTAAGGCATGGGCGGCTTTTCGTATGGCAAAAGTGGTATGGGAAGAGGCGGCAAAATGAAGAATGTCCTGATCATATCGGCAAGTCCGAGAAAAAACGGCAATTCAGATATGCTGTGCGACCGCTTTGCACAGGGGGCAAGAGAAAGCGGCCACAATGTGGAAAAGGTATTTATTGCGTCAAAAAATATCGGTTACTGTCATGGATGCGGTGTGTGCAATCATACTCACAAATGTGTTCAGAAGGACGATATGGCGGGAATCCTTGATAAAATGGTAAATGCAGATGTTATGGTGCTTGCTACACCTGTTTATTTTTATTCCGTGGACGGACAGATGAAAACCTTGATTGATCGAACTGTGCCCAGATATACAGAAATCAGCAATAAGGATTTTTATTTTATTATGACCGCAGCAGATACCGAAAAAGCCAATTTAGAGCGTACAATGGAAGCATTTCGTGGCTTTACGGAGGATTGTCTTGATGGGGCAAAGGAAGCGGGTATCATCTATGGGACAGGTGCATGGCAGATTGGCGAGATCAAGGCTGCCCCTGCTTATGATGAAGCGTATGAGATGGGAAAGGCAGTATAAAATATGGGTTTTAAAAATGTAATGCTTTGGGCAGGTGCAGGGCAGATTGGTATGGCTATTGCCCGCAGAATGGGCTGTGGCATGAAAATTATTGTCGGTGATAAGAACGTTGAAAATGCACAGTCCACCGCAAAGATCATGAATGAGGCTGGCTTTGATGTTATTCCGGTTCAAATGGATTTGTCCTCAAGAGAATCTATACTGTCTATGATTGCAGAGGGACAGAAATATGGCGATATCAAAATGCTTGTCAATGCCGCAGGGGTATCACCAAGTCAGGCTCCCATTGAAACGATTCTAAAGGTGGATTTATACGGCACAGCAGTACTTCTTGAGGAAGTTGGAAAGATAATCTGCCAGGGTGGCGTTGGCGTAACGATTTCCAGTCAATCGGGATTTCGTATGCCTGCATTGACTGCCGGGCAGGATGAACAACTTGCCTGCACACCTGCAGAAAAGCTTTTAGGTCTTGAGCTTCTGCAAAAAGAAAACATCAAAGATACACTTCACGCATATCAGCTTGCAAAACGCTGTAATGAAAAGCGAGTAATGGCGCAAGCGGTGGAATGGGGAAAACGAGGTGCAAGGCTGAATGCCATAGCACCGGGGATTATTGTAACTCCTTTGGCAATAGATGAGTTCAACGGACCGAGAGGAGATTTCTACAAGAATATGTTTGCAAAATGTCCTGCCGGACGTCCCGGAACTGCTGATGAGGTTGCAAATGTTGCAGAACTTTTGATGAGCGACAAGGGCGCGTTTATTACTGGTTCTACATTTTTGATTGACGGCGGTGCAACGGCTTCTTTTTACTATGGAGAATTGAAACAGAAGAAATAAGACAATTTTGAGTAAGGATGGTAGTGTATGATGGTAAAATTGAATATGACAGAAGAATGGGATAAGGTGTTCCCTAAAAGTGATAAGGTAAATTATCGTAAGGTAACATTCCATAATCGCTATGGAATTACACTTGCAGCAGACCTTTATGAACCAAAAGATGCAAAGGATAATAAATTATCTGCAATCGCTGTATGCGGCCCTTTCGGCGCAGTAAAGGAGCAGTCCTCAGGTGTGTATGCACAGACGATGGCGGAGCGTGGCTTTCTGACTGTTGCTTTTGATCCGTCATTCACAGGCGAAAGCGGCGGCGAGCCAAGATATATGGCGTCCCCGGACATAAACACAGAGGATTTTCAGGCGGTAGTGGATTTTCTGTCCATTCAGGACAATGTTGACCCTGAAAAAATCGGCATTATAGGTATCTGCGGTTGGGGCGGTCTTGCACTGAACGCTGCTGCAATAGATACACGAATTAAAGCAACCGTAACGTCAACGATGTATGACATGAGTCGAGTAAATGCCAACGGTTACTTTGATTCCGAGGACAACGAAGCCGCACGTTATGAAAAGCGTAAAGCCCTAAACACACAGAGAACCAAGGAATACAAAGATGGCGTTTATGTGCGTGGCGGCGGTGTTGTTGACCCGTTGCCTGATGACGCACCGTTCTTTGTAAATGATTATTATGATTACTATAAGACCCGGCGTGGCTATCATGAGCGCTCCCTGAACTCCAACGAGGGATGGAATATTACAGGTGGTATGTCCTTTTTGAATATGCCGATTTTACAGTACAGCAACGAAATTCGCAGTGCTGTTCTGGTCATTCACGGAAAAAAGGCACATTCTTGCTATTTCAGCAGAGACGCTTTTTCTA
The DNA here is from genome assembly GCF_054772055.1 of Lacrimispora brassicae. NCBI lineage: Bacteria > Bacillati > Bacillota > Clostridia > Lachnospirales > Lachnospiraceae > Lacrimispora > Lacrimispora brassicae. The sequence goes on along the minus strand of NZ_BRYH01000048.1, from coordinate 301,047 downwards.
ATATGGTAAAGGATAATCCTTATGCAGATAACAAAGAATTGCTAATTCTTCCGGATATCGTGCATACAGACTTGTACGATGGCGGTAGCAAGGCTGCGATTCCGTTTGATAAAACGGAAGAATTCTTTAAGACAAATTTGAAATAATACGAGGGGGGAAAGCTTTGTGCAATCGGCATTTCAAATTTCTATCCTGATTGCATGGCAGATATCGCTTCTTTTGCCAGAATCAGACCTATGGTAAATCAAGTTGAAACGCACCCATACAATCAGCAGACTGTACCGCAAGTCCTGGGAACCAGCATGACAGCCGGACGTTCAAAGGTCTTTATGATAAGATTCAAAGGTTAGGAATAAAGACATTGATAGCAGATGCAGGATATAAGACCCCGGCTATAGCAAAGCTGTTGATTGATGATCAAATCCGGCCATTGTTTCCGTATAAGAGACCGATGACGAAAGAGGGCTATTTTCGGAAACACGAGTATGTCTATGACGAATATTATGACTGCTATCTTTGTCCTGCTAATCAGGTATTAGAATATCGCACCACGAACCGAGAGGGACACCGTGAATATAAAACCTTTGGGGAAACATGGGGGAAATGTCCGTATCTGAGCCAATGCACAGGCAGCAAAGATCATGTAAAAGTGGTAACATGCCACATATGGGAATCGTACATGGAGCAATGCCAATACATACGTCACACATCGGGAATGAAAGAATTGTATGCACAGCGAAAAGAAACCATAGAGCGTCTGTTTGGAACTGTAAAAGAAGCCCATGGCTTCCGATATACACAGATGATAGGGAAAGCCCGGATGGAACTAAAAGTTATGCTGACATTTGCGAGCATGAATTTAAAGAAACTGGTAAAAATGAAAGAAAAACTGGGATTGTTTAACCAGGCGGTGCATCATTTATTAACAAAAATCCATGAGAATATCTATTTTGAAAGAAAGACGGTGCTGGGACTTGTGTCCTGACACCGTCTTTGTCTACACTCTGAAACCTTCAGTATACTGAGGGTTTTATTGTTGGCAGCTTTTATCTTTACTAAATTAGACATCGAAAAATGAGAGTTGTCATGTTATAATTAGTACAGTTATTTTATAAAAAAAAAGGAGAAGCGCCGGAATTGTTGAAAATATATCCTGACACCAAGGGAATACCAGACTTGACGGTTATCAGAATTGCAGCAACAAGGAATATGGAAACAGTTATGTTGCTGGAACGAAAGGCTTCATAAATCAAAGGTTTTCGGGATTGTGGAAGAGGAGTGGACATGTGTTTTTTGACTTGATCAGTAGTCTGCGGAAACTTATTTTACCCCAGGGGTAAATTTATATGTTTGAAATTGAACTTAAGATTATGGCTATAATATGCAGTCAGGTTAATGAAGATAGGGGGGGTTAAATTGTTTGAAATTCGATATGCTTTAGAATCCGATAAAGAATTTTGGCTTACGCATGATGAACATATAAGTGAAAAAGAGCTGCTGTTAAAAATCCGAGACAGGCGGGGATATATCATTAGCGATGAGGATAAATCTATAGGAGTTTTGCGGTACAATCTGTTTTTGGACATTATACCGTTTCTTACAATGATTTATCTGGATGAATCCTATCGTGGCAGAGGTTTTGGCAGACAAGCGATGCTGTTTTGGGAACATGAAATGTGTGAGCTTGGCTATAAAATGATTATGACATCAACACAAGTTGACGAAAGAGCCCAGCATTTCTATAGAAAGCTCGGATACAAAGATAGAGGAAGTCTTTTTTTAGATAACACACCATTTGAACAACCCCAAGAAATGTTTATGTTAAAGATTTTTTAGCAGCATAATAAGCAATAGATGTTAATTTAAAGCGAGGGTGAATATGAATACTGATTTTGTGAACTTAACAACAGAAAACCTTGTCAATGAGCATTTATGCTGCATTATCCGCAGTAAAAAGCTCCATCAAGGTATTGAAGCAAAGCGACAATGGCTTTCAGACCGGCTAAATGAAGGTCATGTCTTTAGAAAGTTAAATGAAAAGGCTACGGTTTTTATTGAATATGCTCCTCTTGAAACAGCTTGGGTTCCCATAATTGGTGACAACTATTATTATCTGTATTGCTTATGGATTTCTGGTAGTTACAAAGGAAAAGGGTATGGGAAATCGCTGATGGAGTATTGTTTGGCTGATGCCAAAGAAAGGGGGAAATCCGGTATTTGTATGCTCGGAGCAAAAAAACAAAAATCTTTCCTTTCTGACCAATCATTTGCGAAGAAGTTCGACTTTGAGGTTGTTGATACTACCGATAATGGATATGAATTGCTTGCACTTTCTTTTGACGGAACAACGCCAAAGTTCGCACAAAATGTTAAAAACCAAGAAATTGAAAGCAAAGAGCTAACAATTTATTATGATATGCAATGCCCCTATGTCTATCAAAACATTGAGATGATAAAACAGTATTGTGAAACGAATAACGTTCCTGTATCTTTAATTCAAGTGGATACGCTACAAAAAGCAAAGGAATTGCCTTGTGTTTTCAATAACTGGGGTGTGTTTTATAAAGGAAATTTTGAGACAGTGAATTTGTTAGATGTCGCCTGCTTAAAGAGAATACTCAAAAAATAAAAATACAATTTCAGCTTTTCCCATTGATTATTAGGACCGTATTTTAAACAGTAGATCGAATGCTTGTTATCCATATAATACAAAGATAAGACTTACTTAAGAGTGATGTTTTATTATGGCATGGAAATTTCATAGATGGGGTAATGCCTAAACGTTTTAATTTGGTCTTTTGCCACAAGGTATTAAATAAATGTGAGGACAGGATATGTATTTAGAAAACGATAAATATTTCATTAATATAACAATCGACCCAACATATACAGTTGACTCTGCCGATAACAAACCATACGATTTAGTATTTAACCCTGCCAATAGGAAACATAATGATTTTTCAAAGACATTTTGTATTGATGTGGTAATGAATGAACAAACAAAAACAATGGCTTTAATAGGCGATTTCTACGGTTATGACAGCGAATGTGCTATACTGGAAGAGGATATCTTAACGGTTCTTCAAAATAATATGATATCTCAAATTGATTTATCAACCAATAGCTTAATTCAACATACCGTTCTGGATACACTTGGATGTAATTTCGGAATCTACCAGAAATCCAATTACTACATCATTTATGGGGAAATAGAGATTATTCGGTTAAATGAACAGTTTGAAAAGGTATGGACCTTTTCTGGTGAGGATATTTTTGTGAGTCAAAATGGAGAGTGTCCTTTTGAGCTGGCAGATAATATAATAAAGCTTAATGATTGGAATGGAACTTATTATGAGATTGATTTAAATGGAAATCTGATTATGATGCGATAGGAAGAAAAATGGGATACAGTTTTATATTCTGATGGAAATGTGAGATGCTACTCAATCTATAATTGATATTTGTGGCCATTAGTAAGTTAAGAAACTGTGAATAAAAGGATTTGTCAAGGAGAGTGTAAAGTTTTTCTATAAATTCAGTTTCTATGATAAGATTGAAGGGTAAAAGTCATAGTCTGGCTTTCACTCCTTGATTACGATATAGAATGAAGTCCAATAATATGTCAAGAGTCCCCATGTAAACATTAAATTGCTAATAAAATAATTGGAGAAAATACTTATGAAAAAGATGATGTTTCTATTATTGTTTTCCATCCTCTTAGTTGGATGTAGTGTGAAAACAACGCGGAAAACAGCAGACGAAAGGGGAAATCGTAAAGCCCCATATACCATTGAAGAAATAGGCGTATACGATGGAATGGAGATAGATGATAAAACCAAACATTATCGTGCGGAAATTACCATGAAAGATGTATGCAGAGGTGATAAAGCAAAAGAGATATATGAACTGGGGAAGACTCCTTATGCAGACAGCTATGAAGAATTAGTCGGGGACAATAAGGAAATGATTGTAGCCAGGTTTAACTTTCATGTGTTGGAAACAGAAGGGGATCAGCCGGTTGCTCTTAGCTGGGACGATATTACGATGTTTAAACTGGTATCGGAAAGTGGACAGACATATACATATTTTTCAACCAGACAATATATAGATATGGAAGATCTGCTATTTACGGATTTATACGAAGGTGGAAATCAAACAGGACATTTATTTTATCTGGTGGATAAAACGGATGAAAATCCACTGATTGTATTTGAGAGTAAAGTAAACGGGGGTATCTGGTTCAAGACAGTTATTCCTGACAAAGAACTGGGTGAGGACAGAATTATAGCAGAAGATTGGATCGATCCTAAAAAAGAGAAAGAGCGAACGTATTACCGGGAGATGGATAAGAATATAAAGATCCAGGAAGAGGAAGAAAATAAGGCTAAGTTGTTGAGGGAAAAATATGCTGGAAGCTTAAACTCACCACTTCCGGTAAGTGAGTGGGGAGTTGTTTCTGACCGTTATGAAAAATGTCTGTTAGAGTTTCAAGTTATGGATTTTATGCGGGGAAAATACGCAAAAGAATATGTCGCGAAGCAAAATCTATACGATTGGAAAGAAGGAAAAGAACTACCAGAAGGAAAAGAATTTTTGGCAGTTCATATGAAGGCCAATATAATTGACCTATCAGAGGAGAAGAACAAAAATGGAGTGTTCGTGATAAGCAGATACAATTTTTCTTTGATTCATAGCCAGACGGGGAAAGAATATTCCAGTCAGGATTGTATCCGCTTAAATTATGAAAACCCCAAATTGATGTTGGATCATGGGAGTCAAAATTTTTGGCTGGTATATTTGATAGATACATCTGATGCAGCACCTAAGTTAGTTTATAATAATTCATCTGATAAGTTGTTTTTTCTGATTTCTGAAGATTCTAAGCTGGAGGATGGAAAAGAGTCTTATCAGTCTGTTTACCGGCAAGATGAGTTTGCATATGATGAATCTCAGGAAATTGGAAGCCTATATCATCCTGTAGCAATGGGAGAAAGAAAACAAATTTCCTATAAATCGAAATATGACTCCCTTTATGATTTGCCATTTTCAGCCAGCTTGTGCATCTTAAATGGCTGGCGGGGAAAAGTGGCTGAAGAATACTATACATTAAGCAGTTCTTCTTCAGATGTTCCGGAAAATATGGAATTGATTGTGCTGGAAGTGGAGGTGGAAGTAATTGAGACGGAAGGAAATAATCCAATTGATTTTTCTTCCGGGTCTTTCTATTTATTTGATGGATATGGCTCGCGGGTAGATGAGTCCGCCTTTTATGGTTTCTCTATGAAAGAAGGTCTGGAAGGTGTATATGTGGGAGGGAAAACAAAGGGGTATATTGGTTTTCTAGTGCCCAAGCATAAGCCGGAACTTTTTCTTACATACAAAATAAATGATGGCGAAGAAAAAATACAGTTTTTTGAAATCAAATAATTAGATGTTGATGGCTTTGAATGGAAGCCAGGCGATGCAGCAAAGAGTAAAAGACTGCCTTCCTTATAAATAGAAGATTTGGGACAAAATGGAACGGATTATATAATTTGCTCGTGTTCTTTAGAAACATTAGAGGCCAATAGAAGGAATAAAAACTTATTATTTATCTGCAGTCAAAATAAAAGAAGAAGTTTAACTGCAGAAAAGATATTTCAAACGATATTACTATTGTTATGACAGTAAAAGTGCTATATTGGAGGAGGATATCCTAACAGTTTTTTGAAATATCATAATAACACAAATCAATTCAGATTATGATGTGATAGGAGGAAAACTGGGATACAACTTTTTAGATTTATCCAAAGAAGTATTGGAAGTTGGATAATAAATGTGCCTGAGGGGTCTTAAGAGAGGGAGGTATGGTATAGATGAAGTTTCCCAAAATACATGATAATAAACTGAAGGGTATGACGGGAGAATCTTATGTATCTAAAGTATGGAGGAAGCCGTGAATCGAAGATTCCAGTTATTTGAACAGTGGTATAAAAATCAGATACCTGTATGGGAACAAAATACCATATTTATTGATAAAGTGTATCAAAGCGATTATGCCCATCAATACCATATTGAATTACATTCTGAAAATGGTTTGGGGCGAATCTCTTTATATGAGAGCAATGATATATACTGGGTGGACTTTGAAGCAGGTAGTGTGAATGCAGATGAAATGTTTTTTCGAGCGAATATCAGCTACCATGAAATAGAAGATATTGTGAAGGAAAATGAAGAATTTATTCAATATATGACTTTGTAATAGGAATCCACAGAGAAGATGATGTAGTAATCATGCGGTCTGGCAAGCGAATTGCCACGTCAAGAATAAAAGGAATTGAAATCTTTGGATATATACCATATGCAATGAAGGGCGATAATGTAGGATTATTATTGGCTGGTATTACGATAGAGGAAATATTTATTGGCGATATTGTTATGAGGGAAGAGAAATGAAGTTTTTATCCGAAATGGCTAAAGATTACGAAGCTGTTTGAGTAATTAAAAAGGAAAATTGGAAGGCAGTAAAAAATGGCAGTTAGAACACTAAAAGGAAGAAAAATCATATGTGATGGGGTTAATTATGTTTGGTATGTGAAAGAGGATGATGATTTTCCATGTTATGTTCTTCATGTGATTTCAGAGGATAAAAAGCTCATCCTGTCCCATCCCCTTGATAGAAAGGTTTCTTATGTGATTAGTAAAGGGGAATTCTTTCAGAACTATGATTCTGATGGATGCTGGGCACGTTACCTTTACCCAGTGCCTTCCGCAGGAACTGTAACACCAAAGCTTGTTTCAGAGATAATAAAGTGGGCAATTTATGAGAAAAATGCAGTCAGAATTCAATGGGATGGCAAGGATATATGTTTGTAGGAATATTAAAACTGATTGAGCAGGTATCATTATGTTAAGCAAAGACTTATTTCTTAAAATGAAACAGTTACATGAGGAAACAGGGGTTGGCAGATGCAATCCAGACAAGTTTTGAAGGAGATGGTGGATGCTATAATCTGGCACATGTACTTAATCGGGAAAAGTTAATGATTCATCCCTTTGCAATTATATCAGCGGATACGGCAACCGATTTCAACAACCAATGTTTTGACGGAAAAGTGCCTTCTGAGATTGGTAATTATGGTATCCTTATAAAATAGTCAAATTAGAAATGGATGAGGAATCGTACATATGAAAGAATATGTCAAATTATATTGGCGTCATACATCTGAAAAAGAGGCAGGCGAACCAGTGATAATCATCTATGAAGTGGATTTGAAAGAAGATAGATATGCAATAAGATTAATTGATATTTATTCAGATGGTCATACTGAGAATATTGAGGATAAAGCATGGGGTTTTGTAACAGAACATCCAGTTTGTACTGTGGAAGAAATTAATTCAGGTGAATATGGTGAAGAATTTCAGGCCTGTTCAACAACAGAATTTGAATTTAGTAAAATTTGGCATACACGAATTTATTTTGGTTCTTTGTATTTTAATAAAGGCTAAAATTGCAGCTTATCAGTTAGGAAAATCGGAATGTAGTTGAAGGAGGAAATACTATGAATGCCAGTGTAGAAAACGTGTTTATGAACTATCCTGTTGAGTACAGAGAACCCCTGTTGCAAATAAGGGAGTTGATTTACAGTGTGGCAAGCCAAATCCCCGAAGTCGGTGAGCTTGAGGAAAGTCTTAAATGGGGCCAGCCAACCTATTCAACCGTAAAAACAAAAGCGGGCTCCCCGATACGTTTAGATAGATTTGGCGAGGATAAAATCGGGATATTTTTTCATTGCCAAACCAGCTTGGTGGATAGTTTTAGAATATTGTTCCATAGTAATTTAGAGTTTTCCAAAAATCGGGCTATCGTAATAGACCCAAACAAAGAAATACAAACGAATGAACTTGCTTTGTGTATCGAAATGGCATTGACTTATCATTTGAAAAAACACTGAACAAATAAGTATCAATTTAGCGGGAGGGGCTAATGAAGAAACGGATCATGCGATAGCATTGATATTATTAATAGGCGGCATTCCAGCGAAGTTTAGTATCGCAGACGGCGGCTCTTATGGATATAAAGCACTATTACCACCAATACTGTTTTTTAAATTCGTGTACTTGACTATATCAAAGTTACAGAAGTTGGAGTGCTACAGGTGGTATTTTAGATGAAACTGAAGTAGAGTGTAGAAGCGATGAGGTTTAGTTGCAATTTTATTGATTTTTCCGTTGAACTGCAATAATAATTGTATCAATAGAAAAAAACGGAATATTAACATTCGTATTTTTTGAAAATAGCTTGTCAATATTCCGAATATTGTCTATAATAAGGTTATTGGAACAGTACAAGGAGGTGCTATTATTTGGAATATATTAGCGTACAACAAGCCGCTGAAAATTGGGGAATATCTGATCGTCGAGTTAGAGTACTTTGCGATCAAGGAAAAATTCCTGGAATTGTAAAAAAAGGCCGTTCGTATCAGATTCCTGTGAATGCTGTAAAGCCTGTTGATGGGCGCCAAAATAGGCATAAGCAAATACCGAGTCAGTTTGCTTCAATATTTGCTCAGGTTGATTCCTTGAAAAGTGAATTAAATCAGCGCCGTCCCTTCACACAAGGTGAAGTTAAACGATTGCGGGAAGAATTCTTAGTTGAATACACATATAATTCAAATGCAATTGAAGGGAATACTCTCACTCTTCAAGAAACTGCTATGGTTTTAGAAGGTATTACAATTGATAAGAAACCATTAAAAGATCATCTGGAAGCAGTTGGACACAGAGATGCATTTATATATATACAAGATTTGGTAAAAGATAAGATACCTTTTTCGGAGTATATTATCAAACAAATTCATACATTGGTATTAATGGATAGACCAGAGGATAGAGGCGTTTACCGTAGGATTCCGGTACTTATTATGGGGGCTTTTCATGTGCCGCAAGAACCCGTAATGGTTCCAGAATTGATGGAAAATCTTATTAAGGAATTAAGTAATAAAAAACTGCATCCAATTGAGAATGCAGCACTTTTTCACCTGAAGTTTGAGGGGATTCATCCTTTTGTGGATGGTAATGGGCGTACTGGTCGGTTGCTTCTGAACTTATTTTTGATGCAGAACAGTTACCCGCCAATTAATGTGAAATTTACTGATCGCAAAAGGTATTATGAAGCCTTTGACAGTTATTATCGTGACGGTTCATCATATGCAATGACAGAAATGATTGCAAATTATCTGGAAGAACAATTGAGTAATGTCTTAAGCTATTTGGATTACTAGCTTGAGACGCACCGATAGGTATGAGGCAAAGCGAAGATGGCAAATATCTCTTGTTCTATAAATACAAATCAGACAATAAGATACTACATTTGATTAACTTAGAAAAACATATCATTGATAATACCCTCGGCAGTACCTTTGGTTATGATTTCTTAAGTAATAATGAGGTATTCATTCATTATCAAATGGATTGAAGGTCTATAATATTATAAACAGGAAAAATACTATTCCGTTACCTAATGCGACTAAACTTGTAAAGGGTTGTAGTAATAGCCCTTATATTCATCAAATATCAGAGGCGTTAAGTTTGGCAGAGCGAGATATTCAAAGGCTGTTATATCCTGTTTTTTCCTAACTCCAGGAATTGACTAATAAACCCAAATCTAAAATTTGGGTTTATTTCCAATTTTCCATCGTATAGATACTTGTCAGGATGCAGGATGAGGTTGATCAATGTATTTTCCCCGTACCGCTTGTACCTATAAAAGCACAATGCTGATGATCCTTTAATGTAAATGATATTTTATTATATCGTTCCTTCTCTGGAAAAGAGTAGAATAAGTTTTCAACTGATATCATAGAACAACCTTTCTCTGTAAAGTAAAATTTGCTTTTTTGTTTACTGTCTGATAGAATAACATTTCTGGAGATTAATAGAAATCGTTTCCTGGATAAATTAATTATGGAAAATTTAACATTTACAGGAATAAAATTGGATAGAGAAACCTATAGAGGAGAATAAGAACTATGTTTACAAGGCTTAAAGCCCCCTTTGATTATAAAGATGGAGAAGAATTTCACGAGAAATTAGTTGATTGGATAGGTGATGTTTTATATGATATCCTTCCCGAATACGGATATAAAATCCGGGATGAACAAATTTTTACAGCATTTCAAATTGCAGATGCTTTTTGTAATGAAAAAGTTCACTTGGCAGAAGCAGGACTTGGTACAGGTAAGACTTTTGCCTATTTACTATCTGCAATTCCTTATGCCCGTTTTAGTAAAAAGCCTGTTGTGATCGCATGTGCTTCTACAGCACTTCAGGAACAGCTTGCTGGAGAAAAAGGAGATATTAAAACCCTTTCAAAAGTACTTGGAATGCATATCGATGCTCGTATGGCAAAAGATCCCCGTCAGTATGTCTGTAGTGTAAAAGCCAATGAAACTATTGGTCAATTAGGTGAAAAGTCCGACGAAGTTTTGGAATGGATAAATCAAACAAAATTAGGTGAACGATCTGAAATGCCAACCTTACCGGATTCTGTGTGGAAAAGGATTGGCTGGGATGAGTCTATGCCTTGTGAGACATGTCTGGAGCATGGATTCTGCAAGCTTACGAAGGCACGGGAATCTTACAAGACGACTTGCGATTTGATTATTGTAGATCATGAGACTTTTTTTCATGACTTGTGGACAAGAAAAGAACGCTTAGAAGATGGTAAATTGCCAATACTTCCAGGTTATTCAGCAGTTATTTTTGATGAAGGACATAAGATCATGCTTCCGGCGATGATGCAGGCAGGTTATCAGATAAGTCAGGAAGAAGTTCAAAATATGATTGACTCATTAAAAGAAATACAAGGGAGCAGGTATTCCCAGGAGTTAGCGATAGCCTCACTGGAAGAATCTTGCAACGAATTTTTTCATAATTTAAGCCAATCTCTGATATCAGCCCAAAGTGAAAAACGTTTATCTATAAACATAAATGATCTCTTGTTAAAGTCAGCGAAGACCTTTGACAAGTCACTGAATAACCTTCTTCTTGAGCTGCAAATTGAACAAGAGTTGTATATGGAATCTTTATCAACAACTATGATACAAGCCTGTGAAGGAAAGATAGAAAAAACTATTGGTGGACTTCATGCATTGTGTAAAAATAGAGGAATCAATATAATATCCTGGGTTGATAAAAAGGATGGTAGTTTATGGGTGATACCTGGGAATTTAAGTGAATTGCTAAATCTACATCTATTTCAAAAGGGATTTCCAGTGGTATTTACTTCTGCTACCCTAAGTAGTCAGGGGGACTTTGATTATTTAATACGAATGCTGGGATTAGAAAAACCATCTAAATCCAGTGTAGGAAGCCCTTTTGATATAGAAAACCGGGTTACTGTCTATTTGCCTCAGGCGGAAATGAAAATCAGTGGTAAGATTTCACATCGTATTGAAAAATTAGTGTCTTTGTTGAAGAAAAATAGAGGGCGGGCCCTTGTTGTTGTTAATACGTTGAAAGAAGTTGAAAATATCAGAAAAGGGTTAAAAGGGTATCAATTACCTTTTGAGATTTTATGGGAAGATAAAGGCGAAAGAGGTTATCTTTTGAGGAAGTTTAAAGGGGAAGAGACTTCAGTACTTATTGGTGCAAATTTCTGGGAGGGAATTGATGTACCAGGTGACGCATTAAACCTGCTGGTTGTTTGGCAGTTACCTTTTCCGGCATTGGATCCTCTCATTGAAGCCCAGAGAAAAAATGCAGTGGTACAGGGATTAGATCCACTCACCACAGTAGACTACCCTGAAATGGGGCTCAAACTAAAACAGGGATGCGGAAGGTTAATCCGCGCAGAAGACGATAGAGGTACCATTGCGATTCTGGATTCTGTACTCGGTACCCAGTGGGAAGAGGTTGTTATGGGCGCTCTGCCTTTAGGAGCTAAAATTAATGAATTTAAAATGTAATGTAAGTAAGGATAAAGGAATCTTTAATGCCAAAGGTGCGGATATTTATTTTGAAACCGAAGGAAAAGGCGAAAGCTTGCTTTTTATACATGCAGGTATTGCAGATCGACGTATGTGGGATAGGGAATTCATTACTATGTCTAAATATTTCAAGACCATCAGAATAGACCTCCCGGGGTATGGATTAAGTGATTTTACAGGAGGAGAGTATTCTTACAATGATATTTTAAATGGAGTATTGGAATATTTAAACGTTGAAAAAACCTATATTATTGCTGCATCCTTTGGAGGAAAAATTGCACTTGACTTTGTATTATCAAATCAGGACAAGTGTCAGGGAATGGTTTTGATGGCACCAGCAGTCAGTGGCTGGGATGATTCTCAATATCTACTCGATTATTATGAAGAAGAAGATAAATTGTTACAAGTGGAAGAGTTTGAAAAAATTGCAGTATTGAACTACAATACTTGGATTTTACGAAACAGACATACGGATGATGTAAAACAAGATATTAGAGATTTAGTAATGGATATGCAAATGAAATCATTGATGAAGGGGGAACCGGATACCGAAAGTATAGAAATTGAAGAAGATGATATTATCTTAAAACTAAGAAATATTAAAATACCGGTTCTTGTAGTGATTGGTGACAATGATGTGGAAGATTTTCAGAATATTGCAGATCTTATCCGTAAAGAAATAAATTCATCTAAAAAGATCGTAATCAAAAATGCATCACATCTGGCAAATTTGGAATACCCTGAAGTATTTGAATCTATTCTATTTAACTTCTTTTCTTGATTTTAAGGTAATGTTATATTTTATTAGTTTGAGAAAGGGAACCCGATGAAACCTGAAAATTTTAGAGAATTATACTGAGGTATGGGAGGGTGATGGATGTATATTGTTGCTTATCGTTTGTTAAATTTACTGAATGACTGTGAGTTTGGTTCAACAGATGCCCATATCGCGAAAAGTTTGCTGGATATGATATACGAGGTTGAGTTTATGCCGATTGACCAGGTCGCAGCAAAATGCCACATTTCCAAGTCCACACTTTCTAAATTCATAAAGCGCCTTGGTTTTGAAGATTACAATGAGTTTAGGGATAATGTTAGGAATGAGAAAAAAAGAAGCATATATACTGGAAATGAACAAAAGCTGTCGATGAACCAGTTTATTGAAGCACAAGGAATTTAAAGAAACTTACTGGTTTAGATGTGTCCGGGTGCGTAGGGCTGGATTATGAGATAATAAAAGAGTTAAAGAAGCTAAAGGAATTAAATATTTCGGACATATCCTGTAGTAATCTGGACTTTCTGGCGGACTTTAATCAATTGAATAGCCTGACCCTATCGGAGTGCAGCCAGGTTAAGTCGGGTTTTTTCCAGCGCCTGAAAGGAGCTTCGCAGAATCCCTATAAAGTATTAGGGCAGCTTTCCAAGCTTAAGTACCTGATTTGTCCATATGTAGTCTTTGAACAGACAAAGGACATGTTTTCAAGGGGAATGAGTTATACGATTAGGGGAGGAATGAGTGAAGAACAGAAGAAATGTTATCATGATTATGTAATGGAAAACAGGTAAGACGTGTTGATTTTAAGGAGTATAGAAGGGAAACAGTAATGGAAATAAGAAAGACAAGGCCGACAGATAATTTTAATGCTATAGCTTCTATTTATGCGTTGAGTTGGAAGTCAGCATATAAAGGTATTGTTCAGCAGCAATATTTGGATAAATTATCTGAGACCCGATGGTCTGAAAAATTACCTAATAGTCCATGGGATTCTTTTGTTCTTATTGAAGATGGCGTATACATAGGAACTTCTTCTATAGGCCCTGCAAGAGATGAAGCAATGGATGGGTGGGGAGAAATTATTTCGATTTATCTTTTGCCGGAATACTTGGGAAAATGTTATGGAAAGCCATTGTTAGATATGGTGATTTCGGAACTTGTTATTATGGGATATCACCGGATTTATTTATGGGTTTTAGAAGATAATTTAAGAGCAAGGGCCTTTTATGAGAAAAACGGTTTTGCTCCCACTTCAGACAAAATGACTATTGAAATAGGCGGTGAAGATTTAATAGAAATGCGTTATATCTATTGCATATAAGCGGCATTTACCACCTAAGGTATTCAAATAAGTATTATCTGGATTTTGTAAATTTGAAATTAAACGTTTTGACAAAAGCCAGGGAATTTGTTGAATTGGTATAGCGGGAAGAAAAAATAGGGATACTTGACTGTCAATGGAGGTAAGGTCTGAAATGACTAACTGGAAACGTAATGCAACATTATATATCATTGGGCAGTTCGTGTCAATGTTCGGCTCGATGCTCGTGCAACACGCCATAACTTGGCAAATCACACTTGAAACCAAATCGGGTGTGATTATGACGCTGTTCACCTGCGCAGCGCTGTTGCCAATGACGCTGATTTCGCCGTTTGCGGGCGTATGGGCAGACAGGCACAATCGCAAATACCTTATCGTAATATCCGATGCGTGCATCGCGCTGATAACCCTCGGCTTGGCGGCCGTGTACATCTCTGGCAACAAAAATATCTGGCTTATGTTCATAGTTGTAGTTGCCCGGGCATTTGGACAAGGTATACAGCAGCCCGCTGTATCCGCTATGATACCTCAAATCGTGCCGACGGAGAGTTTACAACGATTCAATGGCATACAAAGCTCAATCCAGTCGCTGAATATGTTTGTCGCACCCATGGCAGCGGGTGCATTGCTGTCGTTCTTACCGATTGAGTACATTTTCTTCATTGATGTGGTGACTGCGGCGATAGGCATAAGCATAGTTTTGATATTTGTTACGGTGTCCGGTGTTCCGCGCACAGTGGAAGTAAAGCATGGTGTAAAGGCATACTTTCACGAACTGCGCGAGGGGCTGCGGTATATAAACTCCAAGGCGTGGCTGAAACTTATTATCATTTACAGTGCGTTTTTCAACTTTTTCGCATCGCCCTCCGCTTTGCTTACTCCACTTCAGGCAGCCCGTACATTCGGCGATGATGTTTGGAGACTGACTGTGATTGAAATTGCATTTTCGGCTGGCGCGGTTATAGGAGGAATATTGATTTCTGTGTGGGGCGGTTTCAAAAATAAGGCGCACACTATTGTTATGGCTTGCGCTCTATTTGGTTTGACAGGTTTTCTGCTCGGTGTAGTGCCGGATTTTTGGGTATATTTAGGCGTAATGCTCACTTGCGGCGTTACAATACCGTTGTTCAGCACGCCGAGTATGACGCTGCTCCAGAGTAAAATCGAGCCGGAGAAAATGGGGCGGGTATTCAGCGTGATGATGATGTTCAGTGGGTTGGCAATGCCGCTGGGAATGGTTGTGTTCGGACCCTTGGGTGATGTAGTGCGAATTGAGTGGCTGTTGATTGTATGCGGCATGGTGATATTCATCGGCGGCCTTGCGTTGCTCCGGGCACGTTCGCTGATTGAAATAGGTAAACAATAGTATAAACATTTCAAATGGCTATATCACAGCGGTGGATTTTCTCCGGTTAATCGTTAAAAATGTACCACTTATTCCCAAAAGTTACACGGGAGAAGGGAACTCTGCTGCAGATCCGTCAATATCCGTACAGTAACCATTTGCCTGCTAAGCCGGAAAGAGGGTAAATCAAGGACTTTCAGAATTTTTGGTGAATGGATAGAATGTGTTTTTTCTTAAGCTAAAATATGTTACCGTGGACGAAACGGGGGAAAGTGGAGGTGTACCTTTTAGTGATTAATTAGAATTAGAGAAATAATGACTGAAACGGAATACTAGGGGAGAGAAAATGAAAGATTTCAAAAAGCTAATGAATACAAGTGAATATAATTTCCTTAGAGAACATGAAAGGTTAGGGAATAGAATTATCCTTCTTGGTTTGGGTGGAAGTTATGCTTATGGTACAAATAACGCGGATAGTGATATTGATTTTCGAGGCATTACCTTAAATATGCCCTCTGACCTTATTGGCTTAACTGAATTTGAGCAGTATGAGGATGGAAAAACGGATACAGTGATTTATTCATTTAATAAAATAGTAAAGTTGCTGCTTGAGTGTAATCCAAACACTTGTGAAATCCTTGGACTGGACGAAGAGCAGTATCTGATAAAGACGAAATTGGGTCAGGAACTTCTTAATAATAAGGGGATTTTTCTCTCCAAAAGAGCAGCAAAATCCTTTGGAGGATATGCCGGTGCGCAGTTGAGGCGCCTTCAAAATGCGATAGCCAGGGATTCCATGCCGCAGACGGAAAAGGAGAGACATATTTTAAATTCGGTCAAAAATGCATTGGAGGATTTTCAGAGACGTTATGCCAGTTTCGATAGAGGAAGTATACATCTTTATATAGAAAAGGCTGAAAACCCGGAATTGGATACGGAAATTTTTGTGGATGCAGCTTACAAACATTTACCGCTCCGTGATTATGAAAATATGTGGTCTGTCATGCATAATGTTGTGAGAGATTATGATAAGATAGGAAAACGTAATAAGAAAAAGGATGATAATCATTTGAACAAGCACGCCATGCATTTAATCCGATTGTTTATGATGGCGATAGATATTTTGGAAAAAGGTGAAATTAATACGAATCGGAATAATGACTTGGATTTGCTTATGAAGATAAGAAATGGTGGGTTTCAACGAGAAGATGGGACATTCGACAGAGAATTTTATGATATACTTGCAGATTATGAGGGACGGCTTAAAAAGGCGGTTCAAGTAAGTGTTTTACCAGATAATCCAGATATGGAAAAAGTAGAAGCGTTTGTCGAGTATATTAACAAAAGAGTAATAGAGGGGGATTATTAATGTGTGATATTACAAAAGAAATTGAGCAAAAATTATTAGAAATTGAAAAAAATGAAAATGTGATTGTTCTGCATGCAGTGGAATCAGGGAGCCGTGCGTGGGGATTTGCTTCACCGGATAGTGATTATGATGTTCGGTTTATTTATGTCAGGAGAAAAGAAGATTATCTTAAACTCAATGAACCAAGGGATGTTATAGAATGGCAGCTTGATGAAGTGCTGGATATTAATGGCTGGGATTTAAAGAAAGCATTAAAACAGTTTTACAGGGGAAATGCGACTTTATTTGAATGGAGCAAATCCCCGATTGTATATAAGACGACAGAATTATGGAAACAGATATATGATGAGGCAAAAACCCACTTTTCTGTGAAAGTGGCAGCATATCATTATTATGGAACTGCAAATAGTACGTATAGCCAGTATTTACAGGAAGAGTCGGTAAAATATAAAAAGTATTTTTATGCCTTAAGGCCGTTGCTTGCAGGAAAATACATACAGGAATACCAATGTCCGCCGCCAGTATTATTTGAGGATCTTATGAAAATGGATATGCCGGCAGAACTGCGTAATGGAATTGACGAGTTGCTGGAAATCAAAAAAAGGAGCGACGAAAGAGAAAAAGGTGTACAGATTCCTATTATCCGGGATTTTATTATCAACGAAATAGGAAAGCAAAAAACCTATGTAGAAGGTATTCCAGATGACAGAAAGCGTGAATGGAAAAGTCTAAATGATATTTTTCTAAAGATTTTGGGATAAGGGAATTCCTCCTTTCTGCTTTGGCGATGGAGGGTGAACTCCGGCTTTCCCATGGATCCAAGCCACTTCCGCAATTGGAATAGGACGTGCCTAAGAGTGACATTTCAGTACATCAAATGGCTTATTCATACAGATTTTTCCAGTTTTTTGTTGTTATATATATAATGTATACTGGACGCTGGCATGCATTTGTAAAACCAAATTGATGAAAAGGAGAGTTTGCTTATGAAACGCAAGGGGATACAATTGATGCAAAAATACAATTAAAAATTGAAGTTTTGTCTAAAATAGGGGGAAGAGAATGAGGAAGACAAAAATGATATTGATGAGGCTCAAAAGCTGGCTATGATTTTAGCAGCGGAATATGTGGATATCCAGCAGCGCATGAACGGTTTAATCCATCTAGATTAAACGATTAGGAGGTGAATCAATGGATACTGTCAGAGGAATTATAAAATTCATAGCAATTAGTGGATTGGGAATAGTCATACTTGTATACTTGGTGTTAACAAAGTTTTGGATGAATTTTTCAGAACCTTTGTATTTGAATGATGTAACAGAACTGAAAACGGGAACCATTGTACAGTTTATAACGGATATAGAAGATACAGGTTTTACACTTAATGATTCCGATGGAACACCATCTTATTATTTTTATCAGGGCCTCCTTGATGGGGATAAGGTTATCATATTTATACATAAAAACCACATGTACCAAATTACAAGAGCAAGCACCAACCAATATAACGTGATAGGAAAGGTTCTTAAACCAGATCAGGAAGCAGTTAAATATTTTGGCTTAGACGCATCTTATGTAGAACTGGTACGTGAGGACTACAAAGCAAATACTTTGGGACTTCTATTTTTTTCATTATTTTTAATCGGCGCAGGACTTATCATTCCATTTTTTTTAATACAAGAGAAAAAGCGAAATATAAAAAAATAAGCAGGAATCTTCTTCCACCCGATTTTTATCATGTGTATGAGCGTATGCAGAATTTCGAAGCAACCTCGATCTGTATGAATTAATGGATGTTTCTTTTCACTAAAAGTGCTAACCGCATCACAAATAATATTACGCTAAGGTGATATGCTACTTTCATTGGGAGCATATCGCCTTTTTCTGTCCATACTGCAAAAGGGCTGGAAAGCGGTAGAGCAGGCATTTCTTAGAGCAGCCAAAGAAGCATTCTATAAATGTACAGGTGCGTTGCGACGGTGAAACCGGTGAATATATGATAAATGCTTCGGATATTTGTTACATAGAAAATGTAGATATTATGCTCTTTGATTATTTCGCAGGAAGGGAGCCGGTACGGAACGTAGTTCCGTACCACCTGTATTCCCTAATAGATCCACTGATTCACGGTTAGGATCCACCTGTAAGTTAGAGCCTGTGTTTTGCACAGTATTCACGCATGTTCATAGAGCCGGTTTCAATCCATACTGCGTTGTGCACGATTCGATCCATAATCGCATCCGCATGGACCCCACCGCCGAGCCGTGTATGCCAATCCTCCTGCCGGTATTGGGTGCAGAAGACCGTTGGAGCAGCGTCATGCCTCCGTTCTATCAATTCGAACAGGAAGTGCTGTTCCTCTTCTGAGATATCTCCCAGGAGCCATTCATCAAGAATTAACAGACCATAGCTGCTGTATCTCTTTAACAGCCGCATATTGGTTTTCCTTGTAAGCGTTGCTTCGTCATGTTCCTCAAGCAGATCAGGGAGCCTGATATACCTTGTCCGTACCCGTTGTTTACATGCCTGCTTTCCCAGGGCACAGGCCAGGAAAGTTTTTCCTGAACCAGTAAAGCCCTGAAATATGACGTTCGTCTTGCTATGAATGAATTGTGTTGTGGCTAATTCCTGTATTGCATTTCTGTTTAGTCCCCGTCCGTCATAATAAATATCATTCATCTCAGCTTTGGGGAGCCTGAACTTTGACAGTTGAATCAGGCGCTGTATCCTTGCATTGTATTTCTCTTGGTAAAGATAATCGACTACCCGTTGAAAACGCTCATCAAAAGGCAGAGCAATACAGTTCGTTTCCCTCTGCTGTATCTCCAGGGCGGCGATGACCTCTGCCAAATTTAAATCTCGCAGCTTGCGCTTTGTCTCATCATTTATCATTTCGGCCACCTCCGTAGTATTCTGCTCCACGGACATATCCGGTGCCGGAAGAACTCTTGGCAGGCTTTGTTTTGCGTTCAAGGTAAATCTTATCTTGATTCGCTGCAAGAATCGATTTAAGATGATGGTATCGGGGCGTTCTGACCTTTATGAGAGCCACTTCGCATGCAGTCTCCAAACGGGCTTCTGTGTAGGTCTTACCCAGCCTCAAGACGGACAGGGATGGGTTATATCCCTGTTCTTTTATCTTTACACCGGCAAAGATACGGTCAATCACTTCTCCGGTATGGTGGCCTATAGAATAAGCCCATCTGGTAATCCGCTCCTGATCCCATTCGGTCCTGCGTAACCGATCAGGCATATCCTCCTCATGAGTAGAGTACTTGTTGGATGCATAGTCGGAAAACTTATTGTGGGTCGAGACTCTTTCCCCTTTGACGTAAATTTCAACATTCGTATCGGTCACCTTTAAGTCCGCTTTTTTACCGACATACTGATAAGGGCAGGAATACCGATTTTTCTTATAAATCACATGGCTGTCAAGGTTTACACTGCGTCTATAGATCCATTGGGCGATTTCATAAGGAATTGCCGGAAGGTCCTGAAGGAAAGTCTTTTCTTCCTGAAATGCCTCGTAACGGCTCCCATCACGCTTCTGAAACGGCTTCCGGTTGAATTCGTCCAGTTTCTTACGAACAGCAGTTTTTAACTCTTCAAAAGAGTAGAAGGATTCGTTCCTCAGACTGGCAATAACGGCAGTGGCTATCTTGCCAACAGATCCTTCCACAGATGCCTTGTGCTTTGGTTTCCTTACCCCTGCCGGCATAATGGCTGTCATGTAGTGAAGCCCCAGCGCTTCATAGTTGTCATTCAGAATGATGTCCCCCTCTTTCGGGTGGGAGATAACTCCCGTCTTGAGGTTGTCGCATACCGTTCGGCGGGTAACCCCTTCAAAGAACTCATACATGTGAACGTGACAGGAAAGCCACGTATCCTGCTTCATATCAAGGCAGCATTCTACATAGGAATACTGGCTGTATGGAAGGGTTGCCACGAACAGATGCACCGTAACGATTTCTCCGGTGGAAACATCAACATAAGACATAGTGGGGCCAGACCAGTCTACCTCAGTGATGATGCCAGGCTTATGCTCCAGGTGGCTTGTAAGCCGATTAGCCATTGTATAGGAATCATACCCGGAACAGTACTTTGTGTACCCCATTGGAATGGAATCCACCGAGCTGCACTGTGTCTGGTACTCTTGCCAGAGCAGCTTTAATGTAACGCCCGTTCTTCTAAGTTCCTTGTGGACATATCCGTAATCAGGTTCGTAAAATACGCTTTCTGTGAGGTGCTTTTCAGGATAAAACATGCGGTATACTTCTTCATCCGAAAGCCCCCGGACGTCCTGAAAAGTGATGCCTCTGGCGTCAGCGATGTGAAATACATTGCTGACAGAGTTCTTTGACATGTGTCTGGTTGCTGCGATTCCATTTCTGGTCATGTTTGCAGCCCGAAGCTCCAAAATGAGCTTCACATTGATTTTGTTGGCCATAATATACGGCCTCCTCTCTGTAAAATTTGAAGCATATGCTTCTGGCACTATTTTACAGAAGAAAGACCAAAGGGTGGATCTATTGCGTGAAATGTAAGTAAAAAAATCAGGTGGATCTATTGCGTGAACCGACGGATCTCAACTGCGTATCGGTGGATTCCTGTCTGTGAAATAATCACTCTTCATTTAGATTTGAAAAGCATAGCCTCTTTTTTGTTGTAGAATGCACAATAAATATTGACATGAGATAAAACTAAATGTATAATATGTATATATAAAAAACTGAGTTCATATATATGAATTATGGAATTGTAAAGATCTTTTTATAAGATCTAATTTATTAAAATATATTATGAATGAAATTTATATATATGAACAAACGTGGAAACTCAGTTGTCAAGACAAAAATCCGAGATTTTTATAATGAACTGATATGGTGGATAAGTTAGTTAGATATTTGGAGGGGGCACGCCCCAGATATATGCACCAAGCTGCATATGGCAAGAATGATCTGTGTGAAGATTCTTCGGGTTTTTTGAGCCAGTCAGCCTGCTTAACTGACCAACCTTTTTGGCATATTCCGCTTTTTCCTTCCATTCTTTGGCAGACTTATCTTTGAGAGATATCTTTTTCACCCTTAGGCAACTTGATCATAAGGTCTGATTTAAATTTGACACTAAAATTTCTTCTTTCTCTGGACATAGCAATGAATCCTTCTTTCATACTGGTTTTAACATATCAGATTCATTAAAAACTGTTCGTAAAAGTATCTGAATTTATGAGGCCATAATAGTGAGGAGTTATCTTATTTTTGCAAAGAAAAAACACCGCAATGATGCGGGTTTTGGCGTTTCGCAAACGCCTGATAATATTCATAGAAAAAGGAGGAAATATTCTTGATTAAAAAACAGACAGGAATTTCAGAATTCACAGGGCATTTTCGTAATCATTTAAAAAAAGCCAAAAGAGTAGTCAGTGTATCCTTAGTATTGACCATGGTTACTTCACTTTTATCAGTGGTCACAATGGCGGCCCCACCAGATTTAGAAGCAAAAGAAAAACTCAGACAAACAGTTGTTTCATCCGATGAAGAACCAGACGACGATTTTGCACCAGCAACACCGGCAACTGCTTCAAATTCAACTAAAGCGAATTCAACTAAAACGAAAACAATATCGGCACCAACCGGTCTTACAGCCGTGAATGTATCAGGTGAAGCAAGTCTTGCCTGGTCTGTCTGTGACGATGCGGTTGAATATACAATATATCGCAGCTCAGACCGCACAACTGGTTACACGGAAATCGGGACATCAACTGACAACAGCTATCAGGATGATACTGCAAAAAGCGGGTCTCTTTATTATTACAGCGTCAGCATGGAGGATTATGACGGCAATATATCTTCCCGCTCAACTCCGGTTAAGTTACTGATACGTTCCAGCGGACAACTGCATTACGATTTTGTCACGGCCTGGGCTTCCGGTGATGATGGAAACGATGTTTTAAACGCCATAGACGGTATTTCTTCCACCCGGTGGTCAGCAAACGGAGATCCCCAATGGGCAATTTTTGAGCTAAATGAATCCAAGGAGATTGGATATGTTGGTATCGCCTTTTACACTACGACTGAAAGGGCATCAACATTTGATATGGATGTCTCTGATAATGGTACTGATTGGCTCCGGGTTATTACCAATGGAGTAAGCGAAAACTCCACAAGCCCACTCATCCAGCCTTTTCCATTTGATACTTTAACAAGTGTTGATGCAAAATATATCCGCTACACAGGCCATGGAAACACAGTTAATACATGGAACAGCGTGATTGATGTACAAGCGTATCCTCCGGCAGATGGAAGTTATCCGGTTGATGAGTTGAAGGAACCGGAAGAAAATTATAACCCGGTTGATTTTACAAACCCCGGGATGTATCATTCTGACGGGACTGAGTACCTCCCTCATACGCCAAACGCTGTAACCGGCATGACCATAAATGTCGCCGATTATGGTGCCATCGCTGACGATGGCTTAGACGATAAAACTGCAATTCAGAATGCAATCAACGCAGCAGAACCGGGTGATGAGGTTTATTTCCCCGATGGTGTCTATAATCTAAAAGCCGATGCCAACACAAGCACAATGTTAGCGTTGAAATCAGGTGTAAATTTACGTGGTGAAAGCAAAGATGGTACTGTACTTTTGGCTTATTTTGCGGTTACTGCTAACCGGACAAGCGTAATCAGAATTCTTGGCAAAAATAATATCGTCATTTCTGATATGACGGTCAAGGGTGATGTTCCTGATCCGGATTTTGTAATTGATACAAATCTTAACACAGCCAAAACCAATGAACCAACCTATTTAATACATATTGAGGACGTGGGGCAAGGGGTTCCGTCCTATAATATAGACATCGTCGATGTTGTCCTTGAAAAGGCCAAAGAAATGGCCGTTAGGGTCAGTAAAAGCCACGATATAACCATTAGCGGAATTACGGTTAGAAACATGACTGATGTTGGCGGTGGAGGTGCCGGTTACGGAGTTTCCATCCAAGGTAAGGGTCATAAGATGGACAGGCTTGGATATGACAATGACACTTATTATAATATTGTTGAAAATTCCACATTTGAAGGTCCTTATATCAGACATGGTACACTGATTCAATACTATGCCCATAACAATTTAGTACAGAATAATACTTATATTAATAGCGCTCTGGACTCAATTGACCTTCACGGAGAAGATGAATATCTCAATGAAATTCGTTATAACACAATCAGCGGGGTTATGAAAAACGGCGCAATCGAAGTTGGTAATACTGGTGCAACCCACCGGAATGCCGGTCCTTTTAACTACATTCATGACAACGAGATCATTAATTGCTTTACAGGTATCCGCGTACTTTTAGAATCGCCTGACACTATTATTGAAAATAATACCATAACCAATAACACTCAAATCTCAGATGCCATGGGAATCCGAATTCAAAATGGTCCCAGAACCATTGTCAGAGGTAATACGACCACCGGCAATACGGCGCCTGGATTTTGGGGGATAAAACTTGAGTATGACAACGGCGATGCAGTAAACGGCGGAGAAGGTATGCCTGAGGATGTATTAATTGAAGATAATGTTGTTACCGGTAATACAAATGGAGTCTGGATCAAAGACGGCTATTTTATTACACTCAGCAACAATCTCATTGAACATAATCTGGAGACTGATCTGCTTGATAATTCCGCCATGCTTTCTGATGTAACTGGTTTTCATATAACCGCAGGTGACAAGGAACTGACTCTGAACTGGATCAATCCGACCAAAGATTTCTTTCAGGGCGTCAACATTTATAATGGCAATCTCTTGGTTGCCAGCCTCTCTAAGGAAGCTGCAAGTTACACAATCAGCAATCTTTCAAACGGCATCGTCTACACCTACACGATCAAAACAATCGATCCAAACGGTAATGAATCAATGGGTGTTTCTGCCGTTGGAGAGCCCAAAGGAACCGGCGCCGCGGTGGAATTTCTGCCCACCGACGATACTTATTTTGAATCAACGAGTACAGCCGGTTCACGGGATGCGGTTGATTTTGGAACCGGAACCACCACAAATCATAAGCAGCTAAAAGCTAAAAACACCTCATCAACCAAGCGGATCACATTAATGAAATTCGATGTCACCGCTTATCAGGGCGTCCGTGGAACGGCAATTCTGAAGCTGGCCACCAGCTTTGGCTCGATCAGCGGTTCCAGCCCCGATCATACGCGGGTTACGGTCTATGGCGTACCCATCACCCACTGGAACGAAAACAACACCCTTTCATGGAACAAAGCTGCGGATCAGGGCTTCTTTTCTGAAACCGGAACTTCCGGTAATACACTGAGGATTCCGGAAGATGCCGTCAACCTGGGAACGCTTGATGTCTCAAATAATACGAAATATTATAATTTAGACGTTACCGGCTACCTTGCCGATCAATCCATTGTAACGCTTATGTTTGTTGGTGAATATGGCAATAATGCAAACTTTAATATGTTGTCAAAAGAAAATACCAATGAGAATGACCGCAGTAAACTTGTTATTATGGAAGACCAGATGATCAGCCCCGGTGAGATGGTTGCCAATGACAAGGAAAAGCTGATATTTGCCTCCATTAAAAGGGACAATACGGCTGAAAACAGTATTAAAAGCGACCTGTTCCTTCCGTCAATCGGTGACATGAATTCCGGCATAACCTGGGAAAGCAGTAATACCGCTTTGATTACTAATCAGGGCGTGGTAACCAGACCAGCCGCCGAAGCAGGAAGCCAGAATGTGACCTTAACGGCAACGATCACAAACTCCGGGTTTTTTGATACCAAGATGTTTGAACTTACTGTTCTGGCAGAAGATGCGGTCCCCGGACAGAGTAAATCCGATTGGCCGACGATCCTCCGCATTAATGAAGGTACAACCACCATCAATCCCGTTGGTAAACCCGGAGCAGCCGTTGAAGCAACCTTCCCGGACGGCTCCAAAGTGTCAGCCCTCATAAAAGTTGGAACAATAACCAGTCTCAACGTACCGGCGGGAGTCACGCTGGCAGAGGGTGATATGGTAACGTTTGTTCAAACAGAGACAGGTAAGGCCCCCAGTGATGCGGTAACTGTTACCGTTAAAGCGCCACCGGTTTCACAGGGCGGCCCAAGAACCATTGAACGGGGAGCAGCTATTTCGCGTTTATACAAGGACGGTGACCCGGAGGCAACTGCTGAGCCTGGCGATGTGTGTTATTATATCGATACATTCCATACGGAGATGACCCCCTATCTGCTTCCATACCTCAGATATGACAATGAATCCTTAGTGAAACCTACGGTTGTTTCAAGTGGAGCCAATTCCTATGTTGATGTGAATTTACATGCTGCGGACAGAGATGACAAGCTGCTTAAATTCGGCGAAATAAAAGATGATGTTACCACAAATAAAAAGCAAAGTGCTTATTTCGCAATTGATGCCACTTTATACAGCGATGTCTTTTTCAGTATCCGCATCAAACAAAAGGCCACCGGCAATCTGGATACTTCGGCAAAAGTATCAGCGCTGCTGGAGTATTCTGTGGATGGCGGATTAACCTATACACCGATCAGAGTCATGAACAACCGGGGCGGTAACTTAAATTCGCCGCTGGAAGGGCAGGCCGGTTATATCCCTTACTATACTCCGGAAGGAGATAACCACAAAGATTACACCGCGCCGGAAAATATATTAAACCAAAAACCGCAATCCCAGTGGGCGGAAGGAGAGGATGTATATACCGTCCAATTAGTTGGGGCAGATAACAATAACGATGTCAGAGTTCGGATCAGTAACTTAATTTATGAAGGTGTAGCCGGTGCGGAAGCGGCTCATGAAGCTGACAAAAATGCAATTAAAACGAATTATATCGCATTTGACAACCTGATGGTTAAAGGAACCTATAATCCGCCGGGATATGTAAGTCCAACCGGTGTAGAAGTAACCCCTAAAACGGTCAGTCTGTTACAAAATCAGACAACCCAGTTATCTGCCGCCGTTGTGCCTGTCAATTCCATTGATCAGTCCATTGTCTGGAGTTCCGATAATCCGGACATTGCAGCCGTAAATGAAACAGGTGCTGTGACCGCAGTAAGCACCGGTGCGGCGGTGATAACGGCGGCTAACACCTATCAAGGCACCACATTTACCGATACCTGTACCGTTATCGTAGAGGCGGAATCTGAGTCGGCAAGAATCATTGATAGTTTTGCTTTTATTAATCCCCGGACTGTGGGCAGCATTGATCAGGCTAAGAAAGAGATTCTTTTAAGAGTTGAGCCGGGAACCGACTTAACTGAAATTGTGGCTCAGTTTAGAGTGCCCTTCCCGGCCACGACCACCGTTAAAGTCAATGGAATTACACAAATCAGCGGAGTTACTGCAAACGATTTTACAAACCCGGTTGTCTATTCGGTACAAAATATTTCCAACGATACGACCGAATATACTGTAAACGTGTTAGAAAAGCAATTACCGCCGCAGACGCAGAATGCATATTATGTGTCTACGAAAGAAGAAATCGACACCATCCTTCCAATCCTGAAACCCGGTGATACGGTCGTGATGAAAAATGGGGTCTGGACTGACGTGGATATTACATTCGCCGCAAATGGAGCGGCAAATAACCCCATAACCCTTAAAGCGGAGACTCAGGGACAGGTAGAACTGAGTGGTGCTTCCAGAATTACGCTCTCCGGTTCCCACCTGGTCTTGGATGGTGTCAGTTTTTGGGGACGCAGTCCGCGTAAATTAGACGGTGCTGTGGTCTTTGCTATGTTTTCCTATGAATGCCGCATGACCAATGTGCGGATCGACGATTACAACCCGACTGAGTCCGGGCACTTTAAACACCATTGGGTCTGGAATTACGGAACCTATAACCGAATTGACCACAACTCTTTTACCCGCAAAGAGTACGAAGGCGAGATGCTGCGTTTGTACAAGGGAATTGAGCATCACGCGCTGATTGACTATAATTACTTTGGTGAAAGAATTAACAATCCCAATTTTACGAACAATTTAGAAGCGATACAGGTAGGAATGTATATGGGCTCCGGTTCTGCCTGGGAAACTGTACCTTCTTATTCGGTCATTGAGAACAACTACTTCTATCAATGGGATGGTGAAATTGAAATCATTTCGGTGAAGGCGCACAACGTAACCATACGTTACAATACAATCGAAGAATGCGTTGGCACCGTATGTCTGCGGATTGCCGACAACTGTGAAGTTTACGGCAATTATTTCTTCCAGAATAACGCTGCCGACAGCGGCGGCATCCGCGCCTATGGCAGTGGCCACCGGATCTATAATAACTACATCGAAGCTCCGTCGCTTAACGGACAGCAGCGTTCAGGAATCGTTTTACAATCAGGTGCAGGTGCTGAGATCGCGGATAACAAAACAGATGTCAGAGTTGCAGCTAACATTATTGTAGCCAATAATACCATCATATCGGACAAAGGAATCGGTATGACATTTGGTGCCGAACCATCCGCAACCAAACCTTATGCGCCTTGGAATATCACGGTTGTTAATAATGTGATCCTTAACAGTGATGACAAAAAGACAATTATGAATATTAAAACGCCCACCGGCTCATTGGTGAAGAATAACTTTATCAATCCCAAAAATCCCGGGGCACCGATCAGTGGCTCAAATTCTGCAGAACAGCCAATTCCTGACGAATTTGAATTTATTAACAGTCCGGCTTATTATGAAGTGATAAACGGCATAACCATACCGACATCTCAGAGTCCGGTGATCGGGAATGGCAATGTGGAAGGTGTCGATCTTACTTTCTTAAGGGAAGATATTGAAGGTAAAATAAGAGATTCTGCTATTGATGCCGGAGCCTATCAGCTAAACGGAACCGGTCCGGTAACAAACAAACCGTTAACCACTGATGATGTTGGCCTGGTCGACGAGGAGGTAACGACTCTGGTGATCACCAATGTTAATGCTGATCTTAAAAATAAGCTAGTGGTATTTACGATGAACTCCCTGCCAGAAGGGATCAATAACGAGAATATCTATGAAATGATTGATTTAACTGTAAGAATCAATGATAGTGAAGAATCCGAATTGGCCTACATAGAACCCCATATTGACTTTGATGCAAAGGAAATTACTCTTACTTACACCGGCCTTGAAGATTTAGAAATCGGGGATATCGTTACGTTTACAGTAAAATATGGCAGTGGCAGCTCACAAAGGTCTGTCACCGTTAAATTTGGGATAGAAGACCCTAACCCAGAACCGGAACCAACCCCAGAACCGGAACCAACCCCTGAGCCGGGCCAAAAAGGCAGCAGAAGCAGATATGGCAGCAATGTCGAAAACAAAACATTTGCTTATCCGGCAAGCAACGGTGATCTGTCTGTATGGTATAAGGATGAGAACGGCTGGTATATGATAAATCCCGACAGCAGCTATCCAAAGAATGAATGGAAGCAGGTAAGAGGAATCTGGTATTTCTTCAATACCCAGGGATATATGGTGACCGGCTGGAACCAGTTGGATTATAATCAATGGTTTTATATGAATCAGGACGGTGCTATGACAACCGGATGGGTTCTTTATCATAACTGCTGGTATTATATGAAACCAAATGGAGCTATGAATAGCAGTCCTCTTGTGGATAATGATATAACTTACTACTTTGACAGTAATGGTGCCTGTACTAATCCATACTAAGCCAGTGGAGCAGGAGGGAAAATTAAATGACTTTCCCCTCCTGCTCCACTATTCACATGGCTATTGGACCTGTCAACAATCTAAATCCTCATAAGCAGATCAGTTATATTTTGTCAGTTTCCTTTGAAGATGAGGAAAAGGGTATTAAGCACAGTTCTTATAAAAATAAAAGCCATTGGACAATTCCGGTTGGCTGGTTTTGCATTACCATAGGAAATTCTCAAAGGGTCAAAAAGCTTCGCTGCAGTTAAATTTCTTTTTTGAATACGTCATCTACAAACCTGTCCTTGGCAATTTGAAATGCTCCTGAAAGATTGGGGTTTTTCTCGGATTCATAGAGCAATACCTCCAGGTTTTTATCCATTTCAGCAAACATGTATTCCTTAAGATTTGTCATTGACATATCAAAAATAAAAGGGCAATGTTCAAATAATTCACCGGAAACCAAAATAACATCAGGATTAAACATGCAGGAAAGATTAATAATAGCTATGGATATATAAGTACTGATTTCCTTTACTAATTCCACAGCCCATGTCGTATTTTTCTCATAATGTTTCATAATATCATCAAGTGAGCAGATATCACGATCATATGTCTTTCCTTTTGTAATGATTGCATTTTCTGCAAGAAAGGTTTGAAGACAGCCTTTTCTTCCACAGTCACATGGAATGCCGTTAGGTTGAATGATAATGTGCCCCAACTCACCGGCTGTATTTTGCGCCCCTTCCAGAATCTTTCCGTGGATGGCATATGCACTTCCCACCCCGGTTCCCACATCTAAAAAAGCAACATTCTTTCTATCGTATTTATCGCTGTAAGATAAAACTCCGCGTAAGATAGATTTGACGTTATTATCAATACAAATATCCATACCAAACCGTTCAGAAAGCATCCCGCATAATGGCACATTGCTCCAGTTAAACTGCGGAACAAAGAGGATGTTATGTTTGTGCTTGTCTACAAAGCCGATGACGCTTACCCCCATGGAAACCACTTTTTTTGCCTCTATTCCGGTTTTACGAATCAGTTCCTGATACATGGAGTACAGTCGGTCACAAACCGTTTCAGGAGAAATTCGGTTGGCTAATTTTTCCCGTAAACTGGCAATGATTTCCCCGCTTAAGTCTGTAATAGCCAGATCAATCTTGTTGGAATCTATATTTGCACATACAAAGAAATAATTGTTTTTTGTGATGCACAAAATCGTGGAGCTGCGTCCGATACTATTCATTTGTACGTGAGATTCATAGATGAAACCAAGAGTGGTAAGGTCGGAAACGATCCTTGTAATACTGGTGGAACTCATATGAACGCCTTTGGCTATTTCGGCTCTGGAAATAGACTTTTTTGATTCGATTAAATTATATACGACCTTTAGATTGTTTAATTTCAAGTCTTTTTGATCTTGGGTTTTCATAGATAGCTCCTCACTTTGTACTTAAATATACCAATAAAGCTATTATATAATATTTTTTTAATATGTAAATAGCCAGAAAGAAAAATAAAACAACTTAAATATTATAATTAAATAATAAAAAATACAGTTGACAATGGAATAATTATATGAAATAATTATATTAACGCCAGTGGTGTTAATAAATAAAATACAAAAAAGGAGGATAAAATGTCAAATTATTGTGAGAAAGAGATATCCACATATATTTGCAAAAGGACTAAAGATCCCATTGTAATTGATGGTAACCTGGAGAAAGATGTGTGGAAAAGGGCTGAGAAATCTGCCAGATTTATAGATGTAATTGATGGAGCACCGGCGTTGTATGATTCAAGAGCAGCACTTTTGTGGGATAACGAAAATTTATATGCAGGCTTCTGGTGTGAAGAGCCCTTTGTTAAGGCAACGCTTACTAAAAGGGATTCTCTTATTTTTAATGAAAATGATATTGAAATCTTTATTGACGGTGGGGATACATATTATGAATTTGAATTGAATGCACTGAATACGGTTTATGAAGTTTTTTATGTATGGCAAGATGCGTATCTGAGCAAAGATGTGTACCAGAATGATCCTAAATTCAGCTTATTAAAGAAAGAGGCCTTTACATTTGGAGGAAATCATGACAGAAATGCAAGTACATTCTGGACAGGTACCAATGACCGGAAAGTACGATATGCATTTATGGATTGGGATTTTGAAGGTCTGCAGACAGCAGTGCAGATTAACCGGGAGAATGGCTCTGAAGAGGGAGTGAGTAAATCGTGGTTTGCAGAGATTGCTTTTCCCTGGAAGGGCATGAAGGATCTGGCAAATGGAAGAAGTCTGCCGCCCCGGGAACAGGACATCTGGCGGATGTTTATGGGAAGATATGAAACTCTTAGATTAAATGGAAAGGAACAAAGTGTGGGCTGGGCAATGGATCAGGTTGGTACAGATGATAACCATGCTCCGGAACGGTTCACCAAAATTGTATTCAGTGAAGAATATGTGAATTAAAGGAGGGTGTTCGATGAAAAAAATGATGACATGTTTAACGGCAATAATATTGGTGCTTGTTACGTTTACCGGATGTGGAGGAAGTGCTGGAAGTAAGCAGCCTGTATCGGCACAGGATACAAAAGGAGTTTCCGAAGCTGGGACGGAGAGTGGGATTTCGTCCGGCAAGGTACAGACGGTGACATTTTTGGATACCAATCCATTCCCTGAGAGAACTGCTTTTCTGGAGCAAGCAATTGTGGATTTTCAGGCAGCACATCCCGATATCAAAATTGAGATGAGTTCAGTACCCTGGGATGAAGCTTATAAGAAGCTGGTGACAATGGGGTCTTCCAATACATTACCGGATGTTGTCACAGGTGATGTGGGAGTTATGCTGACACTGGCCAGGGCGGGTTGGATTGCAGATGTCAGTGATATCTTTAACCAGCTTCCCCAATCTGATTTTTCATCAGCAATTTTGGCGGCAAAGGATGCATATACATTCCAGGACAAGGTATATGCCATACCGGACGGGTACCTTTGCCAGGGTATCTTTGTACGTACCGACTGGCTGAAGGACTTGGGGTATAATGGGGATGAGCTGCAGAACTGGACTTGGGATCAGTACTATGACATGATTCAAAAGACAACCGATAAATCCAAACAGCGCTATGGAATTGCATTCAGAGGCGGCAATAACGGAAATCTTCGCCTGTATGAATATATGCTTTCTAACCTGGAGGTGTCTGGTGCTTTTCCTGAAGGAACGAGCCGGTCCATATTTGAGGATCCACGGGCGCTGGACTTGTTTGTACAGTTCTTCCAGCCCTATATGGAAGGTTATGCTCCTACCGATTCAATTAACTGGGGCTTTAAGGAAATGGTAGAAGGATTTATAAACGGACAGTGCGCAACCTTAAATCAGACTCCGGAGGTAGCTATAACCTGTGAAGGCAGTATGGAAAAAGGGACCTGGGAGATTTTAAGGCAGCCGGTAAAGGAAGGTGCCGCTAAAAACTATATGACCTTTGGATATACTTCTGCGTATATGATGGCAGAGAAATCAGAAGCAAAGAAAGGCGCGGCGGAATTTATAGCATACTTAAGTTCGCCACAGGCAAACACCGCGTATTGTAAGGCAATCGGAGTTTTGCCCATCTATGCCTCCGGATTGCAGGATGAGTTTTTCCAATCTGCTAATATGAAGGCGTTTTCGGATCAGTTGCTGGATCCTAAAGTTTCTTATGGGGCGCAGCCTACGGAACTTACTCAGTGGGGATACTTTTTGTCTGAGTATTCTAAGCTGGAAACACAAAAATATATGTCCGGTAAACAAAGTGCGGAAGAAACCCTGTCTCACCTGGCTGGCTGGATGAAAGAAAATTACGAAAAAGACGTGAAATAAATCAGGCTTTGTATTGGGGTGCCGGAGGGTGTCACAGGAGATCAGACAAACGGCTTTTGGGATATTCCTCTGGCTTTAATAGAGAAGGGAAATGTAATTTTATGAAAAAGAGCAAAACTGACTGGATGCCATATCTGCTTTTGTCCCCGGCAATTATTATTATTGTGGTGTTGATGGGATATCCCTTTGCAGACAGTATACGTATTTCTTTGTTGAATTACAATTTACTGACCCCGGGGGATATTTATTTCAATGATTTTCAAAACTATTTGAAGTTGTTTCAGGATAAAGAGCTTTCAATGGTCATTTGGAATTCGGTGAAATGGGTTTTCTGTGTTGTTTCTTTGCAATTTGTACTTGGTTTTACCATTGCTATGATTTTGAATACCAAATTCTTTGGAAAAGGTATTTATCAGGCAGTAACATTTTTGCCCTGGGCAGTTTCGGGATTTTTAATTGGTTTGATTTTTAAGTTTATTTTTAATCAGGATGGGGGAATCCTGAATACTGTTTTGATCAGATTACATCTGATTGCAGAACCTATATCATGGCTGGGAACGGAAAAGTATTCTATGGTGGGACCCATTGCTGCCATGGTATGGTATGGGATTCCTTTTTTTGGCATTATGATACTGGCGGCTCTGCAATCCATTTCTACAGATATACTGGAAGCATCCAGTATTGACGGCGCAAATGGAGTACAACAATTTTTCATGATTATTATTCCGCTGGTGAAACCCACTATTGTAATGACCCTTTTACTGCGTGTGATCTGGGTATTTAATTCACCGGATGTGATTTATGTCATGACAAATGGCGGCCCTGCCAATACATCCAATATTTTGCCGCTGTATGTGTTTAACCAGGCATTTTATACGCTGGATTTTGGATACGGAGCAGCAGTGGGAATTCTTATGATGTTTATACTGGCGGCTTATGCGGTAATCTACCTGCGTATTACCAAGTATGAAAGCACAGGTGAGAATGAATGAATAATCAGTTAAAGAAAAACATGGTGAACGTTTTTAAATATGTATTATTGCTGGTGTTTCTGGTTTCTACGCTGTTTCCGTTTTACTGGCTGTTTATCACATCTCTTAAAACAAAAATGGAGATACATCAGCTTGTTCCGACCTTTTTTCCCAAATTGCCTACGCTGCAGAATTATATCAATATGATCAAGGTGACTCATTTTGATGTTTACATAAAAAACAGCCTGATCGTTACCATGACAAGTTCCGTATTGGTACTTGTCATATCTCTTATGGGCGGTTATGCCTTAGCCAGATATAAATTTAAAGGCAAAGGGTTTGTTTTTATATTTCTGATCTGCTCGCAGATGATACCCATGATAACAGCTATTATTCCCATGTTTATCATGTATTCAAAGATCGGCATTATCAACAAGCCGATTGCACTGATACTAAGCTATACCGTGAGCAATGTGCCCTTTTGTCTGATTACGGCCTCAACCTTTTACAGCGAAATCCCTGTTACTTTGGAAGAAGCGGCAATGATAGACGGCTGCAGCAGATTTGAAGCGGTTAGGCGGATTATTTTGCCGACCATGCTGCCTGGAGTGGTTGCGGTATTTGTGTTTGGTTTTACCGGGGCGTGGAATGAACTGTTTTATGCGGTTATGATGATCTCCTCAGAAAGCAGAAGGACAATTCCCTCTGGTCTTATGAATTTTGTTCAAAAATATGATATTGACTGGGGTCAGATGTCGGCAGCAGGTATGGTAACCCTGATACCGGTTATGATCATGTTTTTTACCGTTCAAAAATATATTGTTTCCGGACTTACTTCCGGTGCAGTAAAGGAATAGGGAGGTGTTTATCATGAATGTTTATGAGCCGCTGGTAACCTTGAAACGGGGAGATATTACAGAATGTGTGTTTTATGGACATATTTCAGCAGTAGGGAAAGAAACGCTTTTTTCAGTAGGTGATTGGGAACATGGGGCATTTTACCGTTCCGCATCAAAGCCCATACAGGCCATGCCTGTGGTGTACTTAGGACTGAAGGATAAATATGGGATCACGGATGAAGAACTTGCGCTTATGTGCGGTTCTCAAAGGTGTGAGATGTACCATATACCATTTATTGAATCGCTGATGGAAAAAGCGCAGGTAAGAAACCAGGATCTGATTATGCTGCCTGCCTTTCCTTTGCATCAGGAAACACGGGATGAGATGATCCGTATGGGTATGGAGAAGAAAAAGATATACCATAACTGTATCGGAAAGCATATTGCCTGTATTTTAATCCAAAGGGAATTAGGGGGAGATGAAAAAAACTATTATAAACCGGACAGTGCGGCTCAAAGACATATCTTATCCCTTATAGCGGATATGGCGGGAACATATGAAGAAAAAGTAAAAGTGGGAGTCGATGGCTGTGGAGTTCCTGTTTTTGGAGTGAAAGGAAAGGAAATTGCCAGGTCATTTTTGAAACTGGCAGCCGATGATATGATCCTGAATCCGGAAATAAGGGGGGCAGCCAGGACTTGCTGCCAGGCCATTCATAAGGCGCCCAGACTTTTTTCGGCTAAAGGTCATTTTGACACGGTTATTCATGAGGATAAGAATATTATCTGTAAGGGAGGCGCTCTGGGAGTGCAGTGCTTTGCATTAAGGGATGAAAGGCTGGGCTTTTTTATCAAGTTAAGCGATGGTTCTTATGATGTTCTTCCGCTGCTGGTTCTTCATCTGCTGGAAGAGATTTCTTATAAGAATAAAGAAACCATTAAGCTTCTAAAAGAGAGATATCCTTTTGCTGTGAAAAATGACTGCGGTACAGTGGTGGCAGATTATAATATAACATTAAAATTGAAAGATTATGAGGTGAGATAAGTTGAATACGGTAAAGTTGGTCCCATGCGATGAGTTCTTTTTGCGGGAAGAACCAATTGGGAAAAAGATAACGCTTAACAGGGAAGATTATTTGAAGCGGATTCAGCGGCTGATAGGCAAGATGTGGGAAAATAGTCTGGACTATATTGTTATCTATGGTGACCGGGAACATTTTATGAATATAGAATATGTTTCGGGATATGACCCCCGATTTGAAGAAGCCCTTTATATTATTGACCGGGGCGGGAATGTTAATTTACTTACGGGGCCGGAAGGGGAAGGGTATGCCCGTAAGATTGAATATCCTGTCCGTGTCACTTTATATCCCAATTTTGGACTTCAGGGGCAGCCCCGGGATCAGATGAAAGAACTGCCGGAGATATTTGCTGCCGTTGGGATTACGGCGGCAAGCAGGGTAGGTGTGGTTGGTTATAAATATTTAACTGATAAGCAAGGAGCGGTATTAAGAGACCGGTTTGATATTCCAGGCTATATATTGGAGGATTTGAAAAGTATGGCTTGCGATGTTCAAAATTATACCGATTTGTTTACTGGCTTACCGGATGGGCTTCGAATGTCGGTAATGTCGGCAAAAGAAATTGCTGTCATCGACTACATGAATGCAAATGTGAGCAATGTTTTTTTAAGGCTTTTCAAAGGTATGAAGACAGGGATTACAGAACTGGAGTTGAGCGGTGTTCAGGCATATATGCATCCGGCTAATGTCCATCCAATGATCTGCTTTGGTGAAAAAAGTTCTGAAATAGGATTAAAGAGTCCGGAAGATATTGAGTTGAATATAGGAGATATTGCATCTATTTGTTACTCCCAAAGATACAGTTTGACATGCCGGTCAGGAATTGCTGCTCATGATAAATCTGATTGCAATAATGGGCTGGATCAGGAATTTGAGAAATTTTATGCAGAATACTACAGGGCAGTTGCAGCATGGTATGGTGCAGTGAGAATCGGGGCGGAAACTGGTCATATCTATGACGTGGTACATAAGATTGTGGGAGAGGAGTATTACGGGCTGCTTTTAAATCCCGGGCATAATATTTCTTCTGACGAATGGTCCAATTCTTCTTTTGCCAAAGGATCAACCGTCAAACTGCATAACGGAAGCCATCTGCAATGTGATATCATTGCATGTGGAACTAATCCGGTTAAAAAGGCAATTTGTGAAGACGGGATTATTCTGGCGGATGAAAAATTGAGAGAGGATTTGCAGAAAGAGTATCCGGAGATATATGTCAAAATTCAGAAGCGCCGGCAGATGATGAGAGAGATTTTGGGAATTAACGTCAGTGAAGATGTGCTTCCCATGTCAAATTTATGTGGCGTTTATTGGCCGTTTATGCTTGATAAGAGCAGAATTTTTGCAGTATCATAAGTAATTACCAACGAAAGAAAACGGATAAAAGACGGTTGAAAGGTCAGTAAAAATGCAGCCCCCAATTGATTATAAACTAATTGATTGTGGGGCGCTTTTCATGGGCACATTGAATTTGGAAAAATCTTTTTAGAAGCCAGATAACTTAATTCTTTCTGATACTTTTATGGGAAAATATAGAATTGTAAAAGGAACTTTCACGTTAAAGAATACTTGATATCCATGATTGACGATATGTTGCTTAAATGCTATTATTTGATGTAAAAACAAGTTTTGATTGAAAATTGATAATTATGACTATTTTAATAAATAAAATACAACAAATGTGTTTGTAAAACTACCATTGGATGTTGAGGATATGCATTTTATTGCAGTTGGTAAATTATGTAGGGAGTGAATTTGATAGATGGGCTGCATTGTGAGTGACACATGTTATTAAGTATAGTGTCTTTACAGCATTATTTATGGCATTACATAAAAATTGTACGCCCCTAAGGGGAGGAAGGGAGAATCATATGAAAGAACATGTTATAAAATTAGAAAGGATACAGGAGCCGGATAAAGATTGCTCTGGTATTCCGGTATGTTTAAGTGACGAGACGATCCAGGAAAGAAAAAGTAAGATATTGAATCGGATGAATGAGCAGGGAATTGAGCAATTGGTCATATATGGTGATGTGGAGCATAGTGGTAATTTTGAGTATCTGATTGGATATTTTACCCGTTTTGAAGAGGCGCTGCTGGTGATTAATGCAACTGGCGATATGACGCTGATTCTTGGAAATGAAAACTTGAATAAAGCATCAAAAGCAAGAGTTGATGTTAATGCGGTTCATGTCTCATTGTTTTCGCTGCCAAATCAGCCTGACAGAGAAGATAAAAATTTGAAAGAACTGCTGATGGAAGCGGGGATCAGAGAAAATACACGAATTGGTTTGGTGGGCTGGAAGTTGTTTACCAGTAAACTGGAAAATAACAAAAAAATATACGACATTCCTTCCTATATTGTTGATACCATCCGTAATATTGTTGGAAATGAAGAATTGTTATCAAATGAAACCGCTTTGTTTATTGGAGAAGGAGGCGCCAGAATCACCAATAATGCCAATGAAATTGCACATTATGAATATGGCGCAGCATTGGCTTCTGACTGTATGCTGGATGCTATGAATAAACTGAAAGCGGGAGTTACAGAAATGGAACTGGGAGATGTAATGGTTCGGGCGGGACAGCATACCAGTATTGTTACGATTGCTGCCAGTGGTCCCAGATTTACAAAAGCTAATATGTTCCCCATAAATAATACGGTTAAGATTGGAGATCCGATTTCGTTAACAGTCGGATATCGGGGTGGAGCTTCCAGCCGCGCCGGCTATGCTGTTTATTCCGCAGAAGAACTTCCGGAAGGCGCCAAAGATTATGTTGAGAGAGTTGCGGCACCATATTTTGCGGCATATACATGTTGGCTTGAGGACATTAGAATTGGTATGAATGGAAAAGAACTGTTTAATAAGATTGAAGCTGTTTTACCTCGGGCTGAATATCATTGGTATCTGTGCCCGGGACATTTAACCGCAGAGGAAGAGTGGTTGTCTTCCCCCATATATGAGGAGTCGGAAGAAAAACTGCAAAGTGGGATGATTTTTCAGATTGATATTATTCCCTCTGTTCCGGGTTACGCGGGAGTCAGTGCAGAGAGTACGGTTATTCTGGCCGATGATAAGTTAAAAGCGGAGATTGAAGCTCTGTATCCGGAAGTTTGGAACAGAATGTTAAAACGCAAGGCGTATATCACAGATGTTCTGGGGATTGCGCTATCTGAAGATGTACTTCCGATGTGTAGTACAGTTGCGTATTTAAGACCGTATTTGTTGAATAAAGAATGTGCTTTTGTATGTTTAAATAGAAAAGCATATACAAATATTTAAATAGTACAAGTCAAAATGAGAAAGTCCTATATAGAAATCTATGATGCAATAGAGATATCGTAACAAAGAAGGCTCTTGAATGGATCTGTTTATCAAATTCTTTTAGGCGTATCTCATATGATTCCTGGAAATACTTAAAAATTCCAGCAACATCGCAGATTATGGGACCACAATAATGAATTATATGCAAGATGGTGGTCCCGCAGAGTTAGTAATAAATGCTACCGGAATACATGCCAGTAAGGTTGATTCCGCAGACAATAGCATCAGTAGCAAGCAGGTCATTGCTTTTTAAATGATCAGTTACAGAACTACGGTAACTTTTGTGCCGATGTTAATTTTGCTTTCTAAAAAAATCTGCCCACCGTGCCGTTCTATAATGGTCTGTATGATGGACATCCCCAGGCCGTTGCCGGGAATCTGTTGCAGGCGGGAATGCTCAGCGCGAAAGAACGGCTCGAATGCCCGTGCAGCATCTTCTTCTGTCATTCCGATTCCTGTGTCACATATTAATACAGAGATTTTTCCGTCAAGAGAATTTTGAAGTTTCGCTTCCACCGTGCCGCCGTCCTTGTTATACTTGACGGCATTTTCAAAAAGGTTGTAAAAAGCGGATCTCAACAGCATACGGCTGCCTGTAACCAGACAGTCATTTTGTGGTAGGATACAACAGAGATTTTTACTGTGAATAGTCTCCTTAAGTTCTTCCGCTATCCCGCAAAACAAAGTGCGCAGAGAAATTTCGTCCTCCAATTCTGTTTGTCCCTGGGAGGATAATAAAAGCAAATCGCTGACAATACAAATCAGCCGGTCAACATTTTGTTCCATAACCAGAATGGTGTCCTTATAGTCGTCAGCGCTTGGTAAATCGTCCAGCCGTAACACCTGTAAAGAAGTCTTCATTATGGTAAGCGGTGTTTTTAACTCATGGGCGGCGCTGGCGGAAAAGCGTTTTTGCTGCTCAAAAGAGTTCTTAAGCCTGTCAAGCATACCGTTAAATGAAACGGTGATGCTGCCCACCTCATCTTTAACAATATTTTCTTCAATGGGCTTGCTTAAATTATGCTCGTTGATGTCGTGTATGTTTTCACTTAGTACTGTAAGAGGCCTCAACGCCCGCCCCATAATCCAGTAGGTAACGCCGAGACCAAAGATAATAATTGCAATTAGCACAGTGATGCTTTGAAGGGAAAAACCTCTTTGTGCGGCCGTGATTTTTGTTTGAATCGAGAGGTTATTTAAAGTATCCATATTCATATCCTGGTTACTTTCTATCGGATCGCTGTCCAGAATTACTTTGTTCATTTTCTCATAAGTACCTTCCTGTAACTGGGGGGTGACAAAGTAATAGTTTGCGCTCAGAATTGAGACGATCGTCAGCACCGTTGTAAGCAGTACAAGAAGAAGTCCTACCAAAAGAGTAATCCTAAGCCTGAGAGAAATTTTATGCATCTTGGTTCTCCTCTCTTATAACATAACCCTGCCCACGGATATTTTTTATAAAGTCTCCGCCGCCGGCTGACAGTTTCTTTTTCAGCGTGTGCATGTGATATTTAAAGGAGTTGGAAAACAAATCAACCTCGCTGTCCCATACATGCTCAATGATTTCTTCGGTACTGATAACTTTTCCTATATGAAACATCAGGTACTCCAAAATGGAATACTCTTTGTTGGTAAGATTTATGGGCAAACTGTCTACGGAAACAGTCTTGCCAAGCATGTTCAGTTCAAGACCTCCGCAAATTAAGAGACTTTCCTTATAAGTAAAAGACCAGCGCAAAAGATTTCGTACTCTGGCGGTAAGTTCTTCAAAATCAAAAGGTTTTGCTAAATAATCATTTGCACCGCAGTCCAGCCCCAGTACCTTATCCTCAATCTCGC
Organism: Lacrimispora brassicae; assembly: GCF_054772055.1. Taxonomy (NCBI): domain Bacteria; kingdom Bacillati; phylum Bacillota; class Clostridia; order Lachnospirales; family Lachnospiraceae; genus Lacrimispora; species Lacrimispora brassicae. Next base: position 259,670 of record NZ_BRYH01000048.1, on the reverse strand, counting down.
TTCTCGCTGATAAAATCAATACCTTCAACTCAGCGTCTGTTTTGCGAAGGGTCTTCAAGACTGTAATGCCATCCACTTTTGGCATATTGAGGTCGAGTATAAGAAGATCATATTTATTTATTTCAAGATACTCCAACGCCTCCTCCCCATCATAGGTTTGGTCTACCGCGTAACCCATTTTTTTAAGTCCTTTGGCAATTGCTGAGGACAATGATTTTTCATCTTCTGCCAATAATATTTTCATAACTTCTCACCTTCTTTAATGCCTCAAAACCGCACAATATTTGTGCGGCTTTGAGATAATTTTACCATTTGTTCGGTTATTCTTCAACAACCACTTTTTTCAAAAGTTCAGCACCGTCCGGTATAGATGGCATTTCATCCTCATCGTAGACTTTCAGATTTGCGTCAGCGGATACGGTTTCGTCTGCGACATCTTTATTCAGCATGACGGCACCTGCGGGAATATCCGGCATTTCACCTTCTGCATAGGTTTGAATATCGGCAAAGATACTGCCTACTGTGCCCCTGAGTTCGGGGCTGGCTGCGTATGCGCTCACTCCTGTGGCTGCGATTAAAGCTATTGCAAAAGCTGGAATCATAGTTTTCTTTAATTTCATTTTTAAAAACCTCCATTAATTTTTTATTTTGTATCGCGACTACACCATGAGTATACATAAATGAAGGTTAGATGAAAGTTAGGTTTTAAAATACTTTTTTTTAACGCTAATATTCTCCATAAATATCTTTGTTTCCTCTAACTGATTTCAAAAGAAGCCACGGCAAACCGCAATTTGTTTTTGAAGATGATAAAAGAGATTTAAGCACGATATTAAAATTAGGATATCTAGAAAAACAATATGTGTTTAAGGCCGATACAGTAAATGCCAAATAATTAATCACATAATGGAATGGCGGAACAGTTCTAAAAGATAAAATGGTGGTTAACGTCTATGATTCTGTTGTTGATGGCTGGGCGAATGCTATTTTTAAGAAGAGGAGGTAAATTTGATTTCCCTCATTTATTTATGGAATCTATTTTTATCCTCTTACTAATGATGTACCAATCCATAATACTGATCGGGATAATAAGTTCCTTTGATTCTTTAATAAAAGATCCTATAAAAGAGGCAAACTGGTTGAAAATTAACAGACGTGTACAACCGGACATATTCTAGAATATAAAGGATATAAATGCCTTTATAATGTTTCGATATATAGAAATCATTTATGTAGGGGAGGTCCATATGAATAGTCATTTTGATTCTAATGATAATAATAATTCTAGTTGTCGTCGTTGTTGCTGTTGTGGCTCCACAGGGCCAACGGGACCTAGAGGTTGTCAAGGACCGAGAGGTTGCCCGGGAGCGACAGGGCCAACGGGGCCTAGAGGCTGTCCAGGCCCAACCGGAGCAACAGGCCCGACGGGCCCAATCGGAGCAACGGGACCGACGGGTCCAATCGGAGTAACCGGTCCAATTGGAGCAACCGGCCCAACGGGTCCAATCGGAGTGACAGGAGCAACCGGCCCAATCGGAGCGACAGGAGCAACGGGCCCAACAGGTCCAATCGGAGCGACAGGAGCAACGGGCCCAATTGGAGCAACCGGTCCAACAGGTCCAATTGGAGCAACGGGACCGACGGGTCCAACTGGAGCGACCGGCCCAACGGGTCCAATCGGATCAACAGGCCCAACCGGCCCAATCGGAGCGACAGGTCCAATGGGCCCAATCGGAGCAACGGGCCCAACGGGTCCAATTGGAGCGACAGGAGCAACGGGCCCAACGGGTCCAATCGGAGCAACTGGAGCAACGGGCCCAACGGGTCCAATTGGAGCGACAGGAGCAACGGGCCCAACGGGTCCAATCGGAGCGACAGGAGCAACGGGCCCAATCGGAGCAACCGGTCCAACCGGTCCAACAGGTCCAATCGGAGCGACCGGAGCAACGGGCCCAACGGGTCCAATCGGAGCGACCGGGGCAACGGGTCCAATTGGAGCGACCGGGGCAACGGGCCCGACAGGTCCCATCGGTCTGACAGGAGACACTGGACCAACCGGCGATACTGGACCGACTGGCCCCATTGGACTTACCGGAGATACTGGAGCAACCGGCCCAACCGGCCCCATTGGCCCAACCGGAGATACTGGCCCCACCGGCCCCATTGGACTTACCGGAGATACCGGCCCAACCGGCCCCATCGGACTTACCGGAGATACCGGCCCCGCCGGCCCCACCGGAGATACCGGCCCTATCGGACTTACCGGTCCCACCGGCCCCATCGGACTTACCGGGGATACCGGCCCAACCGGCCCCATCGGACTTACCGGAGATACCGGTCCAACCGGCCCCATTGGACTTACCGGAGATACCGGCCCAACTGGCCCTATTGGACTTACCGGAGATACCGGCCCCACCGGCCCCATTGGACTTACCGGGGATACCGGCCCCACCGGCCCCATCGGACTTACCGGGGATACAGGCCCCACCGGCCCTATTGGACTTACCGGAGATACCGGCCCCACCGGCCCTATTGGACTTACCGGAGATACCGGCCCCACCGGCCCCATCGGACTTACCGGGGATACCGGTCCAACCGGCCCTATTGGACTTACCGGAGATACCGGTCCAACCGGCCCCATTGGACTTACCGGGGATACCGGCCCCACCGGCCCCATCGGACTTACCGGAGATACCGGCCCAACCGGCCCTATTGGACTTACCGGAGATACCGGTCCTATTGGACTTACCGGAGATACCGGCCCAACCGGCCCTATTGGACTTACCGGAGATACCGGCCCAACCGGCCCCATCGGACTTACCGGCCCCACCGGCCCCATCGGACTTACCGGGGATACCGGTCCCACCGGCCCCATTGGACTTACCGGAGATACAGGCCCAACCGGCCCAACCGGGGATACCGGTCCAACCGGCCCAATCGGTCCAACAGGAGACACCGGCCCGACAGGTCCAACAGGTTCAATTATAAATCCTGTTATTGGATTTGCACAAAATAATACTGGTGATGGCATAACCATTAATTTAGTGACACCTACACTTGTTCCATTGCCGGATGAACAAACATTATCTCCAGAAATTACAGCTAATGGTGCAAATACCATATTTACGGTTAATGAGGCTGGATTATATCGAATTGCGTATTATGTCAATATCGTTACACCAGCCAGTTTTGCCAGCCAGATTTTAATTAACGGTGCGGTATACAGCCCGTCTGTTGTTGATATCGGTGGCGATATTAATAGTACTTCAACAGAAGTTTTTGCTACTTTGGCTGCAGGTGATACTGTTTCACTAGCTCTTCTTGGTGAGCCAGCCACTCTAGACTTGAGTGCAGGATCTGGCGCTGTTTTAGTTATACAGCAAATTGGCCTGACATAGAAAACTGTAAATGTAAGATAAAACTACAAAGGGCATTGCTTCGGCTATGCCCTTTACATAATTATGATATAGATAAAAAATCTCTCCTTTTTCCCATAGGAAAAATCCTGTTCAATGGAATAGGTCAGTATTTGTCCTTTGTTCATCACATAATAGGGCTGGTGTTTATCTTTTATCGTAACCGTCAAATAAACCGATGTATAGAAAAACTGCCGGCCTTCTGATATTCTTAGAGGTTAGTGGTTACTGACGGCATTTCTGTATTACGGGATCCCATGGCAGATAGTCTTCCAGGAACTCTGGGTACTGTAGAAATGCTGTCCCAGGGATATCGCCCAAAATATAGATAATTCTGTTCCAGAAGTTTTTTCTTGAGAAGTCCGACAACTGGTGACAGCCAGTCCCGATAGCAGGCAAGTATCCAGTTGGACATGGTTGCCAAAGGGTTTCGCTAATCTTAGTCAAATTTTTTTATGTAATAGGAAAACAGGCTGAATCTTCGTGAGATTCAGCCTGCGCAACAAATTGGAATTTGATAGATTCACATCCTCGGGATATGGCGAATAAAAAACGAAGTTTATATACAAACATGTTCCGCTTTTGTTGCACTTAAATGTCTATAGCCAATTACATGTTATATGGATAATGGAAGTCAATACAAAAATCTTTAAGGCTTCTATTAATGGTATAATGCGCTGTGAAAAATTCTTATTAATCTTGAGGCATGTGTTTATTTATAAGCATACTTTCTTCGTTACTTTAATAAATTCTTAACTATTTCTAAAAACAAATCACCATTTATAAGCCTGGTTAAGTCAATAGAAATTTTCTCTTTCCCATTGTTTGTAATTGTTATTACTTTACCTACTTCAAAATCTTTTGGCTTTTTACCAATGAAGCCTCCAAGATTATATGTTTGAAGTACAATTTCATCACCTTTTTCAAAACAAACCATATTATCTATCGTAATACTATCTTTTGTTAAAACAATTTTTTGAGTATCCACATCTAAATAATGCTTTGCTTTTTCAGTACGGTTATTATTAACAAGAGGTTTTTCTGATAAGGATAGTATCGTTCTATCAAAATTGTCTCGCTTGTTTAGCATAGAAATACCTTTTGGGTATTCTAAATAATCAAATTCAATAGGATTGCCTTTTTCTAAATCATTTAAGGCATTGTTTATATTTGCCTCTACGTATTTATCAATCATAGCTTCGATTAAATCGAGTCCTCTATATTTTTTTGACCCTTCATACAAAACAGGTCTAATAACTTTCCAGTAATCATCTTTTGATTCTCTGTAACAAAAAACATCTAATAGCCCATAAGGAACCATCGCTTTTTGAGCTAATGTTCTGCAACGGTACACTTCTTTAATATCTTCAAAGTTAATACTTGTTTCAACTTCATTTTTATATTTTGAAATAATCTTGTCATGATGCAATTCAAAAGAACGTTTCATAACTTTTATGTACATAAAGAATAAAATAAACAAGGCAAATGCGATTAATCCAAGAGCAGGCAAAAGCATTAATATTTCAAGATTGGCACCGCCTGCATCAAATTTAAGTCCTCCGTTTGAACCGTCAAAACCACCAGATGTGACTTTTATGTAAAGCCATAGGAGTAGAAAACCACCACAAGCAATCCCGGCACTACAGAAAAACAGAAATCCATTTCCTCTTTTTATAGAATCTTTAAAAACTCTAACATTACTATTCATTATTAACAACTACCTTTCTTGACTTTTAGTTTATTGTTTTTCAATGTCATTTGACTCTTTGGTACATAAATCAAAAAGAGTTCTACAGTCAATTATCATATAGGAAACAAAACCTAGTGGGGGTGGAGTATATAAGAGGCTGTGTGAAAACGCTGTGCAAGCCTCCCCCAAATTGACACAATAAGAACATACAACAGAACGGAGGAAAAGTCAATAACACGGCATAAAGAAGGAATTAACAAATCAGTCTCGAACCACTATGCTTTGATGCATTTATTGATGAAGAAAATACAGTTCGAGCCATAGATGCAATCGTCAATCGCTTCAATGTCGTCGGGCTTTGCTTACAGCGAAACCAAAGATACAGGGCGAAAACCATATTCACCATCCGACCTATTGAAACTTTATTTATACGGTTATTTTAATGGAATAGGCCAGTATTTGTCCTTTGTCCATCACATAATAGGGCTGATGTTTTTCTTTCATCAGTATAAATTAGCTGAATCAGGCTTGATAAAAGGCTAATTGATAATACCTGACTTTATACAGCAAATTCATGATGTACCCGCCGACGATAATTGTCACATTACCGGCGGCAATTACGGAGAAAAGTGGCTCAGTGAATTATGGCAGGAGAATCAGGAATTATTTGGCAATGAACAGGGGCATTGGGGAAAACAGAGTGCTGGTATATTCTGGACTGTGAGGCCGGTGCTTTGATTGTTACTTTCCATGAGATAGAGGGTAAAAAAGAGCTGAAGAAGCATCTTATTTATTTTTGAAACGTTTAAATTAATATAAACACAAAAAATATGTGCATAATTATATATTTTCATCTAAAATAAAACATATAGTTATAAGTTATATATAAAATAATGATTATAATTTTAAAAAAAATATAAATATTGACATTTATACAAAGGATATGTTACTATATCATCGTAAATCTAAACGTTTAGAATGAAAGGGGTGTTTGTTATGAAGTTTACAAAAGTGTTATCACTGACTATGATTTTTTTCTCTTTTGCTGCTTTCTTAAGTGGGTGCGGTAATAAAACCGCCGATTCCCAGGGAGAAGCTGCAGACTCTCAAAAACAAAGTGCCACCATTAAAGTTTGGGCAATGGGGGAAGAGGCAAAAAAAGTTGCGGACGTAGCAAAGCCGTTTGAGGAAAAAACCGGGTATAAAGTTGAGGTGCAGGCGATTCCCTGGGATGGTGCACATGATAAACTGCTGACAGCAGTTGCGTCCAAATCAGGACCTGATGTCATTCAGCTTGGTACATCATGGATGGCAGAATTTGTTGATGCAGGAGCAATCCTGGATGTGACAGATTCTCTTAAAGATTATGATAATCTTAAGTCAGAAAATTTTTTCAGCGGATCTTTTGAAACAACACAATTTGCGGGAAAAACTTACGGAATTCCATGGTATGTTGATACAAGGGTTTTATTTTATAGAACAGATATCCTTGAATCAATCGGATACCCTGAAGCTCCTAAAACATGGGAGGAGCTAAAGGATGTTTCTGCTAAGCTCCGTGCAAGAGGCAGTGACAAATATGGTATGTCTTTTGATCCGAAAGAACAATCAACGGTTTTTATGTTAGCAAATCAGGCAGGTGCTAAATTTTATGGTACAGAACCGGATTTAAATTTTGACAGTAAGGAATTTATAGAGACAGTTACATATATGGATTCATTTTTTAAAGATGGAGAAGTTCCGGTTGACCTTGCAATCGTAGATCCTATTTCACTGATGATTGATGATGGAATTGCACCGCTGATGATCAGCGGGCCGTGGACAATTAACTTAATAAACGAAAACGCTCCTCAGATTTCAGGCAAATGGGCTACCGCTGAATTGCCTAAAGGGCCAGTGAATAATGATTCTATTCTTGGCGGATCCAATTTAACAATTTTTCAATATTCTAAAAATATTGATGCCAGTCTGGAATTTATTGATTATATGTCAAGCGCTGAAACACAGGCTGACTGGTTTGAATTAACAAGTGTGCTGCCGGCAAATACAAAGGCGTGGGACATGAGTGAAAAGTTATCTGAAGATCCTAATTTTATGGTGTTCGGCGAACAATTGAAAAAAGCAAAATCATTGCCTTTAATTCCTCAGTTTGAAGAAATAGCCCAGACCTGGCTGATCAATTTTGAAACTATTTACAGAGGAAATGCAGATATTGAAGAAGCAGTTAATGAATTTAACGAAAAGGTTCAGGAAATTTTAAATTAGGGCTTGTCTGAAAAAGGGTTATTCCGTATTTCCTTTCCACTTTGCAATACAATATCCTGCAAAGTGGAAGGAATATGGGGCGGAATCATTTTCCAAACTACCCCAATATCTGCTGATATGGGTTTTTAGCTAAGGAGCAGAGATAAAATAGTTATTTGAGGGAGACTCAATATGAATAAAAAAAACAGGTTGATACCTTATTTATTCGTTGCACCCGCTGTTTTACTTGTTTTTATATTTTATATTTTTCCGATTGTAATTGCATTGATCATTAGTTTTACTAATATGGATTTAAAGGGGCTTGCTGATTTTTCAAAAATTAAATTCATAGGAAGTTCTAATTATTACCGGTTGTTTAAAGATGATATCTTTGTAAAATCCATAATGAATACGATGTTTTTTGTATTTTTTGGTGTTCCTGTGGTTGTCATCTATTCGTTGTTTCTTGCACTTTTGGTTAATTTCAGAGAGTCAAAATTTTTTACTGCAATGAGGTCTGTTTTCTATATGCCATCGGTAACGAACATAGTCGCCGTTTCAGTAGTTTTTTTATATATGTATAACCCGGTCTTCGGACTTTTGAATTTTCTTTTGGGAAAGGTTGGAATCTCCCCTGTTTATTGGCTTACAGGAGGGCCCATAATCAGTAAGATATCATTAATCATAATGGCAGTCTGGAGAGCATCAGGGTTAAACATGATTATCTTTCTGGCAGCCCTTAAAGGCGTACCAAAAGAATATTATGAAGCGGCCAAAATAGACGGAGCAGGACCCCCCCAGCAATTACTTAAAATAACACTGCCTCAGATCTTCTATGCCGTTATGTTTGTCAGCATAACAACTGTAATAGGGTGGATACAATTTTTTGATGAACCATTTATTATGACAGACGGTAATCCTCTTAATGGAACATTATCAATTGCATTGTTTATTTATAAAAATGGATTCAAATTTAACAAATTTGGTTATTCGGCTACAGCTTCCCTTGTTTTATTAGCGGGTATCATGCTGGTGACTATGATACAATTTCAGATTAGTAAAAAATTTGATAAAATGGGAGTGTAAATGGATGAAAGTGAAACGAGTGAAACTATCACTTATCTTAATGGTTGTTTTCATTATTATCATCGGCTTTATTACTCTGATCCCATTACTTTGGATGATCGTGACAAGTTTTAAAACGGAATCAGAGGCCAGTGCACTGATTCCCACACTGCTGCCAACCAGTACTACGTTAGATAATTACATAGACTTGTTTAAACAGTTGAGATTTGAGAAATATATAATAAGCAGTGTTATTGTTGTATTGCTTTCATTCATGGGAATACTGGTAAATTCCTTTGCCGGGTTTGCTTTTGAGAAATATGAGTTCAAAGGGAAAGAGATTTTGTTTTATATTGTTTTAACAACCATGATGATTCCTGCCCAGGTGACAATGATACCTGTATATCTGATGCTTAATCGAGTGGGATTAACAAACAATTATTTGGGAATTGTACTCCCGGGGCTGGCTAACGGATATTTGATTTTTATGTACCGGTCTTTTATGAGCACAGTGCCCAATGAAATTATGGAGGCAGCAAGGATTGACGGAACTTCTGAACTCCAGGTTTTTTATAAAATTGCATTGCCAGTCATAAAGCCGGCATTGTCAATTCAGATAGTTTTAACATTTATCAGCGGTTGGAACAGTTTTCTTTGGCCGTTGATTTTATCTAATGACGAAAGGTATTATACACTTTCTGTGGCACTTAATATTATGAAGAATCATTATATCGGTTACTTTGGACTGCAAATGGCCGGAGCAGCAATCATGTTATTACCTGTCATTATTGTATTTGCTTTTTTCCAGAAAAATATAATAGACGGCAGTGTTACATCGGGCATAAAGTGATTTTAATTTGCCGGATATAAGGAGGGTGGTCAATCATAGTTACAATAAAAGATGTTGCGAAAAAAGCGAATGTTTCTGTTGCTACGGTTTCATATGTTATCAATAACAATCCGAAAGTAAAAGAGGAAACAAGGGATAAAATTTTAGAGGTTATTAAAGAACTGGACTATAAGCCGAATTTTGCAGGCCGAATGCTGAAAACAAAAGAGGCAAAAATTGTCGGTGCTTATGTATCGGATTTAAGAGGTTATTTTTATGGTGAAGTATTGAGCGGATTAAAAGACAGCATCATAAAGAATGAATATGAGTTTGTCATAGTTACCGGTTCTTTAAACCACCGGTTGATGAATGAAAATGTATTGGATGGCGTCATTATACTGGATTCCTATTTTAATACAAGAGAGCTTTTAAATTATGCTGATTCAGGACTTAAAATAGTTTTAATGGACCGGTTAATTGAACATAAGAATATCAATTGTATTACCCTGGATAATGCCAAAGGGATTAATCTGGGTATGGATTATTTAAGCGGTTTGGGCTACAGGGAAATAAGCTGTTTAACAGGTCCTGAAAATTCTTTTGATTCTATGGCAAGATTGTCCGCAGCCTTAAACTATGCAAAATTAAATAATATATCATTGAATGTAACTGCAGGAAACTTTGATTATGAAAGCGGGTATGACTTTGCAAAACGGCAGCATTTGAATTATTCAACAAAAAAAGCTGTTTTCTCATTTAATGATGAAATGGTAGTGGGAATGTATCATTATTTTAAAGATATTGGTGAGGATATTTGCAATTACTTTGATCTGTCAAGCTTTGACAACATTAATTTAATGCAATATTTAGGTATTCCCCTGTCAACCATTGATTACTCAAAATATGATTGGGGTTATAAAGCGGGTTCGCTGCTGATCAATAGCCTGAATCATAAATCAATAACAGAATATAAGACTTTTGATGTTGGCATAGTTCGTTACTGAAGTATGCAGGAGGTATTCATTTGATTCAATTATATAGTGACAGTTTAAAATTCAGCTTTTTAGAATCCGGTGATTTATTTGAAGCAAAAACAGGAGACAGGAATATCAATCTCTTAAAAGGAAATGTGATTGACGGATCATTAAACAATATATATCTTAGACTGAACAGGCAGGACGGCTATGAATATATTGCACTGTTGGGAAAAAATTCAAACAGTCAATTTTACAAGGGCAAAAACAGTGTGAAATGGACCGGAAATTTTATGGGAGTTGACTATGAAGTAAAATTTTATCTGTATCATAATATTTTTTATTATAATGTCAGTCTCTCCGGTTCTAACTCAGAAGAAATTGAGCTGTTTTTTTGTAATGATATTGCCCTTTCCAAAGTGGGAAATGAAGCCTATATCGGACAGTATATAGATCATAAACCAGTTCTTGATAAAAACGGATTTACAATCTTATCCAGACAGAATCAACAGGAGCAAGGAGAAAATGCTTTTATTCAGCTTGGCTCCTTATGTGAAAATGCTGCATATTCAACGGATGGATTTCAATTTTTCGGAAAGGAATATAAGGTAAATGGAAAAATAAAAGCATTGGAAGCAGAAATGCTTGATTGTTATGTTTACCAGTATGAGTTTCCTTTTATCGCAATACAGACTAAAAAAGTAAAGCTGCAAGGGAATCATAATGCTGTTTTTTATGGCTATGTTTTAAAAAGTCTGGAGGGTTCTTCTAAGGAAGTTTTAGAAATTGAAACTATTATACACAATAGCAGGGCTGATTTTTATGACCATTATAAGATTGTTGACAGGATTGAGTACAGCATTGACATCAATTCCATGATAAATGGAAATATCTGCAGTCAGGATGATATTGACCGCATGTATGCTCATGTACAGTGCCCGGAATATGAAGGTGGAAACTTAATATCGTTTTTTGACAATGAAAAACATATTGTATTGCAGAGAAAAGAAGAGCTTGTGGAAAGACAACATGGAAATATCCTGATTTCTGCAAAAGAAAAACGGCTTAACGGAGATATTGTTAATGAAAATATCATTTCCACAACATCTTATATGAGTGGGATTTTTAATTCTCACGTTGTTGTCGGCAATACCAGTATGAATATTTTTATGTCGTATATAAGAAATCCATTAAATATCATGCGTATGAACGGACAACGTATTTTTATTAAAATAAATGATGAGTTCCGATTGCTTTGTCAGCCAAGCATATTTGAAATGGGATTAAACTATTGCAAATGGGTTTATCAATTGGATCATGATACCTTGACAATTATCAACAGAACAAAGTTAAATTCCCCTGTCATCTTCATGGAAATAAACTCCCAAAATGCTGTTTCTTATGAATTTATCATTTCTGCTTTCGTTTGCATGGGAGAAGATGAGTTTAACGAGCCGGGTGAAATCACTGTATCAGACAATAAAGTGAGCTTTTTTCCGCCAAAGGGTTCGGCTGCATCTCAAATGTATCCTGACTTAAATTATTCAGTTGAATTTTCAGGAACCAATGTGACCTTTGACAATGACAGTCCATTTTATAAAGATCATGTTCATAGAGTTGAAAATTTATATACATTCCACTGTTCAGAAACAAATAACCTTAAAATGTATATCTGCGGAAGTGTGGATAACAGGGAGTTTACCGGAGAGGATTTCAGCTTTATAAATGCTGAGGAAAATTATCTGGAAAATTATGGGGCATTGGTCAAAAACTTTAAACTATATTTTCCTGATCAGCGCTGTTTGGACCTGGAACGGTTAAATAAGATTGTTTATTGGTATACGTCGAACATGCTGATCCACTATACCATGCCTCATGGATTGGAGCAATATGGAGGCGCAGCCTGGGGAACGAGAGATGTTTGTCAGGGACCTTTTGAATATTTCATGTGCATGCAGGATTATAAAGAATGTAGAAAGATCATTGAGCGTGTTTTTTCGTACCAGTTTTTTGAAACAGGTAACTGGCCGCAATGGTTTATGATAGACCGATATACGATGAGACAAAATGAAAGCCATGGAGATGTGGTGATTTGGCCTTTAAAATGCCTGGCAAATTATATTTCGGTAACAGGTGACTATGAGATTCTAAACGCTCAGATACCATTTTCACAAAAGGGACAGGAGGGCCGCTTTACCGGATCATATAGTCTGATGGAACATGTCAATAAACAATTGGATTATATTTCAAATGAATTTTATAAAGATACATATCTGCCGAAATACGGTGAAGGAGATTGGGATGATACCTTACAGCCGTCGAATAAGAAATTAAGAGAGAGAATGATCAGCGGGTGGACTACCTCCTTGCTATATGAGACCTTAAGTCAATGGTATGAGGTTTTTCCCCGGAAATCCGTTGAAGAGGAACCGTACAAGTATGGGAAAGAAAAGCTTAAGGCCATGGTTGACGGTATAAGAGATGATTACCATAAATATCTGGTGAAAGACGATGTAGTTTCAGGATTTATTCATTTTGATTCCAATGAGAAAATCAAATATATTCTTCATCCTGATGATGAGGACACTAAGATCAAATACCGGCTGATACCGATTAACCGGGGAATCATATCGGAACTGTTTACGAGAGAGCAGGCCGATCATCATTTGAAAATTATTTATGAACATTTATATTATGCCGACGGCGTGCGCTTAATGAGTAAACCGGCAGAATACAAGGGTGGAATCAATACCTATTTTATGAGGGCTGAGACTGCTTCAAATTTTGGACGGGAAATCGGATTGCAGTATGTACATGCTCATATACGGTTTATTGAGGCAATATCAAAGTTGGGTAAACATGCTGATACAATGGATATGCTTTTAAAAATAAATCCAATTTGTATACAGGATAGTGTGAAAAATGCGGATTACAGACAAAGTAATGCTTATTTCAGCAGTTCTGACGGCGATTTTAAAAACAGATATGAAGCCCAGAATGATTTTTATAAACTTCGCTGCGGGGATCTTAAAGTAAAAGCAGGCTGGAGAATTTATTCATCCGGTCCCGGAATCTATATTAACCAGTTGATCACAAATGTTTTGGGTATCAGGTTCCAGGATCAGAGTTTAGTGGTTGATCCTGTGTTATCCGGGAAATATGATGGATTATGCTTTGATTATGAAATATACGGGCATAGGGTTACGTTCAAATACAGCATATCTGGTCATGACAATTATATTAAATGTATCAAAATAAATGAACGAGTAATGAATTTTGAAAGGGTTAAGAATCCTTATAGAAATGGAGGTGCTAAACTGGATAAACATGAAGTTATGTCAGCTTTAGGGGAACAAAATGAAATTTTATTGACACTGTAGGTAGTTACAACAATGCCATTAAATTATGGGGGGAATTATAATGATGAGATTGAAACGATGGGCATCTGCCGTTTTAGCAGCCGTTATGATTATGTCAGCACCGACAGAAATATGTGCAGGTTTAGCAGGTTCTGCGCAGTACCGGGATGATGTGGAATCAGATTTATGGTCAGCATCCGTTCCTTATTCATTGCTGTCAGATGAAGAATTGTTTCAGACAGATTCAGAGGCAGGTACGGAGAATAGAAGTTCTCTATATAGCAGGATTGGTACAGCTTCTTCAGCAGACAGTTCCAATACGGCTTCTTCAGCAGACAGTTCCGGTACGCCTTCTTCCGCGACCGGTTCCGGCACAGCCGCTTCCGCGGCCAGCCCCAGTACCGCTGTTTCAGCGGCCAGTCCCAGCATTGCCACGCTGTCAATTCCGAGCCCTGATTTATCACTGTCAGATGAGGAAATACTCAATAGGCTGTTTAAAAATAGCTATGAAGTATTTGACCAGTACAGACATGATACAGGAGTTTACAAAGACAGCATTCTGCTTTATGATGGGATACCATTCCATCCTTCCTCAATAGCAGCATCAGGAATTGGATTTATGTCTTTGACAATAGCTGATAAAAAAGGCTGGGACAGTCAGGCTTTGGAAAAGGCCAGATTAACAGCAAAAACAATGGCTGGGCATAGGGATGGCTTTATGCCGGATGTTTCATCCAATGGCTTTATCAGACATTTTATCAATCTGGATACAGGTGAGAGAGAATGGAACTGCGAATACAGTACGATTGATACAGCTATTTTCATAACGGGGGCTTTATTTGCAAAAAAATACTTTAATGATCCAGAATTAAGTTCCTATGTGGATGAATTGTATCAGCAGGTTGATTTTCAGGATGCCATAGCTGATCCGGATACCGGTGGAATTTATATGATCATCAATTCCGATGGCAGCGGCAATGAAAATGCGATTACTCTTCCGTACAATGAGTATATTATTGTTGCCTGGCTGGCATACAATCAACATATTAATGAGCCCAACAGCCGTGCTGTTAAAATGTGGAATAAATGGTATGCGACTCCTGATAATCTTTTAACAAAAGACTATCAGGGAATCCCTCTTTTAACAGATGATGATGATCATTATCTGGCATCATTTACATTGCTGTTCCCCTACTATATGGTGAACATGTTTTCCACATCGTCAAAATATAAACAATATGTAAAGAATGCATACCTTGCAGATCAGCTATGGGCTGCCAATACGGGCATGATGGAGAGCTATGAGTGGGGGAACGGTGCAGGAAACAGTAAGGACAGCGGAGGATATCATGCGGATTCCATTGATAACAATGACGAAATGATCATATCACCCCACATTATTTCAGGGTTTTTGCCGATTAACCCCAGCGGAAAAGACGACTTGGTAAATTTGTACAGAAATGATAAAGGGGTTTATCAGCTTCCTTCAGGTGGCGATGAAATACTCTGGAGATACAGCGCCTTAAATACCTCATGGGAGTCAGATTCCATACAGGCTATTGATTATTCCACGTTTCTATTTGGCCTTGCGGCAAATGACAGTGAAATAGGCATGGAATTCTTCAGAAAATATAATAACTTTTTTGAAAGCTCTAATTCAAATAGCAGCAACGGATCATCGGGCTCAGGAGGATCGGACAAAGGAAGTTCTGCTGCGAAATCTTCCGGCACATGGAGACAGGATGCTATTGGCTGGTGGTACCAAAATGCAGACGGTTCTTATTCCAAGTCAGAGTGGAAAAAAATAAATGAAAAATGGCATTGGTTTGACCCGTCCGGTTATATGGCAACTGGCTGGAAATCTGTTGAGGGGAAATGGTATTATTTGGATGAGAACGGAGTAATGGCAGCAGGTGATTGGGTTCGGTACAATGGACAATGGTATTTCCTGAATGCAGATGGTTCCATGGCAACCGGCTGGATAGAGTGGAAAAATGAGTGGTACTATCTGGAGAAGAATTTGGAAGCATATGGTGTTATGGCTGCTGATCAATGGATTCATGGGGGTTCTGCACCTTGTTTTGTTGATTCAACAGGGAAATGGGTACGGAATGCAGTTGTCCAATAATATAAAAGTTAAAAGGGGGCTGAACGAGGAGATGGGAGCGGACAAAAGATTGGACTACATAAGGCTCACGTTATCGTTATAAAAAATACAATAAGGCCAATACACCAGAACTTTCAAATTTATTAAATCATAGCGGAAATCAATCTAAAAAAGGCAAGCGGTGGTTTTGAACTGAGTATTTTTCAAAACCGCCGCTTGTCATAAATAATTTAGCTGCAAAGTTCTATTACCGTCTAACCAGCGAAGATATATTATATTTTTGAGGAAATATATTATTTCTTTTTTATATCCGGATCATAGATTTCTTCCGAAAATTCCGTCAAAATACGGCGATGCTCCTGTGTTCCTGCCGGATATTGTTTCTGTTGGGGCATTTTCCGTTTGTTTGCTGCCTTTACAATTGCATAGCAGGCCGTAAAAAAAGCAACGAGAGCGATGCCTGCAAGGAAACCCAAGGTCTGTGCTTTTAAAAATGGCATGCTGAACATGGCTATGATCAGTCCGGCCATGGTAAACAGAGAACTATACGGAAATCCGCACAGGCGGCAGTTTCCGTCCGGCTTCCCGTTCTTTTTCCGGAAACGGATATGGGTATACATGAGCACAATATAAGTGAAAAGCAACGCAAATCCCCCTGAGCTGATCAAAAACAGATAGACTTCAGGAAAAAACAATCCCACGTACAGAAACAGCATCATGGACAAACCGGAAAATAAGATTCCCCGGTAGGGGACATCGGTTTTATCCCTTAAAAATGCAGGACCAAGCCCATCATCCACAAGAGAACGGAGCATTCTTCCGATTCCAAACATGGCAGCTACCATAGTAGACAAAATTGCGCTGATCAATATAACCGTCATGGCAGTGCTGGCCCAGGTCATTTGATAGCGGTTTAAGGCCGTAACCATTGGGCTGACATTTTCGCTTAAGGATTCGCTGGGGACCAGCAGCAAAAGAACTGAAATACACAGAATATAAAGTGTTACGAGCCAGAAAACCGTCAGGTGGATGGCACGGGGCACATTTTTTTGTTTATTTTCTGTTTCACTGGCAGCCAGTCCGATGATTTCAAAACCTGCATAGGTGAATAAAACGATCAGCATGCTTCCTGCCAGGCTTTTTAGGCCGCCGGGAAGAAATGGCTCTGATCGCAATATGCTGCTTCCTAGGGGATGGGAGCCAGGTAAGATACCAAAAATGATAATAGAACCTAAAAGAATAAATCCGATAATAGCTATAATCTTTATTGCTGACAGAATACTTTCCAGATGGCTTAACTGTTTTGCACCCAAAAGGTTTAATAACGTCACCCCGACGATCAGAGCAGTGCCCAGGATTGGGATTGAGATGGAGGGAGACCACGTCCGTAACAATATGGAAACTGCGGTAGCCTCACTGGACATGGAAATGACCATTCCGGTCCAATAGACCCAGCCCACCACAAAGCCTGTACCATTGTTTATATACTGAGACGCAAATGTTCGGAAAGAAGCGGAATCCGGATTGGAAACCGTCATTTCTGAAAGCGCAAATAGAATGAAATAAACCATAACAGCACAAATCAGATAAGAAATAATAATTGCCGGGCCGGCAGCCTGTATGGCAACCGATGAGCCTAAAAAAAAGGAACCGCCGATCACGGTTCCCAGAGCCATCATCGTTAAGCGGCCTGCAGTAAGACCATTTGTCTTATTTTTCATAGGATTCCTCGCTTTTGATTTTTGTATTATTATTTCAGATAACGGAAAAGTTATTCGAAACATGGAAAATACAATGATAAAGCGGTATCACAGAAAAAATCCAAACCACCCTCATCCCTGGTATAAATTGGGACACAATTTTTGAAGAAACTTATTTGGCATAGTTTATTTCCTGCTGGGGCAATTATTAGGCCAGAAAGACCTCACGGTAATAAAGGATAAGTGGCTTACGGCGGCATTATTGTAAAGGTACGAATGTTTTACTGTTTACTACCATTTAGTTATTTTTATAAAATATTTAAAGTTCAAAATATGCTCAAGATTATTTGGGATGATATTTCAATTGTTTTTCAACACCTTCTTGGG
This sequence comes from Lacrimispora brassicae, assembly GCF_054772055.1. NCBI lineage: Bacteria > Bacillati > Bacillota > Clostridia > Lachnospirales > Lachnospiraceae > Lacrimispora > Lacrimispora brassicae. Next base: position 241,899 of record NZ_BRYH01000048.1, on the reverse strand, counting down.
AAAATTCCCCAAAACCATTTATGACCATTCCTTTACCAACCTGAAGATTTTTGGCGTTACCCATACCTTTGATTAAACCGGCGCGTTCTTCTACATTTGGATTGGAGAAGTCAACCCCATCCTCTAAAGTACAGTTGTATACATTTATATTTCCTAATATTTGTGAACCAGTACCGAATTTGCATTGGCCGAATATACTGATCCGGCCATCAAATCGCCCTTGATTTCTAAAAATGATGTGGGAATTTTTCATATTACTTTTTATAACCATAGGACCATCATTGAAAGAATTGAAATCCCCTATTTCAATAATCCCCTCATTTTTAGCGTCTAAATGTGTGTTATTAAAGAATGTATTGGAATTACCAATCTTAATAGTAGATATGCTATCAGAATCAATTATAACCCCAGGGTAAATGATATTATCACTTCCAATAATAACATTTCGTGATATCAAAACAGAATATAGATCAAAGACTGTATTGTTCTGACAGATTATTGTATTAAGCTCTTCCAAAGTATAATAGTTATTTCTTTCTCTAAAATGGTTCATATTTTGATCAAACATTGGCGCCTCCTAATTAATAATTTAAAAAAATAATTGTATTGTCAACACTTTTAAATTTATTGTAGCCTATCCATTATACTATTTAATTTAGATGAGTTGCAATTTAAATTGGTTTTATTGTAAGCATCTGGTGTATTGTATCAATGATATTTATTTTAATTATCTGCTGACAATCAATTGTCAGCAGATGGTTATCGTAGGTAAAGGGATGCAAGCTTAATTCTTGCGTCGTCTGTCTGCGAGCTTCAGTTGCCGGGTATCTTTTATACAGAGGCGGTTTATGAATATTTAAGTTGTCCATAACCAGAATGATTATGTCTGCATCAGGATATTGTCCATCCACAGGCTGTTTTATTCCCTGATTTTTAGCATGAAATCCGGAAATAAATATTCTGGTTTGTTATCCTTAGCATTTTGATATGTTTTGTGGGCAAATCGTGAGCTTGACAAATCGATGATATTTTCTGATGAATATGAAATTCAGTTCTTTTAATGCCTAATTGAGAACTCAGCCCCCCTCTTTGGCTTTGTTTTTTGATAAAATGCGACAGAAAAATAAAAGAGTTTTCCTTTGTTTTTTTGCAGGAATAGGATAAGAATGGAAATAATAATTTGTCATATTGCCAGATTCTGCATGTTCTAAATTAAATATGAAAACCAGTTAAAACAGAAATGGAAAAAGCGGGAACAGGAAGAAGTCTTTTAGACCGCTGTTTGACAAAGCATTTTATTCAATATGGATTTGCAGCTTATTTACGTAATATGGCTGATTAGAGAAAAATACGAATCTGAACGAGATAACTGATATAAAGATAGTCGGCGTCAGCAATGGAAAAGTCTTGATTTTTTGAATTATACCCGCAAGGTCTGGTATAGTACAGTGATTTGGAAAGGAGTTAATTATGAAACTGCAAATGACTACAGATTATGGCTTACATATCATGATTTTTCTCTGTCAAAAGGACACATTGGTCACGGAGTAGGAATAGCCAATGAGGTAGGTGCTTCCTATGTATATGTAAACAAGGTGCTCCGCCGTTTAAAGGATGCGGGTGGATGGAAAACGTGCAGGGCAGCCTGGGAGGATACCGGATCATGTGGTGCGGGCATTTATGCATCAGGTAAACCAGGGACATTGTTGGCCTATACCTCATCAAAGATAACGTTTGAGAGCAGTGCAGAATATACGGAACATGACAGTTTCCCTGTGATTTCCACATGCAGCGATGAATTCGTCGATGCCCGGTACATAGTAATCGGTATTTGCGGCTGGAATACGGAGATTGGTGGGATAAAGGAAAGGAGTAAAAAAATGGTACTGACGATAGAAGAGATCAAAGCGGATAGACTAATAAAAAGATTCAGAAAATACTGTTGTGATGTCCGGGAAGCAGATATTCTCATAGATGAGATTGAGGCGGCAGTCAAAGAGCAGTGCCTGGAGTTGGAGCAGTTGCGCAGTATGCGAGGGGAATATAACCAAATGAAGAATCAGATTTTGGAAGTTTTACTGGCCCTACAGCAGGCTGGTCAGGAAATACCTGAGCAGATCCGGAATAAATGCAGCGAGGAACTGGCGGCAATGCATCTATGCCATAAAACATGATCGGACCGGGAATTATCCGTATGGTGTGGAAATAATAAGTGAAGCTGATTTTGATGAGCTTCAATTCATCTATCGTAGCCTGAATAGGGTAAGCGGAGGCAAAAACGAGGAAAAATAGAAGAAAATTCGATAAGCGAGGATAGTAAAGTGGAGAATGATTATATGGAGAAAAATGAAGAAATACAGGGCATATGCTACAATATGACTGTAACGGACCGCATCAGTACAATGCTGATTTGTTTTCATGGGAAAAAAGGGGAAGATTTTTATGGTGAAATTCTTAATTGCTATATAGACAGTCCTGTCTGCTTTTTTGGTATTGGTGATCTGATTCTTAAATTAGATGAAATGTGCGACTGGATTGGCACCCCTCAACCAACGATGCAGCCAAGGTTTCTTAATAAAAGAATGGCCGAACAGTATACCCGCAGGAGTAAGGAGAAAACGGAAACACTGGTAAAGGAAAATATTCAGTTGCAGGACAGTACGGTTATGAGTTCGCAGGCTGTTCGGGCAAAGGAAACTTTGCTGGTTAAGATAGAATATCGTCAGAATGCCAGTATGCAGGGAAGAGTGATCGGAAAGCTGACATCCAGAAAGTATGTAAGTTTCCGAAGCGCTTTGGAACTAATGCGTATGATAAAAGAGATTGGCATAAGGACAGAGAGCACTGATTTATAAGGAAGTTGTAAATCAGTGCTTTTACGAAAAGATGGTTTTTATTCAATAATGGAAATGAGGAGTGAAAGATCATGCAACTATTAAGGGTTGCTTTGCTACTTAGTATTTATGATATCTTTATTCTTATTTATTTTAAGCAGGTGTTTCGTAGGAAAAGAAACCATTGGCTTTTTTATATAGTTGCAGTTGTTATTGATGTTGGAACTACCTTACCTTTTTATTTAATTGAAAATGATTTGTTTACAATTTTAAACATGATGATTTCGTTCATGTTAATCGCTTACCTCTTTTTTTATGTGAATGATATACAAATGATTTATGCCGGCAGCATTTATGTTTTTTCTTTATACAGCAGCAGAGGCATTGTCAGTTCCATATTATCTGTTATACTACATACCACCATTTCAGATATTCTGAAAAATGAAATCAGTCATGATATCGTATTGGCATTGGCTATCTTTTTATCTATATTAATTAACTTGTTTATCCGTAAGGCAGTTGTTCCAGACAACAATGCCGGAAATCTAATAGATAATAAGGAACAGCTTCGGTTTGTTGTCATTTATCTTGTTTCAAATCTGGCACTTCTTGTTGTTTTGAACAATGGCAGTTACTATATGGAGATCAAACAATCATGGTTCTCAATTTTATATTTGATGGCATGTATTGTAAGTAAATTGTGGCTGATATTTGTTTTTGACCATACCACGAAGGTATCTGAATTGCTTAAATATGAATTGTATGCCCGTAAGCTGCAGGAACAGCTTTCCCGTCAAATGGTCCATTATCAATCCAATAAAAAATTTACAGAAAGTTTTCGTGTATTCCGGCATGATTATAAAAGAATCATGACTTCCGTAAGATTTCTGTTACAAAACAGAGAATATGAGAAAGCAACCCAGGTGCTGGATGATGTGAGCAATTCCATGCAGCAGAAGCTTCTGAGTCATAAATCTTATTCCAATAATGTTCTGCTGGATGCAATGATTCAGGATGCCGCAAGGATTTGTGAAGAAAAAGGTATTTCCTTTTCGGCTCAGGCGTATCTTTCTGAAAAAAGTCAAATGTCAGATTTGGACATTGTCTGTGTTTTTTCCAATGCAATTGATAATGCCATTGAAGCCTGCAGTAAAATACTTGGACAGGACCAGTTTATTCGAATCATGAGCAGCGGGACTTCGGAATGGGATACGATTGAGATCGTCAATTCCTTTAACGGGGAATTGGCGGGAGCAGGCAAAAGACCGGAGACTACGAAAAGAAACAAAGATTTTCACGGCCTTGGATTGCGTATCATTGAGGAAATCATCGAAAACCTGGGAGGTGTGTTGTATATAGAGCCAGATCAGACCGCAAAAATTTTTAAGATAGTGATGTGCATTCCCAAAGCTCTTGGTTTATATAAAAATAGTTAATGGAGAAATTCGATGCTTGAAAACGCAAATTCGCTACAATGAACGGAGTTTCGCCGGAGGGTATAATATACTTTACCTACAAGGTAATATATTGAAACGATGGAAAGCGTAAGATAAAAATCAGAATTAAATGACCAGGAAATATCTTGAGAATTATGTAGACCTCCAAACTGATGTAAGAATTGCTCAGTTTGGAGGTGTTTTTATAGGCAGAAGAAAGGATACGCCACAAATTGCCGTTATGGGGAACTTATGAATTTTTATCTGAAAGAATTGTGTCAAATGAAAGGACATTACAGGATATAAATCAAGTAGCAACTGCGTTACTTATGAGGTATACTGCCGTAGAAAATAGACATAACCAAGAAATAGGCACTTTCTAACCTTGAACCTTATTATACTAGTAAATATTAATGAACCCATCTATTTTTTCAATAATTGTTTCACTTACGTCCTTTATATTTGAATTTAATGAAGCAGAGGTTACAGCATCAACACCTGTGGTATTTGGATTCACCCTTTCCCCGCTTTGTGCTGTAAGCATTAAGAATTTATCAGACAAGTCATCTTGCTTTTTTCTGAAACTAAAAAGAGTTCTTTGTCGATTATCGCTTCATGGGGGTGATCGGCGCTCTTGATCAGGCGAATTTGAATGTGACCGGAAAAGTATCTGTATTAGGATTTGACGGGATCAGTATTTCACAAAAGGTGACACCCAATTTATCAACCATTAAGCAGCCAATTAAAATGATGGTTGAACATACTTTGGATAGATTTCAGAAAAAAGAAAAGGAAGAGAATATTGAAATAACATTGCCTTATAAGTTGGAGGAAGGTGGCACATGCAGAGAAAAACTCTGAATTGAAATGAAAAGCCAGGATTACAAGTTAAAATAAAGAATATGATGGAGGCCGCGGCATAAAGCAGAAATTGATGAGAAATGATTATTGGAGAAATATCGTGAGATATAAGGAACTTTCGGAACAACAGGCGGTTTCCTTAAACAGGAAATGGGCAGGAAGCCTTTTATCTACATAGTATTATTCTTCTTTGTTATAAATTTATAAAGGAATATAAAGGTGGTGATTCATAATGTTTTTGTTATGAACATACCCACCAATATATAATAAAAAGCATAACACCATGAAACATTAAAAGGCTGGTAAAAGCGGTATAGGAACTGCGCTTTGCCAGTCTTTTTTGATATCAGTAAGCTAAGACTATGGGGAGTATGAGAAGTGAGATTATTTGTCAACAGGTCCCTGATATTCCTGTAAACAGAAAATAACAGATATGAAGTACCGGCTATTTACCGTTTGCATTGTGCAATTGAACAATTACCTTAATCAATTTCAAATAAATGCATAAAGTACCCCTCTGCTAAATTGACAAAGTTATACCGCTGTTTTAAAATGACAACGTAAGACAAAACAGACAGAAAGAAGGTGGAGGTTATTCAAAAAGCCAATATGATGCAGATAGCCAAACACTGTGGAGTATCTTTAAAAACTGTGTCCAGAGTACTCAATCATCCGGAACAGGTTAGTCCGAAGACAAAGGAGATGGTCAGACAATCCATGGAGCAATGTGGATTTCAGGTGAATCTTTTGGCAAAGGGATTAAAACAGAACAGAACAAATATCATTATTGTATTTCTGGATAAGCACAACGGTGATTATATGAACTTATGGAGAAGTGAAATGTTAAAGCATTTATTTCGCTACTCCAGCAAGATTGGTTTGAAGATTATCGTGTCACCTTCGGATTATCATGGATTCAAAGAAGATGAAACCGATGGATTTAATCTTTTGTCCAGCGGCATTGCCGATGGGGCAATTCTTCTGGAATACATGGCTGGGGATCAGAGGATTAAGTATTTGAAACGAACGGGCACTCCTTATGTGGTATTGGGGCAGCCGAAGGAGCAGGATATTCCGGCGGTGAGTCTTGACAACTTTGATGTGGGCTTTAAGGGGGGAAGATATTTAAAGGAAAAGGGTTTTGAGAAAATCTGTTATTTGACCAATGACCAGAACATCTATTCCACAAAGCTGCGTGTGAAAGGGTTTCTGGAGGCGGTTCCCAAAGGCCGGATTATCTATGGGGTGAAGGACGCGAAAAGCGCTTATGAAAAGACAAAAGAGCTTCTAAGCCAGGAGGAGGTTGACTGTATTTTCACAAACGGAGACAACCGTTTTCTGGGAATCTATAAGGCGGCTTATGAATGTGGCAGAAAGATACCGGAGGATTTGGGCGTGTTATCCACCGATAATGGGCCGATTAATGAAGATGCCTGCCCGGCGTTGTCATCATTAGATCAGGATTTTAAAAAGCTGGCTCAAGAATGCATTACCATGCTCCAGTCTCTTCTTGAAAAACAACAAGCCCCAGAGCTGTCAATAAGCCCAGAACTGTCAAGGATTCAGAAATTGCCAAATGGTCATGAACTGCCGAAAACCCAGGTTCCACCAACCAACCAACAAATATTTCTGCCGTCAGCCGTTATAGAACGTGAGTCAACCCGCTGTGCCCGGTGCAGCAATGAAAAATTATAATAATGTGGAGGAAAACATGAGGAAGTTAGTTGCAGCAGCCCCGCGCGTGGCTGCCTTAAAGGAGTACGAAGATCGGCCCATCAACAGTAATGAGGTAAGAGTCAAGGTGGAATTTGCAGCCCCGAAACATGGAACGGAGCTGGCTGATTTCAGGGGAACAACACCATTTATCGACGGAAAGTTTGACGATGAATGGAAGGTCTTTGTGGAGCGGGATGAGGATGAGCCCCGGGGAATCCAATTCGGTGATTTACCCATTGGGAATATGTTTGTCGGGACTGTCATAGAGACCGGCACTGATGTTACCGATTATCAGGCAGGAGACCGGGTGTGCTCTTATGGACCGGTTAAGGAAACGCAGATTGTCAATGCGGTGGACAACTATAAGCTGAGAAAGATGAGCAAAGACGCTTCGGCAAAGAATGCTGTCTGCTACGATCCGGCTCAGTTTGCACTTGGCGGGATTCGGGATGCCAATGTCCGTGCCGGCGATCATGTGGTAGTAATCGGATTGGGTGCCATCGGTCAGATCGCAGTTCAGTTGGCAAAGAAATCAGGGGCCTCTGTCGTCATTGCAGTAGATCCCATTGAAAAGAGAAGGGCAATTGCCGTCCGTCACGGCGCTGATTTCTGCCTTGATCCGGCGGTCTGTGATGTGGGGTATGAAATAAAGCGCCTTACGGGAAAGCTGGGGGCAGATGGGATTCTGGAAACCAGCGGGAGCATGCAGGCGCTGCAGTCTGCCTTAAAAGGGCTGGCCTATGGCGGAACTATTGCCTATGTGGCCTTTGCAAAGCCGTTTCCGGCCGGTTTATGGCTGGGGCAGGAAGCACACTATAATTACGGTAAAATAGTTTTTTCAAGAGCATGCAGTGAACCCAACCCGGATTATCCCCGGTGGAACAGGAAGAGAATTGAAGACGTGGTCTGGGAGATGCTGATGAGCGGATATCTGGATTGCTCCGATATTATTGACCCAATTGTGGACTTTGAGCATTCTGCGGAGGGAATCAGCAATTATATGGACAGGGAACCGGAAAAAAGTATCAAGCTGGGCATAACATTCGGAGGTGAAGCATGATGCTGTTGGGAACACAGGATAGAGACTTTTTCCCCCGGGAATTAACCGAGAAATTTAAGTTCATGAAATCCATTGGCTTTGAATGCTTTGAGGCAGATGGGAAAGTGCTGATGGAGCAGGTGGACAATATCAAACGTGCCATTGATGCATCAGGGCTTCCGGTATCCAGCGCATGCGGCGGATACCGCGGCTGGATAGGTGATTTTATAGAAGAGCGGAGGCTGAACGGAATCGCTGATTTAAAAGTGATTATCCGTAACTTAAAGGAAGTGGGAGGAACCGGTGTCGTGGTTCCCGCTGCCTGGGGAATGTTTACATACCGCCTGCCGCCGATGGTTTCCCCGAGAAGTCAGGAAGGTGACAGGAAAGTCATAATAGATTCCTTAAAACAACTGGATGAGGTGGCTGCCAAATGTGGCATATATATTTATTTGGAGCCGTTAAACCGCTATCAGGATCACATGTTAAATACAACTGCGGATGGGGTGTCCATCATTGACGAAGGAAAGTTCTGTATGGTGAAGATTACAGGGGACTTCTACCACATGTCAATTGAGGAGGATGAGATCTCAGAGACACTGGAGAAATATAAGGACTATATCGGCCATATCCATATCGCCGAAAATCACAGATATCAGCCAGGCAGCGGAAGTATTGATTTTAAGCGGCACATGGAGACCTTAAAACGGATTGGCTATGACGGAGCCGTTGTAAATGAGGGAAGAATCCGTGGAGAAAACCCGTTAAAGGCGTATGAGGATTCCATCGCTTATATGAAACAGTTCATGTAGGCAGAGCGGAGCAGACTATGAAAGAATTAAGAGTAGCAATCATCGGAGCCGGGCAGGTGGCCCGGACCTCCCATATCAATCATTATCAGAGCATAGACGGAGTGGAGGTCGCAGCAGTCTGTGATGTCAATGGGGAAGCTGCCAGTCTGACGGCAAAAGAATTTGGGATTGCCGGCTGGTATGACGATGTCCATGCCATGCTTCAGGAAGTACGGCCGGATGCGGTCAGCATCTGTGTACCCAATAAGTATCATTGTGAGATGACCTGCTTAGCTTTGGAGCATGGCTGCCATGTCCTGTGTGAAAAACCGCCGGCAGTAACGGTGGAAGAGGCGGAACTGATGAGGGATCAGGCACAGCAGTGGGGCAAAATTCTGACCTATGGATTTCACTTCCGTCATGGGGAGCGGATCGCTTTTTTGAAAAAAAAGATCGAAGACGGTGAGCTGGGTTCCATATACGCGGGAGATGTGACATGGATGCGCCGGCGCGGGATTCCTGGCTGGGGAAACTTTACAAACAAAGATCTGCAAGGCGGCGGGCCGTTAATTGATATCGGGGCACACTTTCTGGATCTGGCCGCTTATCTGATGGATTATCCGGCGATTGATTATGTCTGTGCGACAGCATCAGACCGAATCGGAAAAAAAGGCGGTACCGGGCTTATGGGAAGCTGGAATGGTGAACGGTACGAAGTGGAGGATGGGTTGTTTGGCTTCATTAAGTTTGCAAATGGCAGTTCCCTTCATGTCAGAACTTCATTTGCGGTCCATATTGCAGAAAAAGAAAAACGGAATCTCCGGCTTTATGGGGATAAGATGGGCCTAAGCGTCTTTCCGATGGAGCTGTATGGGGATGAAAAGGGGCAGCAGGAGAACAAGTCGTATCCCTTTGACGAAGTACGTGACTGGCATTATGACAGTATCAAAAATTTTGCGGAAAGCTGCATGGGCAATGCCCGGATATTGGTGACAGCCCAACAGGCCGTCTATGTGCAGCGGCTGATTACCGGATTATACCGCTCGGCCGAGACGGGGAAACCGATTATATATGGGACTTAAAAACAGTGCAACGGCTATTTAGGTGTCAGGGCTTCGTTTGAGACAAAACAGGCGGAGGAATCCAGAGCTGCCTTTCCTGGAAAGTGAGAGAGTACATGTATCAGAGTTATCTGAACACAGAGGTTGCGCAGAAAATTGCAGATGGGATTATGAAGATAATTCCCTATAATATAAACATTACGGATACCAACGGAGTCATCCTGGCCAGCGGTGATAAGAGCAGGCTTGGGGCCCTCCATCAGGGTGCACTGACCGCATTGAAGCGGAAGGAATCTCATGTGGTATATGAGAAGACTTTGACAGAGCACAAAGGCGTCAGCCTGCCCATTATTTATAACAACAGTATCCTTGGGGTCATTGCCATTTACGGAGAAGTGGAAGAAGTGATGCCAATTGGACAGATCTGCCTGTCGATTGCGGTGCTGATGATCGAAAACCGCCTGCTTAACGATATGACATCCATCAAAGAGAACCGTTTGAAAGATTTTCTTTATGAGTGGATTGGTTTGAGCAAAGAACAGTATAATGATGCATTTTATGAGCAGGCCGCCTATCTGGGAATCAATTTAAAGGTATCCCGGACCGCAGTCATCATAACCAGCGGACGGATCCGCTACAGTATTATTGAAACAATAAAAAGCCGCTTATCAGCGGGAGAATACATCGTCCGTCAGGGAATGGATGAATTTCTGATTCTTTTCCGGTCGGATAAAGGACTGGAGTCAAAACTGGAAAAGGTCATGGACATCAGCAAGGACCTGGAATATTGCTATGTGGGCGAACCGGATGTGATTGCCAGCAGGACAACAAACTCGGTAATGCAGACATTTCATATTGCCAGAACATTAAATATCCGCAGGCGGATTTTATGCTACCATGAGGTGGCCTTGGAATGTCTCTTAAATAATATTGAAATGACTAAGGAGCTGGAAGAAATCATTCATCTGCTGGAGGAACAGGACAAAGACGGGGTATTAAGAGAGACCATTTCCGCCTATGTAGAGGATAATGACAATTATTCCCAAATCTGCAAGAAGCTTCATATTCACCGCAATACCTTAAATTACCGCCTGGCAAAGATTGAGGAGCTGTTAAACAAAAATCCCCGGCGCGCCAAGGATTTAATTATGCTTTATATTGCGGCAATAAAGATGAGGAGCGGAAAATAGCGCTTATTGGGATTTGACTGTGCAGATGCACAACTGTGGTGTGTGAGTTTGGTCCCGTTCACATTGCCCGGCGGATAGGCGGATGCTATGATTATGAATAACCATAAATAACCGCAAATAGTAAAGGAGAGGGTACAATGAAAAAAAATTTATTAAAGAGATTAGCAGCAATTGGTCTTGCAATGGTTACGGCTGCCGGCGGGGCAGGATGCGGATCAAAGCCGGCGGAAACGAAGACTCCGGATTCATCTGCGTCATCCCAGGCGCCATCAGTTGTGGAAACCACGGATACAAACGTGAAAACAGGCGGTGATGTTTTAAAGATTACATACAGCGGTACACCGGAAATTCATGAAAAGCAGTATCTGATGGATTCTTTCTTCAAGAAATTTGAGGAAGAAAATAATTGTAAAGTAGAAGTGGATTTTGTTGCTCAGGCAGATGCCATAAAGAAGGTCCAGACAGAACAGGATGGCAAGAATTATATTACCGATGTCATTTATGCGGACACGGCCAATATGGCGCCCTATGTCAATGGCGGCTGGATGCAGGATATCACGGATTTAGTTAACAATACAGGTTCTACCTATACAAAGATGTTTGACAAGACAACCAATAAGGACGGTGTCCGTTACTTTGTACCCATGAGCTTTGACGTGTATGTTATCTGTGCCAATAAAAAAGCGCTGGAGTACCTTCCTGACGGACTGACAGAGGAAGACGTTGTTTCCGGTATTACCTGGGAGCAGTACGCGGACTGGGCGGTGGCTATTGCCGCCGGTGAAGGGGAAGGGAAAACCATGATGCCGGCTAATTTAACCGGTTCCCAGTTGCTGTATCCCATGGGAGGCATGAGCCTGGCTTATGGCGGCGGATTCCCGGAATTCACTTCAGAAGGATTTAAAAAGGCCCTTGGCATCGTTGCCGAGATTGCGGCCGGAGACGGTTTCTACGCGGAGCAGGATCAGTATACGGCGCCTACCGATCCGTTAAATAGCGGTGACGTATGGCTGACTTTTGCCCATATGGCTCCGGTCGGCGCAAGCTATAACGCATCACCCAACAACTATGTGATCGGTGCAGCGCCTAAGGGCAGCGAAGGTGCTGGTTCAACCTCCGGAGCATGGTGCTACGGTATTGCCCAGGGAGCTCCGAATCAGGAACTGGCAGAAAAGTTTATCAGCTATGTGGCCGATCCGGAAGTGAATTATGATTTCTGTTCCAACTATGGCGGTTCCTTAAGCCCCATTGAAGAGGTGGGCGATATTCTGGATTCCAGCGATGTTGTCATGAGAGCCGGTATTGAAATGCTGAAGACGACCATTGTTACAGGTGTTCCGGCAACAGAGTATTCGGACTGGAATGCGGTAAAACTGCTTTACGGCGATATTTTTAATGATATATTAAAGAATCAGGCGGTCCCGGGAGATGATTTCCTTGCGGATGTCCAGAGTAAGCTGGAAGCATTAAAGAACTAATTGTATTGTGAAAGCCTGGGACGGTGCGGGCCGGGTTCCGCAAAATAGTCCCGGGCTTTTAGTAAAAGCAGGCAGCATGTTCTGTCTGCAAAGAAATGGGGAGATTTATTTGAATGAGAATGACAGGAAACAGACTTTAAGGAAGCCGGTACTCAGTAAAAAGAGCATTCCCTACCTGCTCTTGCTTCCGGCGTTCCTCTTTTATGCAGTGTTCTGGCTGCTTCCCGTACTTTCAGGAGTGAAGGAAGTATTTACTGATTTTGAAGGTAATTTCACGCTTTTGGGCAATTTTAAGCTGATGGCTCAATCGGAGCTGATCGGGCCGGCAATTTTTAACACCGCGACCTTTGCGGCGATATCTGTTGTGCTTCAATATCTTTTGGCGATGCTTCTGGCAGTACTTCTGTCAAGGAAGTTTAAAGGGGCCAAGCTTCTGATGTTTGTATCCATGATTCCCATGGCAATCACCCCGACTGCAGTAGCGATCCTCTGGAAAACGGGACTTGTGAGGGATGGCTGGATTAACACGGTTTTAATAGGACTGAACCTGATTGAGAAGCCAATTGTATTCATGGGTGCCAATGGATTGTCTGCGGTATTCCTGGTGATTCTGATTGATACCTGGACCGTTACGCCGTCCGTTATGATCATTCTGGTCGCCGGACTCCAGGGTATCCAAAGAGAACTGAAGGAGGCGGCTTATCTCTTCGGTGCCGGTAAGTGGCAGATCTTTAAGGATATTGTGATTCCGATTTTAAAGCCTTCCATCACCACCTCGATCATCATGAGGCTGATCGCTGCGATTCAGGTCTGGGCGATTGCAGTTATGGTTCTGGGTTACGGCAAGGTACCGTTTTTGGTGGAACGGGTAGCTTTCTATGTTGAAGTGGTACCGGGTGTTAATACCAGCCAGAAGCTGGCCTTCACGTTATCATTTCTGACAACCATTGTAGTGCTGTGTGCAACGGTGATCTATCTCAGGGTTTCCAAAGGCGGAACAAAGGAGGCGGTGAGATGATGGACAAATTAAATATCGTACAAAAAACGGTTCTGGCGCTGATTCTGGCGACTATGTTTCTTTTTGTGGCAGTTCCGATTCTGGCGTTTACAACGGTGGCATTCTCCAGTTCCGTGGATATGACGGAGTTTCCCAAGAGGCTGATGCCAAAGTCCGATTTGACAGTAAAGGTGGCTCCAACCCCAGAGGGTGAGTTTGAAATCTTCTATGACAGCGGCGATGGGTATGAATCCATTATCACGACGAAAAAGGCATCCAAGCTGGAGGCTCATTTTACCAGACAGTATGCAGTTACGGTTTCCGGTGAGAAGCTTCTGGAAGATTTTCACCAGACCCTGACCAATGGTCCCATGGAATTCACTTATCACAAGGACTTGTTCTATAATTTCAAAACGTTTTTCAGCATTGTGCCCAATGCGGTTCCAGCCCTGAAAAACAGCATTATCGTTTCCCTGTATACAATTTTGATTTCCCTGGGAATCGGAAGCCTGGCAGGCTTTGCCATGGCGCGTTTTAACTTTAAATTCAAGGAACAGATTAACGTCTCGCTTTTGATTGTAAGGATGTTTCCGGTTGTGGGAATCAGTATCCCCATGGCAATGCTCCTCATTAACTTTGGACTCTTTGATACCAGGATCGGTCTGGCCCTTCTGTATTCGGTGCCCAATATCGCACTGACGGCGTGGATTACCAACAGTATTTTTATGGGCATTAACAAAGAACTGGAAGAAGCATCCATGATTTTTGGTGCCAGCAGTGTGCAGACATTTGCCAAAATCACGCTGCCCTTAGCCTTTCCGGCCTTGGCTGCAAGCTCAATGTATTCGTTTTTAACCGCCTGGAATGACACCATTTCCGCGCTGATCCTGACGAATAAAAATCAGACTTTGTCCCTGGTTGTCTACAAGGCCATCGGCACCACGTCAAGCGGCATTCAGTACGCTGCGGCGGGAAGTATCGTGTTGATTCTTCCAGCACTGGTATTTACCTTTATTGTGAGAAAATATATCGGGCAAATGTGGGGCGGAGTTGAATTATAGGAGGAAATGTATGAGCTATTTGGAGATAAAAGATTTACAGAAGCGGTATACGAAGGATGGTCCCCTGATTGTTAACAAGATGAATTTATCCATTGGCAAGGGGGAGTTTATCGTTTTCCTGGGACCGTCGGGCTGCGGCAAGACCACCACCATCCGGATGATCTCAGGACTTGAGGATATCAGCGGCGGAGAAATACTGATTGATGGGGAAAATGTGATCGGCAAAAAGCCAAAGGACCGTGGGGTATCGATGATTTTCCAGAGCTATGCGATCTGGCCCCACATGACAGTGTTTGAGAATATTGCTTATCCGCTCAAGCTTCAGAAGGTGCCAAAGGATGAGATAAAAAAACGGGTGACGGCAGCGGCGGAAGCAACGGATATCGTGGGCCTGCTAAACCGTTATCCGGCCCAGATGTCCGGCGGTCAAAGACAGCGGGTGGCGGTCTCCCGGGCAATCGTGGTAAAGCCTAAAATCTTCCTGATGGATGAGCCCCTGTCCAACCTGGATGCAAAACTCCGGGTATCCATGAGGACAGAACTTAAAAACATTCATATTCAGCAGAATTCAACCAGCATTTTCGTGACTCATGACCAGTCTGAGGCAATGAGCCTTGCCGACCGGATTGTGGTTATGTACAAAGGAAACATTGAACAGATTGGGACGCCCATGGAGGTTTATCAGGACAGTGCAACAAAGTTTGTGGCAGAATTTATCGGAACACCGCCCACAAACTTTTTCAGGACCAAGATTGAAAAGGCGGGGGATGAGTTGATTGCAGTCAGTCAGGATATCCGATATCAGGTACCGGATTCCCTTTGGGCGGCGCTTCTGCCATACACCGGAAAAGAAGTGGATATGGGTGTAAGACCGGAATATATTGATTTATCATTTTCCCGGGAAAAGGTGAAGGGCTATCTGTGTGATGCCACCATTGATTTTGTGGAGCCTCAGGGATCCCATGGGATTTTGATTACAAAAATCGGTGACGGTGAAGTGAAAATTCACACCACTGTGTATATGGAGATGGCACCAAAGACAAAGGTGGCGTTAAATGTAAAGGATGACAAGGTGATGTTCTTTGATTGTGAGACGACCCTGCGCATCCGGTAACAGTGTCCTTGATTAAGGAAACGGTTATCAGGAATTTTATTTATAATAAATTATGTGGAGATAGAATATGGACAGTATAAAAGCACATTTACAAAACCTATATCCCGATTGTCACGAGGAGTTGGAAGGACGGATCCAAAGGTTAATAGAACACTGGAAACCGGAGATGAAAGATACATATCCCTGGGTAGATAAAGGGGATGTCATGCTGATTACTTATGGTGACGGCATAAAAAGAGACGGGCAGGCACCTCTTGCCACCCTCCGGGAATTCCTGGAGGATGAACTTTCCCATACTGTGACAGCGGTTCATTTACTGCCCATGTTTCCCTATACATCGGATGATGGATTTTCCGTAGTCGATTTCAGAGAAGTGAATCCAGAACTGGGAGATTGGTGTGATATAGAGAAGCTGCGAGAAAATTACGACCTGATGTTTGATGGAGTTATTAACCATGTATCAAAATCCAGCCATTACTTTAAGGAATATGGGGCGGGAAATCCCCGATATAAAGACTTCTTTATCGAAGCGGATCCTGCAGGAGATTACAGTTCGGTTATCCGGCCCAGGGCCTTGCCGCTGCTGACGGAGTTTGAGACTTCCATGGGCCGCAAATATCTCTGGACCACCTTTAGTGAGGATCAGCTTGATTTGAATTATAAGGATCCGGAAGTACTGATGGAAATCCTGGATGTTATTCTGCTTTATGCGGCCCAAGGAGCCAGATTTATCCGGTTTGATGCCATTGGCTTTGCCTGGAAGGAGCCTGGTACCACCTGCATGCATTTGCCCCAGACCCATGAACTGATCAAGCTGATGCGGTGTGTCGTAGAAGCCTGTGTCAAAGGCTGCACCATTATTACGGAGACAAATGTGCCCCACCAGGAGAATATCAGCTATTTCGGCAATGGATACGATGAAGCCGGCCTTGTTTATCAGTTTCCGCTGCCTCCGCTGACTCTTTACTCTTATTTAAGCGGGAATGCCGGGCATCTGACAGACTGGGCTGCAGGGCTGGAGCCGACCACGGAAGCGACTTCATATTTTAATTTCCTGGCTTCTCACGACGGGATTGGCATGCGGCCCGTAGAGGATCTGCTGAGCGAAAAGGAACGGCAGTTCATGGTAAGGGAAGTGCTGGCCCGGGGCGGTCAGATCGGCTATCGCGCCTTGGCTGACGGAAGTGAGGTTCCTTACGAATTAAATATCAATTACCTGGATGCCGTAGCCGGAGACGAAACAAATCCGGAGCGGAGGGTACAGAAATTTCTCGGTTCCCAGTGCATCCTGCTGTCAGTTATGGGTATGCCAGCCATTTATTATCACAGTCTTTTAGGATCAGGAAACTGTTATAAGGAATATGAGGAATCAGGAATCAAGAGGAGAATCAACCGGGAAAAGCTGAATGCGGACCGGCTGAAGGAAGAACTTGCGGATCCTGATTCTGTAAGAAGCAGAGTTCTTTCCGGCTACCGGAAGATGTTGGCTGTCCGGAAACAGGAGGACGCATTTTCTCCCAACAGCCCACAAAAGGTACTCAGGCTCCATGACCGGGTTTTCTCATTGTTGAGGGGAACTGCCGGGAATCAGGTTCTGGTGCTTGTCAATGTATCACCGGAACAGGTGGAATTAAGGACCGGAATGGACGGGACCGGACTGCTTTCAGAAAAAAGAATGAATCAGAAGATCACGCTGGAACCATATGAATACGTATGGTTAAAGCGAAACAGCGAAAGGGCATAAATAAGGAGCAGGCGGTTATGGACAGGAATTATGATTTTTTAGAATCCCTTGAGCGGGGATTGTACTTTGAAAAAAAAGAATATGATGGGGTTCCTTATGGGAAGTATGACGAAGTAAAAGATCAGCTCCCTGAGCCCCTTATATCGATTCATCCGGAATGGATGGAATGTTACCGGTATGCAGTCCGTGTACTGTATTCCAATATCCATAAGCCGGCCGAGGGCAGCGGCTTTGTCAGCAATTTTGTGGATGCGGCGTTTAACCGTGATATTTTTTTGTGGGATACGGTTTTTATGACGATGTTCTGCAACCTTCTCCATCCCTATGTGCCGGGAATCTGTTCCCTGGACAATTTTTACTGCAAGCAGTTTGATGACGGGGAGATTCCCAGGGAAATGGTGCGGGATACCGGCAAGGATTTTCTTTTGTGGATAAATGCTTTTGACAGCCCTCTTTATTCCTATTTTCAGAACCATTACGGTTTTCGGGTGCTCAAAGATTTGGGAACCCTGCCTTATGAGGATATGTATAAGCCGAATATGGGCCGGATTATTGAAAGGAAGCCCTATCTGACCCTGGATAATCTCAATCACCCGCTTTTGGCTTTTGCGGAATGGGAGAGCTACTGCCATACCAGGGATGCCCAGCGGCTTTACCTGGTGCTGGAGTCATTGTACCGTTATCATGAAGCGCTGAAATACCACCTGCGCCACCAAAATGGACTGTACGTTACGGACTGGGCCAGTATGGACAATTCACCGCGAAATAAACATTTGGGCCTGGCGGTGGATACTAGCTGTGAAATGGTGATGTTTGCCGGTAATCTGGTTGACATTATGGACGAACTGGTAAAGAAGGGATACGAGGTTCCGGAATATGAGAAACGGCGTGAAGCACTTGTCAAAGACCGGACAAAACTGATTGAAAAAATCAACTATTATATGTGGAATGAGCATGATGGCTTTTATTATGACATCACCTTTGGAGAGCGGCAGACAAGAATCAAGACAATTGCCGGATTCTTTCCGCTGGTATCTGGTGTGGCGGATGAGAAGCAGGGAAAACGCCTGATTGAATGGCTGGAGGATAAGGAGACATTTAACCGTATTCACCGGATCCCGGTTCTGGCTGCCGATGAAGAAGGATATGATCCCAGAGGCGGATACTGGCGGGGTTCTGTCTGGGCGCCAACCAATGCGCTGGTTATGTGCGGCCTGGAAAAACACGGCTTCCATAAGCTGGCAAAGGATATTGCAATTAACCATCTGGATGTTATCGCCAGAGTATATCAGCAGACCGGGACGATCTGGGAGAATTATCCGCCTGATGAGATTTCCAGCGGGGATTCTGACAACAAGGATTTTGTCGGCTGGTCAGGACTGGGGCCAATTCTTTACTTAATCCAGTATGCCGTCGGTCTGTCCCTGGACCGGAATGAAACAGAGACAACAGTGCGCTGGGAGATTTCTGAAAATCTCGTCAAAGGCGGGGCACTGGGCTGTAAGCGGTATTGGTTTGCCGGAAAGACAGCAGATTTTGAAGCAAAGGACATGGGCGGTTCTCTCAATGTGTCCATTCATACGGAGGACTGCTTTAAGCTGAACCTGATTTATCAGGGGGCACAGCATTCTGTCACCGTACAGGGAGATATGAAATTGACATTTTAACGGAGGAGCCCGAAATGCCTATGATCCGGAAACCATTATTTAAAGCGGCGGCGTGATGCAGGCACAGGACCTGATTCTGCCGGCATTAAAAGCGCAGGTGGACCGGAGGCGTGGACACCATGGAGACCGGTATCCTGGAAGGTGGCAGAGAATCCGGACCGTTCCGTTTTTCTGGGGCTTTTGGCCTGGCTGGATGAAAGGAACCGGACACCGGGAGAAAGGAGACAGGATGAAGAAGCTAGTGATATACGGGGATAGTATTTCCACAATTAATCATGGCAAAGGCGGATATGAGGGAATGCTGAAGCAGGCTCTGGCACTGGCGGAAATCAGTAATTTCTCCATTGGTTCCAGCGGTCTGACAAGAGTGACACCGAAATGCATGCTGGAAGTACTTGAACAGCAGCAGATCCCGGAGGATGCGGATCTGTTTTTGATCTGGCATGGCAGCAATGACTGGTACTGGGGAAGTTCCATGGAGGAATTTTCCGCTGCCATAAGAATTGCCGTGGACAGACTGCGTGCCGCGGCTCCTGGGGCCCTCCTTGCCTGGGTAACACCGATATACCGCCTTGAACAGCCGGCTGGCATTGCGAAAGTGGGAGAAGCCTATGATTTGCCGAATAAAGTGGGCTGCACGATGCTGGATTATTATGAGGAGCTGGAGCACTCCGCCATAAAGCTGGGATTTCCGCTCATCGATATGCGGCGGTTA
This sequence comes from Lacrimispora brassicae, assembly GCF_054772055.1. NCBI lineage: Bacteria > Bacillati > Bacillota > Clostridia > Lachnospirales > Lachnospiraceae > Lacrimispora > Lacrimispora brassicae. The sequence continues at coordinate 222,195 of NZ_BRYH01000048.1, read as the reverse complement.
TGCGGAATCCATCGTGATAATGCCCAGATGTATCTGGAAGACAAAGTCCATCCCAATCATGACGGATATGTGAGGATTGGGGCGGTTCTGGAGCGTGAGATCCGGAGGATCCTGCTATGAGAATAGGTTGTGTGATGGCTGATGACTTTATTAAGGATAAACAGTATGCCGCCGGGGGCCTGAGAGCGGCCGTTAACTATGCGGTCGAAACCGGCTGCCAATATGTTAAGCTGGGAAGTGGAACTTATATCCTTGATGATTATGAAACAATTGATACTCCGTCCATTGCCCATGATGACGGCTGCGGCGATATACGCAGCAAGGATTGTTTTCTTTATCTTTCGGGAGCTGCAGGGTTGACAATCGGCGGAACATGTGGGGCGGACGGTGAGCCGGCAACGGTTTTGGCGGGACGGCATGGGACGGAAGCCCAGATCCTGATGCCGGCTGTTTTGTGGGCGGAAGACTGCCGGGATCTAAAGCTTGAACATATTGCGGTGACAAGAATACCGGAGACGGCCAGTGCCGGAGTGGTGACGGGGGTTTCCGGGGATGAGGTGGAAATCAGAACTTTTGAAGGTTTTCCTTGTGAAGACGGGATGGCCGCATACTGCATGAATCGTTTTGATATTAAAGAACGCCGCTTGATGGGGGAAAGTCTGACCTTTGGTTTTGGATATGACCGGCGTTTTAAGAAAACCGGTGCCAGGCTGCTTAGTCTTAAGGATGGGGAGTTGTCCGGAAAGGTGAAACCGGGGGAAGGACTTTCCTGGCACCAGTCAGGCCGCACGGATTTTCAACTTTTTTTTGGAGGCTGTGATAATCTGTGTCTGTGGAATGTGCGAGTCTGTAATACAAATGGTTTTGCCATATTGACAGAGAACTGCCGGAATATAACCGCAAGGCGTCTGGTTATAAAGCCGGCTGGAAACCAGTTCTTTACCGGTCCCAGGGATGGCTGGAAGATCTACCGCTGCGGCGGTGACATATTGTTGGAGCAGTGTCATGTGGAAGGAGTCCGGATGGATGGCCAGAATGTGCACAGCAATTTTATGCAGGTGGAGAAACGGATTGGCGATCATGAACTGATTTGTACTTGCAAATATGCACCGGTACCATTGCGTCTTCCTGCCGCAGTCGGTATTTATCATGAGCTGGAAATGTCCGAATTCCGCCTTGAGAGCTGGGAATTTGCCGGCGGTTTTGAGGAAAGCAGCCTTCAATCTCAGGAGGAGACGGCAGGAACCGCCGTGGCGGGGACTGTCAATCAGGTAACGCGGTATCGTTTGGTGTTACAGGATGCATTGCCTGATTTTGTCGTATCCGGAAGCCTGCTTCATGCACTGTGCTGGGAACCGGATTCCTATGAGTGCAGGGACAGCGTATTTAAAAACATTGCCGGTGCCGGCCATCTGCTGCGGTGCCGGAATGTGAAAATCCGGGGCTGCTGCTATGAAAATCTGATGAACGCGGGAATCTTAATCGGAGCGGAGTTCAGTACCCATTGTGAAGGCGGTCACGGAGAGAATATCACCATAGAGGACTGCAGTTTTATAAACTGCGGATATAAACCCAGGTATGGTCCCTACGGAATGGGTGGAATCGCGGTGAAGTCCCAGGGATTTTCCGGTCCATACAACCGTAATATCCAAATATCCGGCTGCCGGTTTGAGGCCTGCGACCAGGGAATTGAACTGCATGATGCAGGCGGAGTGACGATGACGGATCTGAAGTTTATTGGGGTGAAGAATCCTTTCGTAATCGAAGACAAGACTGTGGAAGGAATCGTTATAAATGGAGCGGAGACATCCTAGATCACAGAAAGCATAAGGGAGAGAACGGATATGCCAGGTTGTGGAAATTACAATAAATATCCGGTTATTGCAATGCCGGGCCCGGTTGGCCATGTATATTCAGGGACAGAGGCGATCACTGCGGAATTAAAGCAGCATGTGAATAAGAATGATTTTATGATGGTATTCGACTGCTATCCGGGAGTAAATGACGAGGAAATGCTGCAGGTTGTCAAGCTTCATGCCCTGCTGGTTTGATGAAGAGATGATCCGACCATTATGCGGAGACCTTCATTCTGCCGGCAAGCCTTGGTAAATGCCTCATGCATGTCGGGAAGGGGCAGAAGACCGGATTGATCCATGGGTATGTGGGATAAGATAAGCCAATCCATTTAAGTATTTCTTCCGAATGACGGACTTTGTAAACAACTCGAAGTTGGGTCTGTTGACAAAGTCCATAAAATATTTTCCGATTGAATATGGTTTAATAATTATTCACTCTTTCAAGAATACAATAATCCTGATATAATATTAGCAATAGAAATCAGGGGTATCCCGGTAACCAGCTTGTGTTATGATGTATGGATAGTATTTGTATTAGGAGGTGGAATGAACATGGCGCAGTTGTTATTTGAAACAAGAGCGGATTTTAGAAATTGGTTAATTCAAAACAGCGAATCAAGTGATGGAATTTGGTTGGTGTTTGGTAAAAAAGCAAGTGTAAAAACGCTCAAAGCGAACGAAGCACTGGAAGAAGCATTATGCTTTGGCTGGATTGACGGTCAAATGCAAAGTATTGATGAAGCGAGCTACCTAAAATATTTTGCCCAAAGGCGAAAAGAGAGCAAATGGTCCGATAAGAATAAAGAAATTGTAAGTAAGCTTGAATCCATCGGCTTGATGACTGATTATGGGCGGGCTAAAGTCGAGGAAGCTAAAAAGAATGGAATGTGGGATGCTCCAAAGCCAAAGCCTATATCAGATGTTCAAATTGAATTATTGACTGTAAAATTGAAAGATTATGAACCCGCATTTTCAAATTTTATGGCCATGTCTCCTTCCGTAAAAAGAAACTATACTGGCTTATATCTTGATGCAAAATCTGATGAGGCAAAACAAAGACGATTTGAAAAAATCGTATCACGATTGAATCAAAATCTTAAACCTATGTAATGTACTTAATAAGCATACTGTGGTGCGGCGATGTTTTTTCTTTGGTTTGTCTTCTCCGCTTAATAGTATACCGTTCATATGCTGGCATGCGCCACCAAACAACAATGGCTATGCTCCTGATTACCATCTGAATATTATATCACGATGAAAAAAGAAGGGTATGGGAAGAAGGAAGTTTTCCCGTATGAATACAGGAATTGGTCTGGAACATATCAAAAAAAGGCTTTCAACGCGTAAGCGGGGAATGCCTTTTTTTGATATAGCTTAAAACTTAAAGAGGTATGAAAAAGAGCAAACCAAACATAAAAAAGAGCAAAAAACGGCCAATAAATAAATGCTATATTAATATCAGAAGTCAGCAGTATTGTTTGAGACAAAGGAAAGGGAGAAAGAACTATGGGGGCAATCCAATTAAAGGATGTGACAAAAAAGTTTGGAAATGATGTTGTAATCCATAATCTTAATCTGGAGATTGAAGACGGTTCCTTTACCGTCCTTGTAGGTCCGTCAGGCTGTGGGAAATCCACGACCCTGCGTATGATAACAGGCCTGGATGAACCAACTTCGGGAGACATTTTCATTGACAGCCAAAAAATCAATGATTTAACACCTGGTAAGCGGGACATTGCTATGGTATTCCAAAATTACGCATTGTATCCCACAATGACTGTAAAGGAAAACATCGAGTTTGGCCTGGAGAACAAAAGGGTGCCTAAGGAAGAACGGCAGAAGCGCGTAAAAGATATATGTGAGATAGTGGGGTTGACGGAATATCTGGACAGAAAGCCTTCCACACTTTCGGGCGGACAGCGGCAGAGGGTTGCCCTTGCCAGGGCAATGGTAAAGCAGCCAAAGGTTTTCCTTATGGATGAACCGCTGTCTAACCTGGATGCAAAACTCCGGGGGCAGATGAGGGTAGAGTTAATCAGCCTGCATAAAAAGCTGGGAACCACCTTTGTCTATGTGACCCACGACCAGGTGGAGGCTATGTCCATGGCAGATGACATTGTGCTTATGAAGGACGGGTATATAGTCCAGCAGTCCAATCCCCGTGAGCTGTATCAGAACCCTAATTGTATCTATGCGGCCCAGTTTATAGGAACCCCACAGATGAATATTATAAACAATGTGCTTCCTGACGGCATGCAGCTTGGTTTCAGACCGGAAAAATTGTATTTACAAAAGGTTGAGGAAGATCACATTACTATACAGGCAGAGGTAGTGACTAAGGAGATGCTGGGGGCAGAGACAATCTATTCTTTAAAAAGTACTTATGGAGTTTTAATGGCAAAATCCCAGTATGAAGTAGATGATGACAGTTGCTTAAGTCTATGGGTACCGTTTTCTGACATGTATCTGTTTAATAACCAGGGCTGCAGAATGGCTTTGGGAGAGGCCGAGAAACCCATGATAAGAAAAACCTTTGGCAGGGAGGAGGGATAGGCTTTGGACCGGAAGAATATCAGTATAAGTGAAAAAAAGGACCGCATTCTTGGTTTTGTGACAGTGGTTCCGGCTATGGCTCTTCTGTTTACATTTACCGTATATCCAGTGTTTTATCTGATTTATTATTCACTGTTTTCAGGGAGTCTCATATCCTCAAAGAAAGCATTTGTGGGATTGGATAATTATAAAGAATTGTGGGTGTCTGAGACGTTTCATAAGGTCCTGAGCAATACAATCCTGTATACGGTGCTGTTTGTGGGCCTGACAATGGTGTTGGCGGTCATCATAGCTGTATGGCTGAATGGTTCAAAGCACAGAAAACTGAACAGTGCAGTAGAGGGCTTTATATTTACCCCCCATGTCATTTCCATGGTATCAGTGTCTATTGTATTTTTATGGCTGATGGATCCGGATACAGGATTCCTGAATATGGTCATTACCAAGCTGGGATTTTCAAAATTTCCATTCCTGTCCAGTCCTGCAACATCTATGTTTTCACTGGTGCTTGTGATGGTGTGGAAAAGTGTGGGATATTATGTCCTTTTGATCATGGCGGCGCTACAGACTGTTCCTTCCAGTATATATGAGGCGGCAGAATTGGATGATGCTCCCCCAATGCGCACATTCTTTAAGATTACGCTTCCTATGATTTCACCAACCATCCTGTTTACCTCAGTGGTGGCCTCCATTGCCTCCTTTAAGATTTTTGATTCAGTTAACGTTATGACCCAGGGAGGGCCGGTGGATTCTACCAATACTTTGGTTTATTATATTTATTCCTTTGCCTTCCGTTACGGAAAACCTGGAATGGCATGTGGGGCCGGTGTGGTTCTGTTGGTTTTAGTCTGCATTATGACCTATGTGCAGTTTGGCATTGGTAAGAAAAAGGTTCATTATCAGTAATGGGGAGGGAGATATCATGGAAGAAAGCATTTCAAGCATTGTATTAAGAAAAACGGGACGCATGTTAAATGTGTGCCTGAAGCTATTCATCATTGTAGTTATTGCATTCCCTTTTTACTGGATGGTCAGTACTTCCTTAAAAGATTATACAGAGGCGCTCCAGTTTCCGCCTACCTTGTTTCCGAAGACAGTGCACTGGGAAAACTACACCCATATTTTTGAGATTGTACCCATTGCATTGTACTTTCGCAACTCAGTAATTGTCAGCCTGATGGTCCTGGTACTGCAATATCTGATTATAGTTCCGGCTGCATACAGCTTTGCAAGACATGAGTATTTTGGTAAAAACCTGTTTTTTGGCATTGTGCTGCTGGGTCTGATGATTCCACAGCAGATAACCTTCCTGCCGGTCTATTTTATGTTTAGCAAAATGAAATTGCTGAAAACATTTATCCCACTGATACTGCCTTTTATATCCAATCCATTTGGTATATTCATGCTGCGGCAGTATTTCATGCAGATCCCCCAGGAGGTAATTGAGGCGGCCAGGCTGGATGATGCCAGTAATATGAAAATCATGTTCAAGGTAATGATGCCTATGGCAAAACCGGCACTGATAACCATAGGACTTTTGTCCTTTATTTCAACATGGAACAGTTATTTCTGGCCGTTGATCATGACATCCAGTGAAACCTTCCGAACGCTGCCTGTAGGAATTGCTGCACTTAAATCATCTGAGACACTCCAGATGTGGCATATCATCATGGCAGGCAATGTGGTATTGGTGATCCCTATCCTCCTTGTGTATATGTTTGCCAGCAAGAAGATCAGAAATTCTTTTGTATACTCAGGGATTAAATAATTGTGGGGAAAGAAGGAGAATGAGTTGGAAAAGAAATTATTTGTTATATCCGTTGATTCGCTGTTCTTTGATGATGTACAATGGTTAACAGATTGTCCGAATCTCTATGGAATTTATCAAAGGGGCTCAGTGGTGCAGAGGATGATGTCCACCTACCCTGCCATGACTTATGTAGCACATTCTACTATGATGACCGGATGCCATGAGGAGATCCATGGGATTTATCATAATGAAAAAGTAGAGGTGGGAGTAGAACATCCTGCATGGCACTGGTACAGGAGGGAGCTGGGCACAGATACTGTTTTTGATGCTGCAAAAAGAGGCGGGTATACCATATCAGTCATAAACTGGCCGGTGACCGGAGCAGATCCCAGCATTGATTATCTGATTCCTGAGATATGGTCAGACGGGCCTGGAGGAGATTCCAGGCCAAGGTTCCTGACCGTATGTTCCCAGGGAATGGATAAATTGTATGACAAGTACCGGCATATGCTGCGCTGGAAATATCAGCCGGAGCTGGACGATTTCGGGGTGGCCTGCTTAAAGGATATTATAAGGGAATATGAACCGGATGTCATAATGCTTCACCTTTCCTATCTGGACCATGCAAGGCATAGCTATGGGGGATTTGCTCCGGAGGCAAAGAACGCTCTTATGGAGTGTGACCGGAAAATTGGGGAACTGATGGATATTTTGCAGGCAAAAGGCTTGTTAGGACAATATAATATCTGCGTTATGGGTGATCATGGCCATCTGCCTGTCAGGCAGGTTTTCAATCCTAATGTCCTGCTGGCCCAACAGGGGCTTATCCGCTTAGATGGGGAAGGCCGGGTAATGGATTATGAATGCTGTATTCACTCAGCCGGTCTTTCGGCTCATGTGGTGTTAAAAAATCCGGAAAATCAGAAAATAAGAGAACAGGTGGAAGCTCTGCTTAGAACCTGGATGGAAAAAGAAGAGTATGGCTGTGAACAGATATTTGACAAGACACAGATGGAAAAACTGCATTTGAGGGGACCATTCCACTATGTAATTGAAGGGCGGGCAGGTACTTCCTTTGGAAATAAATGTACAGGCCCTGTATTTTGTCCGACGGATAATTCGGATTATAAATTGTCTGTTTCAGCCCATGGTCACCTGCCTCAGAAAGGCCCACAGCCTATTTTCTTTGCAGCCGGTCCGGATATCAGGGAAAATGTTGTGATGGAACGCGGCAGTCTGATTGATGAAGCACCTACTTTTGCAGCTATTTTGGGGGTAGAAATGCCCTGGGCCCAGGGAAAGCCAATGAAAGAAATCCTTAAACAGGATTATAATAATGAGGAGGAATAGGACGATATGAGGAAAAAGGCAGCAATGTTATTGGCAGCAGGAATGGCGGCAGTTTTATTGGCAGGATGCAGCTCCGGTGAGCGGACAGAGACCACCCAGGCACCAGGAACAGCCGTAAAGCAGGCTGGAGCGGATGCACCGGCCGGAGGAGAGAAGGTAACTATTGAATTTTGGCATTGCATGGGTTCTTCTAATGGAGAGCTGATTCAGAAGATCGTGGATTCCTTCAATGAATCCCAGGATAAGGTTTTTGTCAAGGCTGTCCATCAGGGGTCCTATACAGATGCAGGAACCAAGATGCAGGCTGCCCTTGCAGCAGGCGAAGCGCCTGTACTGGCTCAAATGGAGATTGGTATGCTGGGAATCTTTGCTGATGCAGAACAACTGGTGGACCTGGAGAAATTTGTGAACGCCGAAGGGTATGATATCGGGGACTTTATGCCAGGACTGTTAGATGCATCTTACTACAATGATGCATTAGTAGCACTTCCTCACTCCAGAAGCGTTCCTGTCTTATATTATAACAAGGACCGGTTTAAGGCAGCCGGACTGGATGAGAACCAGCCGCCGGTTACCTGGAAAGAGTTAAAGGAATATTCCAAAAAACTGACTGCTGATGGTACATACGGCTATTCCTGTCCGCTGGACCAGTGGTATTATATGTCTCTTGTCATGAATTCAGGAGGAACCATTTTCAATGAGCAGGCCGACGGAATCGGGTTTGCAGGAGAAAGCGGGACAAAGCCTCTTTACCTGTGGAAGGAAATGATTGCAGACGGGATCATGCATGTACCGTCAGGACAGGACTATAACTCGTCGGAAGCCTGCAGGAATGCATTTGCAGGCGGTACTGCAGCCATGATTATGCAGAGCAGCGCACAGCTAAAAGGGCTGGAAAAGACCTGCCAGTTTCCGGTGGGAGCAGGGCCGATTCCTAAGGATTCTACCCTTTCATACCCGGCAGGCGGCTCGAATCTGTTAATGTTTAAGGGACATACTGAGGAAGAAGAGGCAGCCGGATGGGAGTTTTTAAAGTTCATGACAGATACGGAAAATGCTTTAAAGTGGGCAAATGGTACAGGATATCTTCCTACCAGGAAAAGCTGTATGGAATCTGATACATATAAAAAGATGATAGAAGAAGACCCCAACCTGCAGATTATTGTTGACCAGGTAGAATACAGCACTTATAAGACACCATTTATACCACAATATCAGGAGGCCAAGGAAATATTTGCAAATGAAATTCAGAAGTGCATTCTGGAGGATAATTACACGCCTGAACAGGCGGTGGAAGCCATGAAAGAAAGAGTAAAAAAGCTATTCTGATATAGGTTCTGTTAAAAATGCTGCGGACATCCAATTGGGTGCCGCAGCGTTTTCTTGTCAGCAGGAAGCGTTGTTTTTTCTGTATTCCAAAGGGGTACAGCCTTCATGGTCAACGAAAAGTCTGGTAAAATGACTCTGACTGTAATAACCGCATGCTGCAGTTACCTCTTTAATGGGCATGTGGGTGGATACTAAAAGCTCTTTTCCGTGGTTCAGGCGAAGCTGTGTGACATAATCATTGTACCGGATTCCCAAGGCATTCTTTAGCAGGTTGCTGATATAATTTGCAGACAGGCCAAAACGGCTGGCCAGGTCTGCTGCGGAGATATTGTCCTGGTAATGCTCCTGGATAAAACGTACAATGGACTGAGCCTTGGACTCTATGGAAGGAGCATTTAAAAGGTCTTTGCCGGCCAGCTCAAAAAGAGTCTCCAGAGATGTGTCTGCATCCGGTCCGGTATCAAGCGTTCGGTCAAATAATAAGGACAGGTAAGTGATAAATGCTCCCTGGTATTTCTTAAAGTCTTCCTGAAGACGGTATTGGTTTAACAACAGGCTGCATGCGGTGGAGAATTTGGTGTAATCCTTTGCAGCATATGCGGTCCGCACCTCCATGGAGATCTGGCAGAAATCCAGTAAGGCAGAGCTGTAATTCTGCAGCGGGTTCAGATAATAGAAGTGGTTCAGGCCTAACAATACCCTTAAGGAAGAATACTTCACAAGTATGGGCAGTGCTGCCTTTAAGTCTTCCGGCTCCCTTGTAATTGAAGACGCAAAACACGTTACGCCCTGGGGATAGCTGCAGACGGAAAAGGTTTTGAACATTCCGTGGATCAGGTCTGATTTCTCTGAAAAGCACAGCAGGAGCAAGCCGTTTTCCGTGAAGATAGATACGATATTATTTTCATAAGATCGGAACGGAATATATACATCTTCGGCGGGAATTCCTGTCATATCCACAGTTACCAGCAGCAGTCCGCAGTAAGTGCCGGCGTATTCTCCGAAGGAGCTGTCACGGTGGTTTAAGGTACTTTCCAACCAATTCCTGAACATGCTTTTCTTCTGTTCCATATGTTTTTGCTGCTGTTTCCTGGCAGCATCAATGGTTTCCTGGATGGTTTTTGTATCCAGAGGTTTCATAAGATAGTCGTCTACCTTTAATTTGATGGCTTGTTTGGCATATTCAAATTCGTCAAAGCCGGTCATGATGTAATAGCTGGTAAAAGGTGAAATCTCACGTGCCTGACGAAGTGCTTCCAGCCCTGATATTCCCGGCATTTTAATATCTACATAGGCCAGTGCAAAGTCATGTTCTGATAAGCGTTCCAACATTTCACGGCCATTGGAGGCATGAAATACTGCGGTGTCCTCTGTTCCTGACTGTATAAGCCGTTCAATGGAAATATGGATCAAAGGTTCGTCGTCTACAACTAAAATGTTCATCATAACTCACTGCCTCCGTAAGTAGTCTGTGGAATGGCTATAACCTGGATGGTGCTGCCGTTAATCCGGTATATATAAAGGCGGGCAGCCGGATTCCAGATGCTGATCCGGTTTTCCACATTTTTGATACCGATGGAATTGGGGGAATTAAGCTGTTCCCCGGTAAAGCCGACTCCGTTATCCTCAATCATGATATACAGTGTATCAGTACATTCTTCCACATGAATTTCCAGTCTGCAGGGAACCTCGCTGGGTTCAATTCCATGAATGACTGCATTCTCAACAAGGGGCTGCATAATAAGCTTTGGCAGGCCTTGTTCACGCAAATTGTCTGGACACTGGATCTCATAAGATAAGCGGTTTCCAAAGCGGAGAAGGCAGAGACAACAGTAGTCATTCAGAAACTCCAGTTCCCTGCCAATGGTTGTATTGCTGTCCTTGCTCAGTACATAGCGGAGTAAGTGGGCAAAGGAGTAGAATGAATTATTCAGCAGTTCCTGTTCACCAATCTGGTTCAAGGTAATAAAGCTGTAAATGGTATTGATGATGAAATGAGGCTGAATCTGGGACTGCAGAGCCTGAAACTGGAGGTTCTTCTGGGCAATGGAGAGTTCATATTCATTTTTTATCTTCTCCTGCAACTGAAATGCCATGGCATTTACGGAAGAGCCGATTTCATTAAATTCCAGCACAGGAAGAGCATGGCATCTTGCAGTAAGGTTTCCGCTTTCCAGTTCCTTTAAAGTGGATTTAATATGATAGGTAGGCTGTTTGATCCATTGATTATTCCGTTTGAATAAAATATAAGCAATGCAAACGCCTGCCATATAGCATAAAAAGGAGGTCATCATAAAGGTGGATATTTGTCGGGTAATATAAGAGGAAGATAGCAGTACATGGACGGTAAGAGGATAGTCTTCTAAATCCTGGGAATAGTGGTTCCAGGTTTTATGGTTAAATGTAAGCTTTGGAGATGTCAGTGAATCAACGAATCCTTTATCCACATCTGTATCCGAATATATCAGTTGTCCGTTATTGTTTGTAAACAATATCATGAGTGGTGCTGCGGAGGTAAGACTGGAAAACAGGTTTTCTAAAGCATCTGTTTTTAAGTTCACCATTATGATATTGGTTTGCTCAGGAGAGAAAATGTTATTGAGCTTGCGTGAAATATAAAAGCTGTCTGTATGAAGGATACCTTCGGAAGATTCCTGTTTGTCAGAGGGGACTATGGCGATACGGCAGCCAAGCTCCACAGCAGCAGTGTACCATTCCCGGGAATTGAGGGGATTGACAGTGGGAAGGTATTGATACCAGTCAATGGAATTAAAATAAAGCACATGATTGTCCGACATTACCACCAGATCGCCAAAATCCTCCCTGGAATATGTAGTAAGCTGAAGTAGCTGGCCAATCTCCTTGCTTATCTGATTCTGGTCATATGGCGATAAGGAATCAAGCGATGATTTGGACTGGAAATAGGAGTGGTAATAAGGCGCTTTCGTGATGTTGTCAATGTCATTGATATATTTGGTCATATAGGCAGATATAAGTTTCTTATTATTCTCTGCCTGCTGGTTGATTTCCCTGTATTGCCTTGCAATAAACAGATAGGAGACGATGCAGTTAACCAATACCATGGGGACCAGGAAGCTTATGATGAAACTTGAAAATAATTTTCTGGAAAGAGAAGCTGTATTTTGGTTTTTCATGATATAAGCGTCCTTTCTAAGAGTATGTATTAACCATAAGTATATCAGATAAAAAGGTCTTTATCAATCAATGGACCGACAAATACATGCTATGAAAGCACTTTGAAAAACAGCAAATGCCGGCTTTTAGTTCCCAGCAGAAGCAGGAACAAGAGACTGATTCCTGCTATTGCTATGTTGCTGGGGATTTCAGATATCTGTACTGCTGTCAATATTTTTATCGTATCCGGGATTGGTTAAATAATGCAATAGGAGAACCTATGACATGCATCATAAGTCCTCCTATTTTAAAATAATCAATATTGCATTTTTCTAATTGTTGCAGAGTGACTTTGAACAGAAATCGACCAGGCAAATACCCACCTGCCGGTCTCTTATACCGCCTTATAGCGGACTTCATTCATCCCCCGATTCATTGTACCTATTGGATCATGGCCATAAAGCCATTCATCGTGACTTTTTTGGGGAAGTATTACCGGCATTCGATCGTGAATAAATGAAATACCGGACCATGCCGGACGGGTCAGAATAACGAAAAGAGAATCACCCGTTTGAGGGTCTGTTCTCGATAGTCCTGCCATCCACACCGGGCTGTTATCCGGAGTCATCAGTGCATATTTTACCTTTTGGGAGCCACGCTTTTCCCATTCAAAATACCAACTGGCTGGTATCAGGCAGCGTCCTTCCAAGAGTGGGCGCCGAAACATATTTTTTTCTGCTGCCGTTTCGCTTCGGGCGTTAATGATCTCGCCTTTGCCGTCAAACTTTGGAAATCCCCAACGCATTGCCTTCATGGTTCCGGCGGGGGATAAAACAGGCGCAAGGTTTGTTGGGTATATCTCGCCGGTTTTTATGGATGTTTTTCTCTCAACTTCAGAGATAATAGAACGCAGCTCAGCGTCATCAATTTCAATATAGTATCTGCCGCACATGCTATCCGGCCACCTTTCTGAGCATAGGAAATTCGTTAAATTCTTTTATAACGATTGGCTCATAATTTCTGTTTAATAAAATCAGCATAGTTTTAGTACCTACTTCTGGCTGCATACAATATGCATCTGATAAGAATAAATACTTTTATTTCTCCGCTTCCTAAATTATATGACAGTGCTGCATATATGTCAATAATAAGGCCAAGCCTCTCACCTTTTGATGCATGGGTGTAAACGTATGTTAGGAGGGCCGAAGGAATTAATTGAAATGACTGATGCAAAGGGCAGATACCCAATATCCCGTACCCGTCCATGTTGTTAATAACAGCGATTTGATAACCTTTAACAGATTTAGTTAAGTACTTATAGATATCAATTAGCAACGATACATGCTATTATAGAATATATCTTCCATAAACCGCCAATGCTTGACCATATAGGTGATATTGATCCTGAGTTTCGTGATGAATTAATATATGGCATCTTTAGTGCGTGGATAGATGAAAAGGAAATGTTCGATGAAGAGCAGATCAGATATATAACTTATTGGGCAACGTTATGTTGTTCATCTATGATTTTATTTTTTCAGAGGATATCATTACCGTATTTGATTTAGCAGGTAATTATTTCGAGATTGAATACTATAAATCATCAATATGATTCTGCCCCCATTCACATAAGCATTGCAAAACAGGCATAATGCTTAATCCTCTTTGGGACAGAGAATATTCTACCTTTGGAGGAACCTGAGGATATTCTTTTCGGATAATTATATTATCTGTTTCTAATTCTTTTAACTGTGTGCTAAGCATTTTATGGGAAATCGTTCCAAGAGAACGTTTTAACTCACCGTATCTCAAAACCTGTTTTTTCCAAAGCCAAAACAATATGTGCATTTTCCACTTACCGTCAATCAAAGAAATTGCGTAAGCAAATGGTTCAATATTTACCTCATTATTCATGGTTACTCTCCTTTGAGATAGTATCTAACAAAAAAGTACATACTTGCAGTTGATTATATATTAATTTATCATAGAGATATCAATTATTCAAGGAGGATATTATCATGAAGAAAGAAATACAAGTATTTGACTATGCCAATGTAATTTTTGAAGCACTTAAAACAGGTGTTTTATTAACCACAAAGGCAGATGATAAAGTTAATTCCATGACTATTTCATGGGGAACCCTGGGGATAGAATGGGGGAAACCGATTTTTACAGTTTTCGTGAGAGAAAACCGCTTTACAAAACATCAACTGGAGAAAAGTCCTGAATTCACCATAAACATACCTATTGGTGAGTTCGATAAAAAAATATTAGGGATTTGCGGCACAAAATCTGGTCATTCAAGTGATAAAATCAAGGAATTGAATTTGACACTGGAATCCCCTGAATGTGTTTCAGTTCCTGCTATTAAGGAACTCCCCCTTACACTTGAGTGCCGGGTTGTATACAAACAAAAACAAGATGAGAGCGAAATCTCAGAAGAAAATAAAACTAAATTTCACCCGCAAGATGTTGAAAGTTCATTTCATGGTGCAAACAGGGATTTTCACACTGCTTACTATGGAGAAATTGTAAGCGCATATATCATTGAATAAACGATTACGGTTTTTCAATGGAATGTTTGATTATGAACATAACGCCAGATCAAAAAAAATCAATTTATCAATGAGATCGCGATTAAAAGGCGGTAAAACAGCAGGGCAAGCTGAAGATTATCAATTGAGGTCAAAAATCACAGTTAACGGGCAATGAATTGTTAAACCTTCTGAAAGGCATCAATATTAAATTATTAACGGATGGAAATGGCAGAGCTTTGGACAATCAGGGGATAGAGTATTTTTTCAAAATCATCCCTGCCGCCAAGGCTCTGCCATGTTTATGATTCCAGGTATGGAAAAAAGCCGTCTTCCGACAGCCCTGATCGCTTTATACTTATGACAGGCATTTGTCTGTTATTCAGAAGGTGATCCTGCGTTTAAAGGTTGAGATGATCCACCTTGTGCTGCCATAGCTTTGAGCGGCAGCAACTGTGCTTACCAGTTCCCAGCCCTGTAAGCCTAATTCGTTTAAATCCTTCTGAAATGCACTTTGGTCAACTTTGCCTCCTAATACTCCTTTGGCATCGGTAAACAGTGTTTTGTATTCGAATTGTTCCATATTCTAACGCTCCTATATTCCTTTTTAAGTGATAGAAATCACGGGGCATCCATACCGTTTCGCCAGCAGATGGCGCCAATCCATTTCCTAATGGCAGATCATTCAATTGTAAAATCTTCTGAACTAAAATTAGCATAGTAGCGTCCTGTAGCTGCCGTGAATTTTAATACACAGTAGTCCGGGTCAATAACTCCTTCCGGATAGTACATGGTGTCACCTTTCTGCCATATCATTTCCTTGCTGGCGGCGTCCTCCAGCACCTCCATCATCCCCTTGAGCATGACACCGCGAAAAAATCTTTTATCGCAGAAGTAAATACTTGCTTTTGGATTTTCCCGGTATTGAGCCACCCGCTTTGAAGAAGTGTTGGTTGTAAAATAGAAAGTTTTAATATCCTCCCGTTTTCTCGGCAGCAGCATAGCCTTTAAGTTTGGGAAACCTTCCTCATCCACTGAGCTTATAAAAGAAACATTTTGTTTGTCGATCAAGTTACCGATTGTTTGATTTTTGTCCTTCATCATATTTATCTGCCTCCTTTAAGTATATCTGAGGTAATTATAGCTCATCTTTGCCGGAGGGTAAATTACCCACTTTTTTGTGGGTATTCATTGGTCAATAAAACCCTTAGCTTTTAAGACATCCGTCATGCCGTTTTCCTTCATCAGTTCAATGCCCACACCCTGCATAATGGTCACAGCTTCTAACAATTTTTTGCCCCGTTCCGTTAAAGCATATTTCACTTTAAGTGGATAGCCGTCAAAGGAATGCTTAACAATCATGCCAAACTCAATCAATTCCTTAAGCTGTTCCAACAGCATTTTTTGATTGATACCGTAAATATCCCTTTCAAGCTGAGACAGTGATTTATCGGATTTACCAAGCTGCCATAAAATAATTGGTTTCCATTTGCCTTTTGTAATGTCGTGTGTCAGTTCCAAAGGGCAAGTATATTGTTCTCGTATTTTCATTGGGCACCTCCGGGCTTTCGTCCAGGTCATATTAAAATAAGGTTCAAAGAAAGGTTATTTCTAAGCGGTTTCCCATTGCTGATGGGAGGAGGGCTAAGCCATCAACATTATTATACAGCATTTTTCTCAACTTCACAATTCTGATTCATTGGGCTAAGTTGTCCCCAAGTTCCTTTTTACCCGGAACCCAATGGAAAAGTATTAAAAATATCACAGTAATTGGAAGGAGGGCCGCTACATTTAAGTGTTTTAAATCAAAAAGTCCCACAGGTACATGGAGTTCCTATAAATTTTATAAATCTGACAAGAAATTAATAAAAAACATAAAAAGTGCTACAATATAATATTGTGCTATTTTTTATGGAAAAACAGACAAACTATCTGTAAAAAGATGTTGTCATGTTTGATGGATTTCTTAAATAAGGAGGAGCTTCCATTGCTGAGCTTGTTGGAAAAAATTGATTTTTATATAAATTCACCGTTTTTATTGAATATTCTATTGATATTGGCTGTGTCCATCTGTTTTGTATTATTCCTGCTGTATTACCGGCATTACCATTTTAATAAGAACGAGCATTTTCCGGCCTGTTTTTTGGGAGAAGGAGATAAACCAGGTCCCAGCGAGTGGGAGAAGCAGATGCTTGATCTGGCAGAAGGCCACAGTCAGGTCAGGCTGGAGGGACATAGCTTTGTTCTTAATGATTATAACCAGGCTGCCTATAAAAAGCTGAATAAAATCAGGAACAGCATCTCTTCTGTCTCTACCGATATTATTTCCCTGATTCCTGCGGCACGCTGGCTCTTTGACAATTTCCAGATGCTGTACCGGGAAATTAAAAGAGTACGTACCTCGGGAACCAGCTATGCCGTATTGCCGGTTTTAAAGGGAAAGGAATACCGTAACTTTCCCCGTATTTATGTTGTGGCGAAAAAGATGGTGGCTCTTTCCGGCGGGCACTTAAGTGAAGAAAATATTGACCTGATGCTGAAGGCTTATCAGCAGAAGATACCTCTTACGGACAAGGAAATCTGGGTTCTGCCGGAGGTGCTGGGCTTTTGCCTTCTGGAAGAGATCATTGTGATCGCGGATGAAATTCTTCATATGATTGATGTGAAATCAAAGGCAGAAAAATTTCTCCGGGATAAGCTGGCAGAAACACAGGGGCCGGCTGATATATCAGCACTGCTTTGTAAAACAGAAGATAACTTAAGGCTGAACTACTCATTCCATGCTCATGTAATATACCTGTTAAAAAGCATGTCTTTTGATGAGGCCTCCATTCAACGCTACCTGGAATATCACTTTTCTTCCGTGGAAAGACAGGTAAAGGCCTCCGGCATATTCCTGGAGGAAGGAAAAATAGAATCATTTCTTGAAACAAATATCCGGACGTTGATTGTCAGCCTGAGGGATATCAATGAAGTAGATGAAGAAAAATTCTTTGAGGAATATTCCTGTCTGGAGCAGATTCTATCACAGGATCCGGATGGTGTTTATACAAAGATGGATTTAGAGTCCAGGGGCATGTACCGTGGAGTCATTGTTAAATTATCCCTCCGTTACCGGCTGACGGAGGAAAAGATAGCAAAGGACTGCCTGGAACTGGCGGTTTTGGGAAGGGATGACCTGCATTGCTCTCATCATGTAGGGGCCTATCTGTTGGGGAAGGGTTATCCTGTTCTGAAAGCAAAGGCATTAGGGAAGCCGGTCCCTCAAAGCATTAAAAAAAGGATGAACGTAAGCGGCTTCCTTTATTTCTTTTCCCTGTGTCTTATTATTTTGGGGCTGAGTGCCGGCCTGCTCTATGGTTTCCAAACCCTTGGCGGGCTGCAGGATACCGGCCGCCATGTGATTCTCCTTTTGGCGGCAATGCCGCTGTTAATGGGTATTTCCATAGAGATTACAAATTTTATATTTACCAGAAGAATTAAGGTCCGGAAGATCCCATCCCTGAACTATTTAAAGGAAATTCGGCCGGAAGCAAGAACCTTTGTGGTCATGCCGGTGATTGTCTCTTCAAAAGAACAGGGCCTGGGGTATATGGACCGTCTTCAAAAGCATTACCTGGCAAATCGGCAGGAGAACCTTTTTTTCGCATTGCTGCTTGATTTTGAGGATTCCCCGGACCAGTTTATGCCAAAGGATGAGGTGATTGAAAGTGCCCTTGCTGCTCGCATGAAGGAACTGAATGAACTCTATCCGTCGGAGCCCCAGCGTTTTTCCCTGTTCTTCCGCTGCCGTAAATGGAATCAGGCGGAGAACTGCTATATGGGCTGGGAGCGTAAGAGAGGAAAGCTGGAAGAGTTTAACAACCTTTTAATTGGGGCAGGAAAGGAGAATACCACCTTTTCTTCCATTTACTGCGACGAAAAGCTTCTTCCTGCCTTCCGGTATGTGATTACACTGGATGCGGATACGAATCTCCTTCGTGACAATGCTGCAAAACTGGTGGGACTGATTGATCATCCTTTAAACCGGCCGGTTCTGGATCCTGCAGGACAGATGGTGAAGGAGGGCTATGTCATCATTCAGCCCTCCGTAAGAAACCATATCGTGGATAAGAACGGCAGCAGGTTTACGAAAATCTTTGGAGGAGAATCGGGCCTTGCCCATTATGGAACCGTAATATCAGATATTTATCAGGATATTTTCAACAAGGGAATCTATACCGGGAAGGGCATCTATGACATTGAAGCCTTCCACAAGGTGCTTCAAAATAAGGTGCCGGAAAACAGGATTCTCAGCCATGACCTTTTTGAAAGCTGCTATGCGCGGACGGCTTTTTCCAGCACAGTCAAGATCATGGACACTTTTCCAAATAGCGTTTTATCCTTTACCAAAAGGGAGCACCGGTGGCTGCGGGGGGACTGGCAGCTTCTGCCCTGGTTATTCATGAAGAAGACCCGGGACGGGAAAAGCTTATGTGCATTGTCAAGATGGAAAATCTTTGACAACTTAAGAAGAAGCCTGGTTCCTTTGAGTAAGACGCTGTTTGTATTGCTGAATCTGGCATGGATGCCAAAAGCATTTTATCTCTGGTTACCCCTTGTTTTCTTTAATGATATATTCACCCTGGTGATTCTGCTGCTTGCAGTGATCACCCAGAAGCTGACCCGGCCAAAGCTTGCCCTTGTTTATAAAGGCTTCTTAAAGGAGCTTGCTGCCATGTTTTACAGAGCATTCCTGGAGTTTACCATCACTCCCTACCGTGCATATGTGGCATCCGATGCAATTGTCAGAACTCTGTACCGGATACTCATCAGCAAAAAAAATCTGCTTCGCTGGAATACGGCGGAAGCAGTGGATGCCTCCATTGTCAATACCAGAAGAGGATATTTTCTTACCATGTGGAGTTCTCTTCTTCCGGCCGTTGTGCTAATGATAATTTTATTTATGGGACATTTAAACCCGGCAGGAATGATTCTTACAGCAATGGCAGTTGCTGCCTGGAGTCTTGCCTTTGAAATCGCATACCGGATCAGCCAGCCGGGAGAAAAGCATCATCTGAGGGATAAAGCACAGGACAGTGAGGTGCTTCTGGATACTGCACGCAGAACCTGGCAGTTTTTTAAGGAGTTTTCCACGAAAGAAAATAACTGGCTCTGTCCCGATAATTACCAGATTTCAATGGTTAAAAAAGTAAGCGATAAAACATCGCCGACCAATATAGGACTTCAGTTTCTGGCAATTTTGTCAGCCAGGGATTTTGGGTTTGAGACGCTCAGCTCTACGGTGGAAGCCGTGGAGAACCTCATAGAAACGGTCCAGAAAATGCCGAAATGGGAGGGACATCTCTATAACTGGTATCATATTCAAACTCTGGAGGTGCTTAACCCTGCCTATATATCCACCGTGGACAGCGGGAATTTCCTGGGACATCTGGTTGCCCTGAAAAACGGCCTTTTAGAACAGATCCACAAGCCGGTTTATCCCGACAATTTTCTGTCCGAGCTTAGGATCGCAGTTAAGGACAGCAATGAGGAAATTAAACGCAAAACAGGCAATCCTACTGGAAACGGCCTTAGGAACGGGTATCATAGGATCGGGGAAATGATAGAAGACATTGCGGATATCTGGGAAGATTTAATCGAGAGGGAGATCCGGCCGTCTGCTGATTACCTGTGGAGCAGACATTTGATGAACCTCATTGACAGTACTGTAAATGAAGCTGCGGCCTTAAAACTGAAGGAAGAGAGTTTTTCTTCCTATCCATCCCTTTGCCGTATTGCAGCGGAGGGAAATCAATTTGCGGACAGCATGATAGAACGGATCAAGGCTGTGGCCAATAAAATAGACTGCATTTTAACAAATGTTGATTTCCGTTTTTTATTTAACGAAAAGAGAATGCTGTTCCATATTGGATATCATGTATCCTCCCATATGCTGGATGAGGGCTGCTATGACCTGATGGCATCGGAATCGGCACTTACAAGCCTTCTTGCCATAGCCATGGGAGAAGTGCCGGTAAAGCACTGGTACAAGCTGGGCAGACCTTTGACCGTTGTCAAGGGCATTCCATGCTTTGTATCCTGGAGCGGAACCATGTTTGAATATCTGATGCCGAATCTTGTATTCAAGGAATATGAAGGCTCGGTCTACGCCCAGACCTCCAGGGCGGCGGTACTTCAGCATATGAAGTATGCAAAGGAGGCGGAAATACCCTGGGGAATATCGGAATCTCAGTATTACCGCTTTGATTTAAATGCAAATTACCAGTACAAAGCCTTTGGTGTACCAAAGATAAGACTCCAGCCGGTCCGTAAAAATTCCATGGTGGTGGCTCCCTATGCAACGATGCTGGCACTGGATGTGGCAGAAGAGGAATGCATGGAAAATTTAAAGCGGCTGAAGGAATTAGGCGCTTTCGGCACTTACGGCTTCTATGAGTCCGTTGATTTTAATGTTCCAAATTCGGTAGAGCTGACGCCTTACTGCATTGTAAAATCCTATATGGCCCATCATCAGGGGATGAATCTGGCAGCCATTAATAACTATCTGAATGAGGGCATCCTTCGGGAGAGGTTTCACGGGGAGATGATGATAAAGGCCACGGAAGTCCTGCTGGAAGAAAAGCGCCAGTCCTATTTGATTTCCATTGCCAAGCAGGGATATACAATAAAAATCGGAAAGCCCCTTTTTAAAGAAGATTTTTACAGCAACCGGTATGTCAGCCGCCAAGGCGTAAATCCACCAGTTGTGAATTATTTGTCAAATGGTAAGTATTCACTGATGATAACCTCTGATGGAGACGGTTTCAGTAAATATGAGGACCGGATGCTTTACCGCTGGCGATCGGATATTTACGCGAATACAGGTAATTATATCTATATCAAGGACATGAAACAGGGGAAGATCTGGAGTGCGGCCTATCATCCCACCAAAACAGAGCCAGAGGATTACCAGGTGATTTTCTGCCCCCACCAGGCGGAATTTAAACGCAGGGACGGGGACATCTCGTCACACATGATTGTCAGCCCGGATGCGGACCATAATCTTGAGATACGAAAGATTACATTTACCAATCACGGGAATGAGGAGAAGCAGTTGGAAGTGACCAGCTATCTGGAGGTGGTGGATGACACCCATCTGGCAGAGATCAGCCATCCTGCGTTTAATAAGCTGTTTCTGGAAAGTGAGTATCTGGAAGAGCAGGAAATCTTTCTTGCAAAAAGACGGAGGAAGAAAGAGGATGATAATCCTTATGTGATGCACATGGCAAGAACTGGAGTGAAGCTGTGTAAAAAATTAGAATACGAAAATGACAGAAAACACTTTATGGGGAGAAACAATACCCTGGAGAATCCGGATTCTGTGGTTAACAGCGTTGCTTTTTTCAATAATTCGGGCTTTTGCAATGATCCCATCATGAGCCTGCGGGCCCAGTTCTTCATTGGAGCAGGTGAAACTGTCTGCATTTCTTTCATTACCGGAGTGTGCGGCAGCAAGGAGGAAGCAATAAAAATCGCAGAGGAATTGAATGTAGGTTACCGGATTGACGATATCCTGGAGAAATTCAGGCTTCAAACAAACCTGGAGTTAAAATATCTGGAGATTAACAGGACCCAGCTAAACGCTTTTCAGGATTTAATCAGCCCCATTTTCTATCCTGGGGGCATTTACCGGGGACCGGCTGAAAATATAAGGCGTAACTTTATGAATCAGAGTTTCTTATGGAAATTCGGCATATCCGGCGATAATCCCATTCTGCTTTTCATGGTCCGGTCCATGGATGAGGAAAGAATCGTAAAGGATGTATTAAAGGCTTACGAATATTTAAGAATCAACCGTGTTATGGTGGATCTGATCCTCCTGATTGATTCCAAACATGGTTATCATCAGGAAGTGGATGAATTAATCAACGATATGACAAGCTCTCTCCGGATTTATGACTCCAGAAGCGAGAAGCCAAGCTTTTTTAAACTGCATACCTACGAGATGAAGCCGGCGGAGATTGATTTGCTGTATACGGTGGCGCGGGTTGTATTTTCAGAGAAGACGGGGATTTATTTTACCAATGGAAAAGAAAATCTGTAAGAGTTACTTGAGGAATATTAGGTTTTAAGGAGGAAGAGGCTTTGGACACAGCATATGCACCAACAACACAGGAGAAAGAAACAGAAGGTTATGAATTTTTTAACGGCTTCGGAGCATTTGCCTGTGAGGGCAGAGAATATGAAATTCTGCTGGAGGGCAATAACCGGCCGCCGGCACCCTGGATTAATGTTGTCTCAAACAAGAGCTTTGGATTCCAGATATCGGAGTCGGGCGGGGGCTTTACCTGGAGCATCAACAGCAGGGAAAACAAGCTTACGCCCTGGTCCAATGATCCCGTAAGTGACAGAGCCTCAGAGGCGATCTATATTCTGGATGAAATAACCGGTGAGGTAATGACTCCCATGTCTCTTGGAAGGTCTGACCGGGGCATTTACCGGGTAAGACATGGCTTTGGATACACCAGGTTCCTTCATGAGGAAGAACTGGTTGATCAGGAACTGACTGTTTTTACTCCTTTGGAAGAGTCGGTGAAGCTATGGAACCTTACCCTGACGAACCGTTCAGATAAAGTGAAATATTTAAGCCTGACCTATTATGTGGAATGGGTGCTGGGCACCCAGGGGGAGCATACCAATCCCTATATCCTGACTTCCTATGACAATGAACACGAATGCTTATATGCAAAGAACATCTATACCATGAATTTTCAAAACACCTATTCCTACCTGTTCTCCAGTGAAACCATTTCCGGCTATACCGGTGACAGACAGGAGTTTTTGGGACAGAAGGGCAGCATCCGGGAGCCGCGGGGAGCGGAAGTCAAGCTATCCTGCAATACAGGGGTAAGCTATGATCCCTGCGGAGCAATTCAGGTATCAATAGCAATTCAGCCCCAGGAGAGTAAGACCGTGTTGTTCGGGCTGGGGCAGAGCAGCAGCCTTGACGAGATTTACAAAATCAGACACAAGTACAGGGAGGTCTCCGCTGCAGAAACGGAGTTTAACAGGGTGAAAGCCTATTGGGACGGATTACTGGGGACGGTCCAGGTAAAGACGAAAGACAGGGCGGTAGATATTCTGTTAAATGGCTGGCTTCTTTATCAGACAGTGGCCTGCCGTATTCAGGCAAGAGCCGGCTTTTACCAGTGCGGAGGTGCTTACGGATACCGGGACCAGCTTCAGGACACCCTTTCCCTTCTCTTTGCAGATCCCGGAATTCTGCGCAGGCAGATTTTAATTGCCTGCAGCAGGCAGTTTGAAGAAGGGGATGTCCAGCATTGGTGGCATCCTCCCATGGGAATCGGGGTAAGAACGAGAATAACCGATGATTTACTTTGGCTGCCTTATTGTACCGCTGCTTATATCAAAAGCACCGGAGATGCCACAATTTTAAAGGAGCAGGTACCTTACATCAAGGGTCCGGTGCTTAAGGAGGATGAGCATGATGTAATGTTTACTCCGGAAATATCTGAACGCTCTGGAAGTGTGTATGAGCATTGTAGAAAAACCATTGACCGGACCTGCTTTGGAGAACATGGACTTCCTCTCATGGGAGGAGGGGACTGGAATGACGGCATGAATGAGGTGGGAATGATGGGAAAGGGGGAGAGTGTCTGGCTGGCATGGTTTTTGTATACCGTAATGGGTGACTTTATTCCCCTGTGCGATCAGGAAGGCGATGGGGCCTATGGCCGGGAATTGGAGCAGAAACGGGAAAAACTGCTTCAAAGCATTGAAGAACACGCCTGGGATGGGGAGTGGTATTTACGGGCCTTTTACGATGACGGCTCAAAGCTGGGTTCAAAGGAAAATGATGAGTGCAGGATAGATTCCATCAGCCAGTCCTGGAGTGTGATATCAAAGGGGGCAAAGGAAGAACGGGCGAAAACAGCAATGCAGTCGGCATGGAGTTATCTGGTTAAGGAGGAGGATGCCATTTCCCTGCTTTTAACGCCTCCCTTTAACAAGACCAGCAAAAATCCAGGCTATATTAAGAATTATATCCCCGGCATGCGGGAAAACGGAGGCCAGTATACCCATGCGGCGGTTTGGCTGGCCATTGCCACCTCCATGCTCCGTGACCATCACATGGCTCAGACCCTGTTCACCATACTTAACCCGATTCACGTGACCCAAAACAGGAAGGATGTGCTGAAGTACGAGAAGGAACCGTATGTAATGACGGCGGATATATCCCTTTGCCCCCCTTATACCGGAAGAGGCGGGTGGAGCTGGTATACCGGCTCTGCAGGCTGGATGTATCAGGGGCTGTTAAGCTGGTTTCTGGGCATTCGGAAAGAGGGGAATGAACTGGTCATTGATCCGGCCACGCCGGAAAGTTTCGGAGATTTTTCCATTGAATATAAGTATGGGAAGTCCCTTTATGAGATCATGGTTGAGAGCCGAAGCAAGGGAGTGCTGACAACGGAAGCAATCACTGTGGATGGCAAAGCCATTGAGGGGAACCGGGTTTTGCTGGTGGATGATGGAGAAAAGCATCGGATTATCGTATAGTATAATATAACAACAGAAATGGGGAAATCGAACAACAGTTATCGGTTAAATTTCCAATAATAGATTATAAACTTGATATTAATGGAGGTAAAATGAAGACTGAAAGACGATTGACGAATGCCTATAAAAATGCTGATACAATATATTTTGATAATGATTCAAAATATATATTTTTTAGTGATATGCACAGGGGTGATGACAGCATCTCCGATGAATTCACAAGAAATCAGAATGTTTTTTTACATGCATTAAATTACTATTATAAAGAAGGATATGAATATATTGAAGTTGGTGACGGAGATGAGCTTTGGGAATACAAGAATTTTAGTGTTATTCGTTTGGCTCATAGCGATGTTTTTACAGTAATAAAAAAGTTTTATGATGCAGGCCGCTTTATTATGTTATATGGTAATCATAATATTTATTTAAAATCAAAGCGATTTATCAAAGAAAACTATTATCAATATTATGATGAATACAATCAGATACGAGTAGACTTATATAGAGGGTTGGAGCCGAAGGAGGCTATCATTCTTAAACATAAGAAAACGAAACAGAAGATTTTTGTGCTCCACGGCCATCAGGGCGACTTTATGAATGATCAGTTATGGTTTTTTTCCATGTTGTTACTTCGGTATTTTTGGAGGTATTTGCATATTGTCGGATTCGGCAATCCAACTAGCCCGGCTCGTAATTTATATAAAAGACATAAAGTAGAGAAGGTATATGGAAGATGGATAGAAAAACATAAAATGATGCTTATCTGCGGACATACTCACAGACCCAAATTTCCTAAAGCAAATGAACTCCCATACTTTAATACTGGATGTTGTATACGAACTCGTGGTATAAATGGGATTGAAATTGTTGACGGTAAAATACAAATGGTTGACTGGAGAATTGCTGCTGCTGAAAATGGAGATTTGCGTATTCACAGGACAGTAGTTAGAGGACCGGTGCCAATTGAAAATTATGAGTATAAAAACAATCCATATTCCACTCCTCTTAAAAGCTATGATGACGATTAATAAATTTTTATGCCAAAACCTCTGAATTGCTGTAAAGGCTGGAACCATTGCCTTGATTACATTTCAGAGGTTTTGTGCAGTATATAAGTATTTTTTCATTAGTATACTTGACGGCGAAACAAAGAAATGATATATTTGTATGTACAAACAAAGGAGGTAGTGTTTTGGATTGTAATTTCGAATCAAAGGATCAGGAATGTAAGCTCAATGGCTGTCTGTTTTTTACTTCTGCAAAACTCGCCCGGGAAATGGGAAGAATGGCGGATGAAGCCTTCAGCAAAACGGGATTGTCCCCCAGCCATGGAATACTCCTGTATATTGTAAATCTCAGAGGCGGCATACAGCAAAAGGAAATTGGTGAAACGCTGCACTTGACACCGTCTACCATAACGCGTCTCCTGGAGAGACTTGAGCGAAAAGGGCTTATTGCAAAAAAAGCAGAAGGAAAGAATGTATATCTTTGTACGACGCCAGAGGGTCTGGCCATGCAAAGTGAAATTATAACAGCGTGGAATATGCTTCAAGACGAGTATAAGGATGTACTGACTGAAGAAGAAACTGCCAGATTTATAGAAATCAGCAGCAAGCTGCTTAAAAGTATGGACGATAAAAAAATGAAATAAGAAATCAAAATTCAGGAGGTCATGTCTATGGAAGAAATTTTCATCAGAAAAAGTATTCGAAAGTTTAAAGCTCAGGAAGTAGAACCTGAAAAAATTGATAAGCTGCTCCGTGCGGCCATGCAGGCTCCATCAGCAGCCAATCAACAGCCCTGGGAATTTATTGTGGTGCAGGGATAAGGAAACATTGGCTCAAGTTGCCCAAACCTCTCCTTATGCAAAGCTGGCTGCGAATTCTGCTGTAACCTTTGTTTTGCTGGCCAATGATAAAGCGCTGGCAGTGCCCACCGGATGGGAGCAGGACATGAGCGCTGCAGCGCAAAACATGCTTTTGGAAGCTGTTCATTTGGGACTTGGAGGTGTATGGCTGGGGGTTGCCACATCCCATGCTGTTGCGGAAAATGTGAGCCGGTTGTTTGAGCTTCCGGATCATATCAGGCCTTTTGCACTGATTTCCATAGGCTACCCTGATGGGCAGAAAAATGAATTTGTTGACCGCTATCAGGCAGATCGGGTACATTACGAAAATTGGAAACAAACAGCAAAAGAGAGTTTATAAACCTATGATAAAAGTCTTTGCAAAGAATTTCATCAAAGCAGAAAAAGCAGATGAATTTATTTCAGCAGCAAAGATCAATCGTTATAAGACGTTAGTCTGACGGAAGGAGCAGTAAAATATGAAAATGGATTTCCCTGTTGAAAAAACAGTCAAGGCTCGCAGCAGTATCCGTACTTATGAGAACCGTGGTCTTTCAAAAAATGAAAAGGATCAAATCAACACCTATATTGCAAGTTTATCCAATCCTTTTTCCATAGACGTTACCTTTCGTCTGCTGGAAAAGACTGCCTCATCTGAGGGAGAAAAGCTGGGAACTTATGGGGTCATTAAAGGTACCGAAAATTATATCGGCGCATCGGTGGCGAACAGTGAATTGGCTTTGGAAGCCCTGGGATATTCCTTTGAAAAACTGGTTCTGTATGCCACATCCCTTGGGCTTGGTACCTGCTGGCTTGGCGGGACCTTTAACCGCAGCGGTTTTGCCGCAGCCATGAATTTAAAAGAGGGGGACCTTTTCCCCTGTATTTCCCCTATAGGATATCCCACAGGTAAAAAAAGAATGCTGGAATCGCTGATGGGGTGGGGAGTAAAGTCAGATCAGAGAAAACAATGGAGTGAACTGTTTTTTAAACAGAATTTCTCCCGGCCTTTGACAAAAGACGAGGCAGGGGAGTTTGCCTTCCCACTGGAAATGGTACGGCTGGCTCCTTCCGCAGTCAATAAGCAGCCCTGGAGAATTGTGCAGGATAAAGACATGTATCATTTTTATCTGGCAAGATCTCAAAAAAGCGACAATGCAAAAATAGATCTTCCAAGGGTCGATATAGGCATAGCCGCCAGCCATTTCCATTTGGCTGCGTTGGAAAAGGGATTGCCGGGAACCTTTCAAAAACTTGTAAAACCCGAAATCCAAAGTCAGGAACAGGTGCAGTATGTTTTTTCCTGGATTGGGAGTTAATGCCTGCTCTATGGCAATAAAGATCTTTCTTTGAAGCCCATCAGACTATTGACTATCTTTGCTATAATTAAATCAAGCCAATTTACTGCAATGGGATGCAGGGAAAGAGAGGAGTACCAAATGTTTAGAGAAATGAGAAGAAACAAACAATTATTATCGTCTGAAGATACAACTGCCGTAATGGACCGATGTACAAATGGGGTCTTGGCATGCTTAGGAGATGAGGATTACCCATATGCTGTTCCCTTAAGCTATGTATATTTTAATGGAAAAATATATTTCCATTCAGCAAAAGCCGGACATAAAATTGATGCTGTCATCAAATACCCAAAGGTATCTTTTTCCGTAATTGATGAAGATACTATTGTAAGTAAAGAATATACTTCTTACTTCCGCAGTGTTATTGCCTTTGGAAAAGCCAGAATTGTGGAGGGTGATGAAAGGCTGGAAGCATTCAAGGCCCTGGCAAAAAAGTATTCAGGTGACCAACCTGAAGATGCCAGACATAAGGAAATAGCCGGATGCACACAGGCTTACTTAATTGCAATTGATGTGGAACACATAACCGGTAAGGAAGCAATGGGGTTTGTCAGGGCAAAACAGCAATGAGTCTTTACACATAAAGACCCTTAATAAAAATGGCAATGGCTTTTAGCCATTGCCATTTTTAACCCCTTATCATCTTTATTATATCCGATTATGATATTGAAGTAAATATTTTAAGATACAAGAGAATTAATTACACACATTAATTTATTTGGTGTAATTATCGAAGTAGCCTTGTACTAATACGATGGGTGTTCCTTTATCGCCGCTGCCTGAAGTAAGATCACAAAGGGAGCCGATCAGGTCGGTTAACCGGCGGGGGGTAGTTCCCTGAGATACCATGCTGCCGACTAAATTGCTCTCTTTGCTTTGAATATAATTGGAAATAGCAGCCTTTAGTTCTGCTCCGCTTAAATCAGCAAAATCGTTATCGGCAAGATATTTTAATTTGACTTCATTGGGCTGGCCTTCCAGGCCTTCCGTATACGCCGGAGAAACCACCGGATCTGCCAATTCCCAGATTTTACCCATAGGATCTTTGAAAGCGCCGTCACCATAAATCATGACTTCCACATGTTTTCCGGTTCTTTCAAGGAGGCCATTTTGAATGCTTTTAATAACCGGATCGCAATTCCTTGGGAATAGCTTAACCGTGTCTTCGGTAGCTTTGTTGCTGCCAAGCAAGCCATAATTTTCGTTATACCCGCTGCCATCAACGGCTGCGGTTAAGATATCATCAAGGCCAAACACAATCTCTGCTCCGGCAGCCTTTAATAAACGTTTCGTTCTGAAACGGGTATGGATATCGCAGCTAAGAACATGCTTTGTATAATTTAAGATGGTACGGCAGTCATTTGCAAGAATAACTTCCACCTCGCAGCCTTCTTTTTGGATAAGCTCCTTGTAGTACTCAATATAATCGACTCCGGTAAAGGTGTGTTTCCTGCAGCCAAAAAGTTCACGGTACTGTGCCTCTGTCAAAACATCAGTCCAGGGATTAATGCCTTTTTCATCTAAAGCATCAAGATCGATTAGGTGATTACCTACTTCATCCGAAGGATAACTTAACATAATTATGATCTTTTTAGCACCTCTTGCAATGCCCTTAAGACAAATGGAAAAACGGTTACGGCTTAAAATAGGGAATACAATACCGATGGTTTCATTGCCAAATTTATCTTTTATATCAGCGGCGATTTGGTCAACCGTAGCATAATTACCCTGAGCACGGGCAACAATGGCTTCGGTAGCGGCGATAACATCTCGGTCCCGCAATTCAAAATTTTCACTTTTTGCTGCATCAAGTACACTTGAAATTACTATTTCTGCAATATCGTCTCCCTGCCTGATAATTGGAGCGCGTACGCCTCTTGAAACAGTACCTATTAGTCTCTCCATATGCATGATTCTCCTTTGAAACCCACGACAAATGCTGATGGGATGTTTTTTAATTCACTTTATTATAACATGAGAATTGATATTGGTAAACTTAATGCTTTTTATATATGACATAAGTTTTACTTATATTACCCCTTTATTAATATTTAGCAAGGCAGGAACATCTTTCTTTTAAACTTAATGCTATAATTAAGTTATCATACAGAAAAATGCAGGTGGGAGTGAACATTGAATTACAGAGAACATATGGATAAATGTATTAAATTCATTGAAGACCATATTAGAGAAAATGTTACTATTGAAGAAATTGCAAATCAATCCGGGTATTCTCTTTATCACTTTTGCAGAGTTTTTAATCTGTGCATGGGTGTATCTGTCATGGAATACATACGAGGGCGCAGGTTGTCCCTGGCAGCCACGGAATTATTCAGGGGAAGGAAAGTCATTGATATTGCAGTTGATTATGGGTTTGAGACATCCGGCGGTTTTGCCAAAGCTTTCCGTAAAACTTTTGGCTATACCCCCACACAGTATGTGGAACGGATGTCCGGGTATGCTGATATAAAAAGTGCATGTCCTGTTATTGTAAAAAGACCCGCATTTAAGGTTGCCGGCTATGGAATTAAAACCGATATTACCGGGGCAGCCTATACAAAGGATGTAGCATCTTTCTGGAGCAATTATAACGGCGAAAATTTAGAAAGTAAAATGTACAAAATTCTGAATCCGGCAAAGCATGGGGAAGTGGGATTGTATGTTCCTTTATCAGAATGTGGTGATGCAATCTATCTTTTGGGTGTAATTGTTGATGATTTTTCAAATACCCAGGAAGATATGCTGACAGTAGAAATTCCAAATGCCGAGTATGCTGTTTTTACCACCAATCCTGTGGATACCACCAATGATTGGGAACAAAAAGAGTTTGCAAAGACGATTGCAGGCACATGGAAATATATTTTTGAAGATTGGTTCAGAGACAGCGGCTATGTTTACGACGAAAGTAAATTTGATTTTGAAT
This sequence comes from Lacrimispora brassicae, assembly GCF_054772055.1. Classification (NCBI taxonomy): domain Bacteria; kingdom Bacillati; phylum Bacillota; class Clostridia; order Lachnospirales; family Lachnospiraceae; genus Lacrimispora; species Lacrimispora brassicae. The sequence continues at coordinate 191,001 of NZ_BRYH01000048.1, read as the reverse complement.
TTTACGATGAACGCTGTCATCACAGGCAGGATACGGTTATGGATATCTATATCCCTGTTAAAAAGCAAGATAACAGAATAATCAGGGAAGAAAGGGATGAAGGATGTTAAGCTATTATGGTAGATTGTCTTCAGAAGTATATGATATGGATAAGCCTGTGGGCCATTCTTTTGGAGATATAGAATTTTATGCGGATAGGTTAAAGTCGTGTAAGGGCCAGATTCTTGAACCTGCAACAGGAACCGGACGTATATTAATTCCGCTTTTAGAAAAAGGATTTCATGTAGAAGGATTTGACAGTTCAAAGGATATGCTGCGCATCTGTCATGATAACTGCAAAAGAAGGGGACTGAATCCTAAACTTTTTGAGGCAAAGATGGAGTCTTTTTCACAGGATACTAATTATGAGGCTATTATAGTACCCACAGGAACATTTCTTCTATTGTACAAAAGGGCTGATTCCATAAAAGCATTGCAGAATTTCTATGAGCATCTATCCAATGGCGGCCGGTTAATGGTTGATATATCTTTGCAAAAAAATATTTCAACAGGCATTGTTTCCACAAGAACCTGGGAGTGTCCCAATGGAGATATCATTACATTGGAAAATAAAATTGTAGAAGTTGATTATATCAACCAATATACAATTTCTCATGGGCGATATGAAAGGTGGCGGGAAGGCGTACTTGTGCAGACGGAATTAGAGCTTTTTCCGTTACGGTGGTATGGAGTAGAAGAGTTCCGATTAGTGCTTGAAAGCATCGGATTTAAAGATATTGTGATTTCTTCCGATTATAAATTGGGAAAATATCCATCATCTTCTGAAGAAATCATCACTTTTGAGGCTGTAGTAAAGGATTAATCTTAAAAAAGAGTTGTTCGCCAGATTCCCAAACAAAGAATATTGACTAATGGGTTAATAAAATGTATAATAATAACCAATTTAAAAGAATATTGTCTTATAAAAAAATAATGTTTTCTGGGATTTTAAAGTTTAACAGGTTTATGACCTGGAGAGAGCTCATAGTTTTATAATTTCGGTAAGGAAGGATAAAAGCCTGGGAGATATCAAAATGATATCTTTCAGGCTTTATTGTTACTTGCTGCTAAATCACCGGCAACCAGAACGTAAGGCTTATTTATTACTGGGAAATGCCTGACAGAATTATCAGGTGGTAATTTTAAGCTACAGAATATTTGTACGAGGAGAAAATAATATGAAGAAAAAATTTGCATTTTTACTCATGGGAAGTCATTATAATCCGGAGGTGCATCAGGCATGTTTTGAGACAGAGAAACAAATCGGCTATGTTACCCATAAGCCTGAACAGGATCAGCTATTTTCTGATTTCTTTTCAAGTTTTGGTTGATCCTATAAGTAACGGGTATCATACCAATACGGCAAATAGGAATTTGGGAGGTAATTTCAATTTGAAACTGTTTATCATTGAAGACGATAAGGTTCTTAGAACAGAGCTGATTTCCCTGCTTGAAAGCTATAATTATTCTTGTGAAACAAGTGATGACTTTAAAAATATTATATCGGAAGCAACGGGTTCAAACGCCGACCTGATTTTACTTGATATCAATCTGCCTTATTGCGATGGATATCACGTGTGCCGGGAGATCCGCAAGACATCAGATGTGCCGATCATTGTTGTAACAAGCCGCAACAATGACATGGATGAACTGATGAGCATGAACCTGGGCGCCGACGATTTTATTACGAAACCTTTTAACATTCAGATTTTGCTTGCCAGGATCGGAGCCATACTCAAACGTACCAATCAGAAAAATTATTCATCAGAAATAGAATATAAGGGCTTGACATTGTCAATGGCAAAAAGTACAGCATATTACGAAGGCAAAGAAACCGGGCTTACGAAAAATGAACTGCGCATCCTTTCCGTTTTAATGCAGAATGCAGACAGCATCCTGTCGCGGGATGATTTGATGGATGAGCTTTGGCAGTCGGATGAATTCGTGGATGACAACACACTGACAGTGAATGTCAACCGTCTCCGTAAAAAACTTGAAGAAATCGGGGCAGTGGATGTTATAAAGACCAAACGCGGTCAAGGGTATATGATATGAAGATTTCAAGCTTTTTGAAAGATAAGATTTTATTTTTGTTGGCCCAGGGCTTTATCATTGTTTTTTTAGTTTTACTGTTAGATGTTTACCATATCAGCCATTATGCCATTATACTTATATCCATGACCATTGTCATAATTTCTTCCGGTACGCTGATATACGAATATTTAGTCCGCAGCAGATATTATCATGGACTCAATAAAACCCTGGAGTCCATGGAACAAAAGCAGTACATTGCTTCACTTTTAGAAGAGCCTGATTTTGCCGAAGCAGAAATTCTCTGCCAGATTCTTAAGCAGGTTACAAAAGCCATGAACGATGAGATTGCATCCTATAAAATATCCCAGGATGAATACCGGGAATACATTGAAACATGGATCCACGAGATAAAGATCCCCATTTCCTGCATTGATCTTATGTGCAAAAATAACCGCAATGAGATCACAAAGAAAATTTCTGAGGAAACGGTACGGGTGGATTCTTATATTGAACAGGCACTATATTATGCCCGAAGCACAAACGTAGCGTCTGACTACAGCATCAAAAGGTTTTCCCTTGACAGCCTGGTGAAAACCGCTGTAAAGAAACACTCAAAACAACTGATCGGATGCGGCGCACAGGTTACACTGGACAATCTTGACTATACCGTTTATGCTGACGAAAAGTGGCTTGATTTCATTATAGGGCAGGTGATTGCCAACAGTATCAAATATAAAAAAGATGGTCTGACTCTATGTTTTTTTGCTGATGAAAACCAGGAAAATATTGTTCTTTCTATGGGGGATAACGGAACCGGTATTTCTAAAAGTGACCTTGGGAGGGTGTTTGAAAAAGGATTTACAGGAGAAAACGGAAGAGCTTTCGCCAAGTCTACGGGGATCGGGCTGTACCTTTGCCGTGAGCTGTGTAAGAAAATGTATCTGGGAATAGAAGCCCAGTCAAGGGAAGGCCAGGGGACAACTATTAAAATAATATTTCCGAAAGACAGACAGTCTTTCCTGCAGTAAAGGGTTCCGCATATTTGCAAGCGGAACCCTTTTATCTTACAAATTTGTTCGTTTCACGTAAGTAAAATCTATGGTTACAGAATCCTTTCGCTGTTATACTGAAGAAACAAACCAGGAAAGGAGTAATTTTGATGAAAAATAAAATAACCAGTATCAGTATCCTGTTGCTTGCTGTCATCAGTTTCCTTATGGGTATTGTGAAACTATCTCCTATGGTTTCTGCCGGATATGAAATGTATAAAACCGCAACAGAAACCATAGGCGTACCGGACAGGATTGAAGAACTTAAACAGCAGAAAAGCTATATTACATTTGATGAAATACCGGAAGAATATATAACCCAGGTGTTAAAGTCAGAGGACAAACGTTTTTATTATCATTTTGGCATTGATCCCATAGCCACTGCAAGAGCCATGGCAAACAATGTGATCGGGGGAGGCTTTGTACAAGGGGGAAGCACCATTACCCAGCAGCTTGCAAAAAATATGTATTTTTCTTTTGAAAAGAAATATGAGCGGAAGATCGCAGAACTGTTTGTTGCTTTTCAGCTTGAAAAAGAACTTACAAAGGAGGAGATACTGGAACTTTACTGTAATATTGCATACTACGGGGAAGGCTGCTATGGATTAAAACAGGCCGCAAATCATTATTACGGTGTGGAACCTTACGGGCTGACAACCACACAGGTCAAAGCACTTGTGTGGACAATTAAAAGTCCAAATAACTACAATCCCAATGTTTACAAAGAAATACCGGTATAATGGAAGTTGACAAAAATGTTCGTTTCCTGTAAGCCAAATCAATGGCTGTAAACGGCAGATGAAATTATAATAAATAGAAGTCAGATATAGAAAAGGAGATCATACATGATACAAAAAGGATTCAGCAGTTTTCAGATTAAAATAATAGCTTTGGTGCTTATGGTATTGGATCATATTCATTATACGTTTTCAGGCATTTATCAAGTTCCTCTGTGGTTTACAATGCTGGGCAGATTATCGGCGCCTTTATTCATTTTCGCTACAGCCAACGGCATGAGATACACAAGAAACCCGGTAAAATATTTAATGCGTTTATGGGTTGGATCTGTATTTATGGGTTTTGGCAATGAACTGATTAACAGTTACTTCCCATTGCCAGGCGGTGGGATGATTATAAATAATATTTTTTCTACATTATTTGTAATATGCCTGATCATATTCAGTATTCAGCGGATTTCCATATGCAGGAAAGAGAGCCGTCCATTTCTGCAATATATATTTTTAATGCTTGTTCCTGTTTTCAGCAGTATCATCATTTTAATGACCATGTCTAATCCTGGTTTATTGTTTATAACAAGAGGGATAATGCTCTTTGTTCCTTCCATCTTATTCTGTGAAGGCGGTATTGTACTGGTTGCTTTAGGCGTTGGATTATATTTATGCAACCAGGATAAAAAGAAAATAGGTATCTTTTATTTTCTGCTCAGCCTTTTGATCTTTGCAATGGGTTATAATCCCGAGATCGGTGTGGAAAGCATGTTTTTGGATAATATTCAGTGGTATATGGTATTTGCTTTACCATTTATGCTGCTCTATAATAAACAGAAGGGCCGTGGAATGAAATATTTCTTTTATGCCTTTTATCCGGCCCATATTTATATTTTAACGATTTTAGCCAATATTATTTCTAAATATTAGAGGAGAGGAGGGACATTATGAATACAATCTTAAAGGTTCAGAACCTTCAGAAATATTACGGCAACAAAGGCAATGTAACAAAGGCTGTTGACAATATCAGCTTTAATGTTTCAGAAGGAGAATATATCGGGATCATGGGGGCATCGGGCAGCGGAAAAACCACCATTCTTAATTGTGTTTCCACCATTGATGATGCGACCTCAGGGCATATTTATATTGACGGAACTGATGTTACTGAGATGAAAGCAGAGGCCCTGTCAAAGTTCAGACGAGAAAAACTTGGTTTTATTTTTCAGGACTTTAATCTTTTGGATACCCTCACTGCCCATGAAAATATTGCCCTGGCTCTGGCAATTATGAAAGCTCCTGCAGGAGAAATGGATGAGCGGATCCACCAGGCCGCCTCCCTTTTAAACATCACGGAGGTATTGCATAAGTATCCGTACCAGATGTCAGGAGGGCAAAAGCAGCGTGTAGCTGCAGCCAGAGCCATCATTACAAATCCCAGCCTGATTCTTGCAGATGAACCTACCGGAGCCTTGGACTCCAAGTCTGCAAAGATGCTTTTGGAAAGCTTTAAAAATCTCAATGAACAGATAAATGCTGCTATTTTGATGGTAACCCATGATGCTTTTACCGCCAGCTATTGCAAACGCATTTTGTTCATTAAAGACGGTAAGCTGTTTAATGAGCTTATCAGGGGAAAGGAATCACGCAAGGAATTTTTTGACCGGATCATGGAAGTTATAGCCCTTCTTGGAGGTGATTTAAGTGCTGACTAAGCTTGTTTTTAAAAATGTCGGAAAAAGCATGCAGGATTACACGGTATATTTTTTCACTCTTGTATTTGGGGTTTCTATCTTTTATATGTTTAACTCCATCTATGCACAGCAGGAGATCATGGTAGTGACGGAAATATTGACTGATTCCATGATTGCACTTAGAAAGATATTATCGGTTATATCCGTATTCGTTGCGGTGATCCTGGGTTTTTTGATCGTCTATGCGAATAGTTTTTTCATCAGGCGCCGTAAAAAAGAAATGGGTATTTACATGACTTTGGGTATGAGCAAAGGTAAAATTTCTGCCATTTTTGTACTTGAAACATTTCTCATGGGACTCCTTGCTTTAATTGCAGGGCTGGTAACCGGTGTTTTCGGCTCACAGTTTATGTCTGTGTTTACCGCTAAGATATTTGAGGCGGATATGACCGCCTATAAATTCATATTTTCACCAGATGCAGCGGTGAAAAGTATCTTTTATTTTGCAATTATTTTTTTGACCGTAATCATTTTCAATACAATTGCAGTGAGCAAGTATAAACTGATTGACTTGATTTACGGCGGCCGGAAAAATGAAAGCTTAAAAATCAGAAGTACCAGATTATCCTTACTGGTTTTCCTGGTATCCATTGTTTTTTTAGGAACCGCATATGCCTTGGTTTTGAAAAATGGAATTATTAATATTAACCGTACCTTCCTTTGGTCCATTATTTTAGGAACGGTTGGTTCGTTACTGTTTTTCTTTTCCCTTTCGGGAATACTTATAAAGCTGGTACAATCAAATAAGAAGCTGTATTATAAAAACCTGACCATGTTTGTAACCCGTCAGCTCACCAGTAAAATCAACACAAATTTTATATCCATATCCGTGGTCAGTATTGTATTGCTTCTGGTAATCGGTATTTTTTCAACCGGTTACAGCATGAAAAATATTCTGTCGGCTGATTTAAAGGAGACTGCTCCCTACGATGTCAGTTTTTATGGCAGCAATAAGGAAGGGAATCATGAGAACATATATGAAAGCCTGCCTTTGTCAATAAAAAGTATTGATGCCATTCGCCATGAATATAGCACGTACCGCGGAGACCTTCATTACAAGGATTTCCCGGTTGAATATTCTTCTCTGTCCTTTGATATTGGTAAGCGTGTTCTTGATTTTGTAATGTTTTCTGATTACCAAACGTTTTTGGAAATGCAGGGAAAGGAAAAAAACGATCTTCCTGAAAATGAGTATTTCATCATTGCTACCGGTGATGTTTACCAGCATGTTGCACAGCAGTTTCTTGATAAAAATGTAACGATTTCCCTTGGAAATAAAACCCTTCAGCCAAAAGGGAACGTGCAAAACATAAAGCTTTCCAACAGTGATTCCGGTATTACATTTGTTGTGAATGACGGGTTTTCTGAAAGCCTTGACAAGTCGCCGGATCATGTGCTTAACATGAAAAGCAAGACAGGGGAAGAGTCAAAGAAACTTCAGGAAAAGCTGAATCAATACAGCAACAGCAAGGATTATCAGGAAAAGGGCTTTTGGTATTATTCAAGCAGAGAGGACATCTATGCCTCCTCAATTGCCATGAAAGCCATTATATCCTTTTTAGCCATATATCTTGGCATTGTATTTATGGTTGCCTGTGCGGCAATTCTTGCAATCCAGCAGCTTGCCCAGGCAGCGGATAACAAGGAACGTTATGCACTGTTAAGGAAGCTGGGAGCTGAAAAGAAAATGCTGGACCAAGCATTGTTTGTACAAATACTCTGTTACTTTTTACTGCCTCTAATGCTTGGAATTGCTCATTCCATTGTTGGGCTTAAGGCTGTAAATGATGTAATGATGGCTTTTGAGCGTGTGAATGTGATGGATAGCGTTCTTATCCCGGCATTATTTATTATTGTTATTTATGGCGTTTATTTTGGATTGACTTATATCGGGTGCAAACATATTTTAAGAAGGGATCATTATTAAAGGGGTTTTTCCTTTTGATACCATGTGAAAATTAAATTCTTTATAACAGACGGCAGCAAAGCAGCGGCAGTCTGAACATTCAAAATACAAGTCCGTGTTTTTCCTATATTGAAAAACATGGGCTTTTTCTATTGACCGGAAGGTCAACCGTATTTTCAATGAAATCGTCAACACCTGGGAGGCTGTGGAGCTGGAGCAGCACTGCATTATTTTTTTTGTTTTTAAATAAATCTGAAATAAAATCAATTAAAATATACTTGGTATGGGCAAAAGTGCCATAGGGAAATTGAGAAAGATTTGCAGATTTAAAAAAATGCCCATCTTTGCAGGAGATAAAATATTTGTTATAATAAAAATTGCTGTGTATCCAGATACCCATTGCTGCCTGATATAGGGAGCTGTTTATAAAATGAAACCAGAAAGAGGAAAAGGGATGAAAAAGCCTTCTAAATTGTCAGTTCGGATGTTCCTGCTGCTTCTGCTGTGCGTGGTCATGCCTCTGGCAGGAGTCTGTATTTACGTGCGGGTCAGTATGGAACATTTTATCCAGGAAAAGCTCAGTGAAAAAGTCATTCAGAACATCTCAAGGGGAGAACGGAATATCTGCGATAATTTACAGAACATAGCTGCGTTGACCAATGTTTTTGTGTATGATGAGGAGCTGCAAAGGCGCATAACAGATCCCAATACCTCCGAATATGACAATACCAAGTACTTTGACCAGATGGTACATAAACTGAGCATTGCCAGCGGGTTTGATTTTGTTCAGGATATGAAGATTCTCCTGTTTGACGATTACGACAGGATCTACTCCAACTGGAGCATGAATTATCAGGATTACCAGTTTCTCCTGGATCAGGACTGGGTGAAAAAGAGCAGGGAGAATAATGGACATATTGTTTGGGCCATGTTTAATCCGGCCTATATCATTGGTGAACAGAAAGACCAGACCTATATTTCCCTGGCAAAATCTCTTCTTAAGGACTATACCACAGGAAACGTCATAGGAACTCTTATTATCAGCATTGACCAGAAAAAATTCAGCGATCTTTTGATGGAATACGCCTATGCCGGTGATATTGCCTATGTCTGCGTGGGAGAAGGAACCGTACTTTTGCAAAATGACACCAAGGGACTTATTCATGAAGAGGATTTAAGGCACCTGTACCGGGAGACGGCGGAGAAAAAAAGCGGGAACTTACGGTACCAGACCGAAGGGGGGAATTTTCTCATCAGCTATTACACCATACCAAAGCCCTGGGTGTTTAACGAGCAGCAGATGAAGGTTTTTCACTTTACCAATTATCAGGAAGTGACCAACCAGATGGAAATGATCGGGTTCCGGATGAACGTGACCCTTCTGATCGTCATATGCGCTCTGATCCTGATCCTGTATTTATCCATCAGGATGCTGGTAAAGCCCATTGTAAAACTCAGCGGCCAGATGGAAAATTATACTCTGGACATGGATTTAAAAGGCATCGACATGGAGCGCTCCGATGAGATCGGCCAGTTAAACCGCTCCTTCCGGCAAATGTCCGTAAACATCCGCGGTTTGTTTCAACAGCTTAAAAACGAGCACGAGGTAAAGGAAAAATACCGGTATGAATCCCTGCGGGCACAGTTAAATCCCCATTTTCTCTTCAATACTCTGTCGACCATACGCTGGATGGCGATCATAAGGGGAGCAGACAATATTGTGGATGGCATTGATGCTCTGGCCCATATATTAAAATACAGCATGAGCAGGGAAAACTGCATGGTAACGGTGGCGGAAGAGGTGGAGAACATCAGGAATTATCTCTATATCCAGAATTGCCGCTATGGAAACCATTGCAGGCTGGAAATCGATCTTGAAGAAGACATCATGAATTTGAAAACAGTTAAATTCATCCTTCAGCCCATTGTGGAAAATGCCATTATCCATGGATATGACAAGGACAGGGAGGAAATCCAGATCCGGATTTACGGTTTTACGGAGGAGGGCAGCCTTAACATTTATGTGGAGGATGATGGAGTGGGCATTTCCCCCAATGTCATCAGGCAGTTTGAGGCTTACAGAAAGGACCGGGTAAAGGAAAGCAAGCTGACAGGCATCGGGATCAAGAATGTGGATGAGTATATCCGGATTACCTTTGGCAATGAATACGGGCTGACCATAGAAAGCCTTAAAACAAGGGGGACTGTGGTATTGTTCACGCTTCCGGTAATAAGAGAGGAGAAATCAGGGGATGAAAAAGGTAATGATCGTGGATGATGAGGTTTTGGTGCGCCTGGGAATCCAGTCATTGATCAAATGGGAAAACTATGGATACCGGATCGTCTGTGACGCATCGGACGGGGAAGAGGCCCTTCAAAAGATCAGGCAGTACCAGCCGGATATCGTTCTTACGGACTTAAAGATGAGCCCGGTGGATGGCTTTGAGCTGATCTCTGAGTGCAGGGAAAAGTATCCTCACATTCAGTTTGTTGTCTTAAGCAGCTATAATGATTTTGACAACGTAAGAAGTGCCATGAAAATGGGGGCGTTTGATTATGTTTTTAAATTGACGGTGAAGCCGGAGGAGCTGCTGAAAATCATGGATGAAGCCACTTCTTCCGGAAAAGGGACAGACACAGCCCAGGAAGCCTCCGCACTGGCGGAAAGGAATCTGGAAGTCATAAAAAGAGGATTGTTTAAAAGGATCTTAAACTCTGAAACCTTTTTGAAAAAATATCTGGAGGAGCTGGCAAAGCTGCCCCTTGCCATGAGCTTTGACCGGCCATTCTGTATTCTCTCCATTACCATCGATGATTTTAAGGTGGCAAGAAAAAAAGGGGATTTTATGGATTTGGAGCTTCTCATATTTACCATGGATAATATTCTTAGTGAACTGTTTGGCCGCCATCACCAGGCGGAGGTGTTCCAATATGGGGAATATGATTTTGCCGTGGCAGTAAACCGGGAAGAACATCAGGACCATAAATCCTTTTTTACTGCAATGGAAAAGGAGTTTGGCATCTTTGCCAGTTGCGCCAGGCAGTATTACGGCCTGGAGGTAAGCGGAGCATTAAGCGGGGAATATACAGGGATCAAAGGGATAAAGGAAGCCATTGCCCAGAACCGTGACACGCTGAAACTGCGCTTTTTTTCGGAACCCGGAAAGCTTCATCAATACATGGGGACCGTCAGGGAAAGGGCTGTGCTGCCGTCGGGGTTTCACAGCTCTGTCTTAGAGCGCCTGGCGGCGGAGCATGATTTTTACGGGATAAAAAAGTTTCTGGAGGAGTTTTTTGAATTTCTGAAAGAAAAAAACCAATGGGAGCCGGAGGAGATCCGTTATCTGCTGAGAAAGGCTTATGGGGCCCTGGCAGCCTCCTTTGCCCGCAGCAGAGCCGATATCGATATATTCCTGGATAAAAACGGAATAAACATGGAGGCTTCCATCAATGATTATACGTATCTGGAAAAAATCCGGCAATCTGTATTGGAGCTGGTGGAGCAGTATAAAAAGGAGTATGAATCAAACAGCGGCAGGGTCTTAAGGAAAGAGGTTGCCGAAGCAAAGAGCTTTGTACGAAGCCATATGAAGGAAGAAATGCAGGTTGCGGACATTGCGGCCATGGTGAACATGAGCGGCAGTTATTTTTCTCACCTATTTAAAAAGGAGGAAGGGATCAGCTTTGTGGAATATGTTTACCGGGTGAGGATGGAGCATGCCAGATACTTACTGGAACGCAGCGATTTGAAGGTGAATGAGATTGCAGACCAGGTCGGGATTTTTAATCCCAATTATTTCAGCACCCAGTTTAAAAAGAGCGTGGGGCAGTCCCCTTTGGAATACCGCCAGGCACGGTTAAAAAAAGCAGAGGAAATAGCAGGATCTGAAAGAAAATAAGCAGAATTTTAAAGTATTGGAAAAAAAAGGAACCAGGGGAACCGGGAATCGATAAAATTGGAAGAAAGACAGCAGGCAGAGGGATATCACTTACCTGCTGTTTTTGCTATAGTATAAACAGTTGTTACGGTTTAAGCATGTGGGGCATCTGCCCTATAGAAATATTTGCGTAATTTGCTCTTAGTGAGCAAGCTCACACGCGCAAATTGCGCAAATATTTCTGCATGTCTGAACTAAATCAAAATTATTGGAGGAAGGTACAATGAGAAAGTGGAAAAAATCAGGGGCTCTCGTCATGGCATCTCTCATGGCAATGTCAGTGATGGCCGGCTGCCAGGGAGGTCAGAAGACGGAACAGGTGACTGCGTCGGCAGAGACAGCAAAAACAGAAGCAGCAAAAACTGAGGAACCAAAAGCAGGTAACGGAGAACCCGTGGTTTTACGGATGTGGGGAGGCGTTCCCGCGGAAGCCGGGCCTCAGGCGGTTTGCGATAACTTTAATCAGCTCTACAAGGATAAAGGGATACAGGTAGAGTACGAGAGGTTTGTAAATGATGATACGGGAAATTTAAAGCTGGAAACAAATCTTCTCTCAGGAGACGGAGTGGATCTTTATATGACCTACGCCACCGATGTCCTGACAAAGCGGGCGGAAGGAAACATGGCGCTGGATCTTTCGGAGCTCATTGCCCGGGATGATTTCCAGCTGACAAAATATTTTGGAACTCTGGCCGAAGCGTATTACATTAACGGGAAGCCTTATTCCATTCCAACAAAGCTGGATCAGTACGGAATAGTATTAAATCAAGACATGTTTGAAGCTGCTGGGATTGAAATTCCTACGGAATGGACCTTTGAGGAATTCCGGGAGATTGCCAAAAAGCTTACTCATGGAGAAGGTCAGGATAAGGTTTACGGCATGTTCTGGAATTCCCAGCAGGATCTGACCTACCTTTTCGGCTATTTAGCCGCCCAGACCAACGGCGGAGATCCTATGTATATAAATGACAAGGAAACCAGCTTTGACGATCCGGTAGTGCTTAAATCCGTTGAGCTGATCAATAACATGATGAATGTGGATAAAACATCTCCTACGCATACGGATTCCGTAACCCAGAAGCTGTCACAGGAAAGCATGTTCCTGACAGGAAAATCTGCAATGACGGTGGGCCCATGGATTGTAAGAAGCGTTAAAGATCAGGACAGCTATCCTCATGATTTTAAGACGGCTTTTGCTCCTTATCCGGTGGTGGAAGAGGGACAGAGAAAATACACCCAGGGCGGCTATGGAGATCATCTGTGCATCAATCCAAAGTCCCAGAACATTGACGCTGCATGGGAATTTGCAAAGTGGTACGCCACCGAGGGAATGCTTCCTGTAGTAGAAGGCGGCCGTGTACCGGCTTCCAATACTTATAATGCCCTGGAAGTGACTGAGGCGTTTGTCATGGGAGCTGAGGATTATCTGGATACAGAAACCACTCAGAAGATACTCATAACACCAGCCGACAATTATGCGGTTCCTTCTATTACCAATCATATCGCAGAGGTAAAGAAAATCGTTGTCGAGGAGCTGGAAGGTATCTTTATCGGAAAGCAGACGGTTGAAGATGGCATGAAAAAGGCCAAAGCAAGGGCAGATGAGCTTTTGCAGAAATAATCGGAGACATACTTCCCGGGGCTGCCGTAAAAGAAACGGCAGCCCCGGGAAAATAAAAGAAACACTCTTCGGGTGTACCTGGCTGCTCAAAATACGTGAGCAAAAAAGAAGAAAGGAGGGAACCGCTGATCATGAAGAAAATCAGGCTTAGCAAACAGTTAAAAATAGATTTGACAGGTTATGCTTTCGTACTGCCCAATGTTATCGGTGTGTGTCTTTTCACCCTGTTTCCCATGATCTTTTCCCTGATCATCAGCTTTACGGACTGGGATTATACCAAGGGGATCGGCAACTGGAACTTTATCGGACTTACAAACTTTGTCGAAATGTGGCAGGATAAATGGTTTACCAGTTCCCTGATTAACACCATAATTTTCGCGGTGGGAGTGGTGCCGGTAACAGTTTTCCTGGCACTGGTGCTGGCGGTCATCATCGATAAATACTGCGTTGCCAGACTTCCCATGAGGCTGGCGCTTTTTATGCCCTACATATCCAATATCGTGGCGGTTGCCATAGTATGGGTGATGATGTATTCCCCCTGGGGACCATTTACCCAGATGGTAAAGTTCTTTGGAGTGGAAAATCCTCCCCAGTGGCTTGGAGATACAACCTGGGCTCTGCCGGCGCTGATGCTCATGACCGTATGGTCGGGAGTGGGATATGCCAATATGATCTATACGTCAGCACTTCAGGGGCTTCCCCAGGAGGTTTATGAGGCTGCGGACATTGACGGCGCCAATGAAGTTCAGAAGTTTTTCAGGCTTACGATTCCGTTTTTGTCACCAACCACCTTTTTCCTGATCATTACCACGTTTATCACTTCCTTTCAGGTGTTTGCGCCCATACAGATCATGACAAGAGGCGGCCCAGGAACGGCCACCAATGTGCTGGTTTACTATATTTACACTTCAGCCTTTACCTTTTACAAGATGGGATATGCTTCTGCCATGTCATGGATATTATTTTTGATTTTATTCGGTATAACCATGTTCCAATGGGCAGGGCAGAAAAAATGGGTCAGCTATTAGAGGAAACACCCTGGGGGTATACCTATATGCCCAAAGGGCATGGGCAATAAAGAGGAAACACCCTGCGGGTATACCTGTATGCCCAAAGGGCATGGGCAATAAAGAGGAAACACCCTGCGGGTATACCTGTATGCCCAAAGGGCATGGGCAATAAAGAGGAAACACCCTGCGGGTATACCTGTATGCCCAGAGGACATGGGCGATAAAGAGGAAAGGAGGCGGATGGAATGAAGAAATATCAACGGATCATTTTAAGGGTCCTGTTTACTGTAGTCATAGGGGCTCTGGCTGTCTCCATGGTTACCCCGTTTTTATGGATGCTTTCGGCATCAATGAAGCTTCCACTGGATGTCATGAAGCTGCCGATTGAATGGATACCAAAATATTTTTATCCGGATAACTACAAGAAAGTGTGGAATGTGGGAGGCCTGGCAGCAAGGAATTACCATTTTGGCCTGGCATACTGGAACTCCTTAAAGATCGCTGCCATCAATCTGACGGGATCGGTGCTCACCAGCACACTGGCGGGATATGCCTTTGCCAAAATAAAGTTCAGGGGGCGAGATGTTCTGTTCCTGATCTATCTGGCCACCATGATGATCCCCGGCCAGGTAACGCTGATTCCCAAGTTTGTTATGTTCAACAAAATGGGTCTGACCGGAACTCACTTAACCCTGATCCTGCCGGGGCTGATTACTATTACAGGCACATTTCTCATGCGCCAGTATTTTATGCAGATTCCCGATGAGCTGAGGGAGTCGGCAAGGGTGGATGGCGCCCATGAGTTTCTCATTTGGCTAAAGATCATGGTTCCCATTGCCAAGCCCAATATGGCGTCTCTGGCAATGGTGGTGTTCCTTTGGAACTGGAACAGCTATCTGGAGCCGCTGGTATTTTTAAGCGACTGGAGATTGTATACAATTCCCATTGCCCTTACGAATTTTATTGAAGAAAGCGTGACGGAATACAACCTGGTCATGGCAGCGGCAGCCTCTGCCCTGGTTCCGGCTTTCCTCGTATTTTTGCTGGGGCAGAAGTTTCTTGTCAAGGGCCTGGTGGCCGGTGCGGTGAAAGGATAAGGTTGAGAATATGAAATATATAACAGAAAATAAGAGAGAAATACCCGTAATACGTGAAGTGGATGTGCTGGTACTGGGCGGAGGCCCGGCAGGAATCGGGGCGGCGGTTGCGGCTGCAAGAGAAGGCGCAGTAACCATGCTGGCGGAACAGACGGGAGATGTGGGAGGAATTGCCACCACGGGGCTTATGAGCCACTGGACGGGGAAAACGGAAGGGGGATTTTACGAGGAAATCTTAAGCCGTTCGGCAGAGCTTACCGGAAAAGGACGGCAGATCATCAATCCGGAGCGCTTAAAAACAGTTTTCCTTCGCATGCTTACGGAGGCAGGGGTTTGCCTCCGGTTGTATACCTTTGCCAGCGACGCCATTATGGAAGAAAATGTGATTAAGGGAGTGATCCTGGAAAGCAAATCAGGCAGGGAAGCTGTCCTTGCCAAGATCGTCATTGACGCCACAGGAGACGGGGATATAGCGGCAAAGGCCGGTGCTCCTTATTTTAAGGGCAGAGAAGGCGACGGGCTCATGCAGCCTGCTACGATCATGTTTAAGGTGGCAGGTGTGGATGAGGAAAGGGGCGTTTTTCCAGGCGGCTTTGAAGAAAGCTTTGCCCTTCCTGACGGGGATTTACAGGAGCTGGGAAAAAAATACCTGCCCAGTCCTGCGGGACATGTGCTCTTATACAAGACAACGCTTCCCGGAGTGGTCACCTGTAATATGACCAACTGCACCGGAGTGGACGGCACAAGTGTGGAGGATCTTACAAAGGCAACCCTGGTCTGCAGAGAGCAGATGGAGAAAATAGTTGCTTTTCTTAGAAGATATGTCCCTGGCTTTGAAAACTGTTATATCATCAGCTCCGCCTCCCTGGTGGGAATCCGGGAAACCAGGCATTTTAAAGGAGAAGAGACCATCACAGAGGAGGATATCCTGGAGGCCCGGGTATTCGACAACTGGGTGGTGGCAAAGGCCAGTTTCAATTTTGATGTGCACAATCTGACCGGCAATGGCCTTGATGAAACCGGCTGTCAAAAGCATTTCCCCCAGTCAAAAGGGTATACCATCCCTTACGGCTGTTTCGTGCCTTTAGAAATTGACAATCTGTATCTGGCGGGAAGAAATATTTCAGGAACCCACATGGCCCATTCCAATTACCGCGTCATGCCCATCTGCGCCAATATGGGGCAGGCGGTGGGCATTGCAGCAGCCATGTGCGCCGCTTCAGGAATGATTCCCAGAGCCCTTGAGGTGAAAAAGGTTCAGAGCCGTCTCATGGAATTGGGGGTGAATCCGTGAATACATTTCATTATGACTTTGTCGTAGTGGGAGGCGGTATGTCCGGCGTCTGCGCGGCCATTGCCGCCGCCAGAAGAGGGGCAAAAACGGCCCTGATCCATGACAGGCCGGTGTTAGGGGGCAATGCCAGCTCTGAAATCCGGATGCACATTTGCGGGGCGGATCATCACATGTCGGTTCCCAATGCCAGGGAAACCGGAATTTTAGAAGAGATCCTTCTGGAGAACAAGCGGAGAAACCCGGAGATGGTGTATCCGATTTTTGATTCCGTTCTATGGGAAAAGGTCCATTATCAGGAAAATCTCACCCTTTATTTAAATACTCATATGACGGAGGTTTTATGTGATGGCGACAGGATCCAGGCGGTATGCGCCCTACAGATGACAACGGAGAAAAACTTCTGTATTTACGGCCATCTGTTTTTAGATGCCACGGGAGACGGTGTGCTGGGGGCTAAGGCAGGAGCGGAGTACCGGATGGGAAGAGAGAGCAGTTCCCAATATGGAGAGTCTCTGGCCCCGGAAACAGAGGATCCTTATACCATGGGAAATTCCCTCATGTTCAAGGCCAGGGATATGGGACATGAGGTGCCCTTTATAAAGCCTTTCTGGGCCAATACCTATACCGGGGAGCAGCTTATGCTGCGGGACCACAGCGACGTCACCTCCGGGTACTGGTGGATCGAGCTGGGAGGCGGAGAACGGGATGTGATTTCCCATGGGGAAGAGCTTCGGGATGAACTGTTAAAGGCTGTATTCGGCGTATGGGATCATATTAAAAACGGCGGAGATCACGGAGCGGAGCGTATGGAGCTTGAATGGGTGGGCTTTCTCCCTGGAAAAAGGGAAAGCCGCAGGCTCATAGGAGATTATGTTCTGACGGAAAAGGATTGTCTGGAAAGCACCCGGTTTGAGGATGCCGTAGCCTATGGAGGCTGGCCCATGGATATTCATACGGTAGAAGGCTTTTTAAATGAGGGTGAGGTTCCTACGGTCTGGAACCAGGTAAAAGGCATATACTCCATTCCCTACCGGTGCCTGTATTCAAAAAACATCCGGAACCTGTTTTTAGGAGGCAGGGCCATTAGCTGTTCCCATGTGGCATTTTCCTCCACAAGGGTTATGGGAACCTGTGGGGTCGTAGGCCAGGCAGTAGGTACCGCCGCTTCCATGGCGGTAAAAAGGAATCTGGTACCAAGAGAGATCCTTAACTGTGTGGGAGAGCTTCAGCAGGAGCTTTTAAAGGATGACTGTTATATCCCCTTTATTGTCAACCAGGATCCTGCTGATTACGCCAGGCAGGCGGTAGTGACAGCCACCTGCCATATCCCGGGATCCCAGCCGGAAAAGGCAGTAAACGGAGTAGCAAGAACGGTTGAGGGAGAGTCCAACTGCTGGCGTGCCCCCATAGAGGACCAGCCTTCCCTGCTTTTATCTCTGCCGGAAAAGAAGCCCATCAGGGAAATACGCCTGATACTGGATTCCAATTTAAGCCGGGAGATCACCCCGTCCATAAACCAGGCCGTGCTGTCCAGACAGAAGTCCGGGCCTCCGTGGGAGCTGTTGAAGGAATATGAAGTGGATATCCTTCTGGAAGGGGAGGTTGTGGAGCATATTGCAGCCCGGTCCCAGGGACAGCGGCTTCAGCGGCTCTTCCTTGACGAAACCGAAGGAGACGCCGTCCGGATCAGGGCCATTTCCACATACGGCAGCAGGGAGGCGGGGATTTTTGAAGTGAGAATTTATTGATGCAGAAGTAAGACGTTTCAGCCTTCTCCAGGGTAAAGTATTCCTGGAGAAGGCATTTCTTGTTTTTGGTGACAAGCGGGAAAACATGCCTGTGAAAGAATACGGCTGCAAGGCAATACGCCCATGGTCACGCTAAATGAAAATGGTTTATTGAAATGGTGCAAAGGGAGAAAAATTTACAGATGAGCATTTAACAATATTGCCGCCTCTGATACTCTGTGGTAGAATAAAACAAAATAGTAATATTATTCTTGCTGATACAAAGCCTGCCATGAACCTGGCATGGGTTTTGTCAGAAGATTAACAAACGTTTTCCAGAAGCAGGACAGGAGAAAAGGAAAAATGAAGATCGTAGTATTAGACGGATATACGGAAAATCCGGGAGATTTATCCTGGGGCGGAATGGAAGAATTGGGAGAGGTTACGGTATATGACAGGACTCCGCCGGAGCTGATCGTGGAGAGGATCGGTGATGCAGAGGCAGTCTATACCAACAAGACGCCTGTGAGCAAATCCACATTGGAGGCATGCCCTGATATAAAGTACATCGGTGTGCTGGCAACCGGCTACAATGTTGTGGATGTAGAGGCTGCAAAAGAAAAAGGTATTCCGGTGTCAAATATCCCTGCATATGGGACAGAGGCTGTTGCCCAGTTTACCATCGCTCTTTTATTGGAGCTGTGTCACCATATCGGAGCCCATTCCCAATGTGTCATGGAGGGGGAGTGGACCAGAAGTGAGGATTTTTGCTTTTGGAATTACCCTCTGACAGAACTGGCGGGTAAGACTATGGGCATTATTGGATTTGGAAGAATCGGACAGGCAGCGGCTAAGATTGCCCAGGCTTTGGGAATGGATGTTCTGGCTTGTTCCAGAAACAGAGATGAAAGCCTGGAATCGGAAACCTGCCGTTATACGGACCTGGATGAGCTTCTGGCAAATTCAGATGTGATTTCCCTCCATTGTCCCCTCAGCTCTGATACCCAGGGCATCATCAATAAAGAGACCATATCTAAAATGAAAGACAATGTTATGATCCTCAACAGCTCCAGAGGCCCTCTTATTGTGGAAGAGGATTTAATGGAGGCATTAAACAGCGGCAAAGTCGGCGGTGCGGCGGTTGATGTTATTTCTGTGGAACCCATGAAAGAGGATAATCCGCTGCTGAAAGCAAAAAACTGCATCATTACCCCTCATATTGCCTGGGCTCCAAAAGAAACGAGACAGAGGCTGATGGATATTGCAGTGGATAATCTAAGGTCTTACGTGGAAGGGCAGCCAGGGAATATTGTAAATCAATGATTGGATTTGAAAAGCGGGGCAGAAATACAAAAGCGTTCAGCCCCTCGCCTAAGGTACTCATACGGGTGAGTATGCCATAAGGCGGGGAGTTGGACGCTTTTTATCTGGCGGCCTATGTCTGAACACACCCACCGCCTGAAAGGATACTGTTTTAACCTGTTAAATATGATTATTTTTCCATGTCCAGAGTTCTCACAGACAAGGTGCTTCCCTTACGCAGCTCCTGACGTGCGGTTTGTATCTGGGAATCCATTTTTTCAAGCTCCTCCAACAAGAGTTTTTCTTCCTCACTGGTGTCCAGGACCTTGCTGATTCCTCCGTTTTTAATAATGATCCTCTTATCTGCCATAAGCGCCAGAAGCGGGTCGTGAGTTGCCATCAACACGATCTTGTCGGAGGAGACCAAAAGCTCAAGGGCTTTTTTGCGGTCAATTCCGGCATTTTCGATTTCATCAATGAGAACAATGGGGGAGGAGCTTAAAATAGCAGTATCTGCGATCATCAGGGCTCTGGACTGTCCTCCGCTTAAGCTGGTGACAGGAGTGGTTAAGTCAAACTTTTCTCCTGCCAGGTTATTGGCGGCCAGGATAATCTGTTCAATAACGGTCTGAGGGTTTTCCACCAGACGGCTTACGGCGTGCATCCTTAAAAATTCCTCTACCGTAAGGTCCATGACAAAATTCATGTTCTGGGACAACTGTGCCACCAGCCGGTTGTTGGAGGAGAAACGCCATTTATTATCCGGTTTCTTTCCATTGATCAAAATGCTGCGGCCTGTAGGCGTATCCTTTTGCGCCGCCCATTCAATATCCGCCAAAAGGCGGCTTTTGCCGGAGCCCGTAGGCCCTACGATAGAAATGATCTGAGAGGTTTCCACCGTAAGCTCTGAAAAGCCTTCCGGATTGCCGGATTTGTCATATCCTGCCAGGATTGTCATGGAAAGGACCTGGTTGCTTTTTTCAAGGCCCAGAAACGCACTCATCTGTTCTAAGTAAACAGGAAGATTGGACAGGAGCTTTTCCTTGTCAATGGCCTGATCCTCTAATTCTTCTTCTGTAAAATGCTCTAAATACTCCTTAAAGGTCTTATTCCCGTACCCGGCAATATCCAGCTTATTCTGTTCAAAATACGTGGTTACAAAGGGATATTCCTTAAGAAGCTGGTTTAAGCTTAATTCCATCATGTCTTATCTGCCCCCAAATTGATTTTTTTAACGTTTCCCATCTGAAATGCCTCTCCGATCCTCGTTTCTCCAAGACAATAGGAGCAGAGGGCGGATGGCATGGGGAAGCGAAGCTGCATGCCCTGAACGGATTCAATGTTCTGGTTTTCATCATAGAGAAGGCTTCCCAGTTCGTAGGCTCCCTGTCCGGTCAGGCCGTTTACATGCATGGTGACGGCGCGGGGATTAACAGAACTTACACAGGAGGCGAAAACCTCACGCTCTGCCTGGGAGACGATATCCCCCTTTGTAATCACTACAAAATCAGCGGATTTTAACATGGGACCGATTTTTTTCGGGGTATTGATGCCGGAAAGGTTGTCAATGACGCAGACTCCCTTGATTTCCTTTAAATAGGGGGAACAGCGGTTGCAAAGACCGGCGGATTCGGTGATGAGTAAGTCCAGTTTTTCCTCATTGCCCCAATTTACCACCTCTTCAATATTGGAAGCAAAAAAGTGGTCAGGGCACAGGGCGCCGGAAAGTCCCTTTTTTACCGGTATACCGGCTTTTTCGTAAGCAACATCGTCATCCGTATAGAGACAGTCAAATTTAACAACACCCACCTTTATATCTCTGTTCTGAAAAGAAGCAATGGTTTTTAAGATCACAGACGTCTTCCCGGAGGAAGGAGGGCCTGAAACAATAATCAGATTCATAAAATCTCCTTTTCTGCTGCCTGATAAAACAGCCGTTCTGTAGTCTTGATCAGTTCTCCAATATCATGGCCGTGAATATAATCCCACCCAAGCCACATGAATTTCTGGTCCGGTTTTAAGCGGTTGTCTACCAGCGGATTGGTAGAAGGAAATTTACCGTTAGAGGAAAGGATTTCGCCTATTTCTTTGGAATAGAGGAAGTCCACAAAGGGCTTAACCTTTTCCCTGTTCTTTGATCTTGCCAAAAGGAAAATCGGGCTTATGATCGCGCCATCTTTTGGCCATACAGGGCGCAGGGGACTTTTCTCATCTGCCATGCTGGCAAAAAAGTAGGGAGAAATAGAAACAGCCGGAACCTTATTCCCTTCCTTTGAAATATGGGATTTTACCATCTGGGCCGGATGCATGCTGCGCAATAGAGCTTTTCCCATTTTTTCAATTCCTTCATCCCCGTAATACCGGTGGATGTGCAGCAAAAATGCGTTGAACATGTCCAAGTCCTTCATCGGCATGCTGACGCTGTTTTCAAATTCAGGCTTCATTAAATCAGCCCAGCTTTCTGGAAAGGGACGGTCTCCTAAAACAGCGGTATTTACCATGATAACCGCCGGAACGATGCCGATGATGGCATATTGGTTCTTAGGGTCCTTTAATGAAATTGCATCATTGTCAAAATCAGGATTTATTTGCTTAATATCTGAAATATCTTCAAAGGTACCGGAATCCCGGTAGCGTCCCATAAGGTTTTTATCAAAGAACAAGTCAAAGCCAGCCGATAAGTAGAGGTCTGACAGGGCATCTGCATTGCCGTCTGCGGCGATGATCCGTTCCTTTACATCATCCAGTCCAAGGTTGGCGGATTTTAAATTGTAGTCTACCTTATAGTCCATGGAATCCTTTTGGGAAGCCATCCAGGCTTCGAATTTTTCCAAAAGGGGAAGGCGGATGGGGCAGGGCAGTACGCCTTCGATGCGGATATCGCCGCCGTCTTCCTTTCTTGTAGGAGTGAGGCCGGAAGTGAGGTCCGGAATGTTTTGCTTTATGGTTTCCTCCAGCTTTTCTATGAAAAGCTCCTGATTGAGCTTACGCATGGATAAAGCCATTTCCAGAGTGACGGTCTTTCCAAGGGTGTTGCGCATAACAGGATTGTTTAAATGCTCAAAACCATTTGTAACAAACAATCCGATTGTTTCGGGGTATTTTTCAGTTATATCGTAAATGGTGTCAGTCGCTTTTATATAATGTGCCATTTTTCTTCCTTTCTATATGTGATAACGGTTTAAACGATGTGATAGGATTATCATAGCATATGATTTCCCATTTGGTTGTTGTAATTACAACACATGCGGAATTGTTAATGATATTATTTATTGATTTCTGTAAAAATGTGCCGTTTTCCATGAAAGATTGAAAAGGTCATTTCTGTGCGTTTGGGGGAGGTCAAAAGGATTATTTCTGCGTTTCCCCTGGTTTTTAAGCTAAAATTTATAATGGATACAGTTTTTGGAAAGCTGTTTTTCCTGATCATATAAAGGGTACTGAAAACAGCGCTTATTTTCATAATACCGGTAAATATTTTAAATTTATGGAATGAAAAAGGACTGACGCAATTATGATGAATTAAATGGTTTAAAGTTTAGGACAAGGAGAACGCATATGATCGTTTCATGGATGACAACAAACCAGTGTAATCTTAAGTGCAAGCATTGTTACCAGGATGCCGGCAGCAAAAAGACAGATGAATTAACAACGGAGGAAGCCAAAAAGCTGATCGACGAAATTGCGAGGGCCGGTTTTCGCATTATGATATTCAGCGGAGGGGAACCGCTGATGCGCCCGGATATCTATACTCTGGTATCCTATGCAGCCGGTGCGGGCCTTCGGCCTGTTTTTGGCACCAACGGTATGCTGATTACCATTGAGGCAGCCAAAAAGCTGAAAAAATGCGGAGCCGCAGTCATGGGGATCAGTCTTGACAGCCTGGATGAACAAAAGCACAACAGGTTCAGGGGAGATGAAAATGCATACCGGCTGACCTTAGAGGGGATAGGGAACTGTAAAAAGGCCGGTTTGCCCTTTCAGATCCATACCACGATCATGGACTGGAATCAGGAGGAAGTGGGAGATATCATTGATTTCAGCGTGAAATCAGGTGCTGTAGCCAATTACCTGTTTTTCCTCATTCCGGTGGGCAGAGGGAGATATCTGGAAGAAACCTCGCTGAAAGTCATGGAGTACGAAACGCTTCTGCAGACCATTATGAAGAAGCAGAAGGAGGTTCCCATTGATATCAAGCCCACCTGTGCCCCTCAATTTACAAGGGTAGCAAAGGAGATGGAGGTGGATACCCGCTTTACCAGAGGCTGCCTTGCCGGGCTTTCCTATTGTGTGGTAAGCCCTGTGGGAAAGGTCCGTCCCTGTGCTTATATGGTGGAAGAAGCAGGAGATATCCGCAAGGAGCCTTTTGATGAGATATGGAATAACAGCAGCCTGTTTAAAACCCTGCGCACCCGGGAGTACAAGGGGACATGCCGTGACTGCATTTACGGGAAAGAGTGCGGAGGCTGCCGCGCACGGGCAGGATATTATAATGACGGCGATTATATGGCGGAAGACAGCTATTGTGCTTACGGAAAACTATTATGCAAAGAAGGTGCCTTGATCCAGTGAAGAAAAAAACCATGGTGTATGCAGTGATGCTTCTTATGATAGTAAATATGCTTGCCGGGTGCGGCAGCAGGACAGGGGGACCGGCAGCCGGGACGGCGGAGGGGTACTGCTTTACCGATGCCCTTGGCCAGGAGGTGACGGTTCAGGATCCGGAACGTGTGATAGCTTTAATGGGTGGCTTTGCAGAAGTCTGGCTGGCAGCCGGAGGCAGCCTGGCAGGTGTTACGGATGATGCATTTGAGGAAAGGGGGCTGGGGCTTTCAGAGGAAACTGTTTCCGTGGGGAAGTATAACAGTCCCAACGTAGAAAAAATCATAGCCTTAAACCCGGATCTTGTTATATTGTCATCAGAAACCAAGGAACATACAGCGCTCAAAGAGGTTTTGAAACAGGCAGGCATTACGGCTGCCTACTTTAAAGTGACATATTTTGAAGACTACCTGTCCATGCTTAAAACCTGTACGGAAATAACCGGAAGAAATGAAATGTATCAGAAAAACGGGCTGGCTGTAAAGACAGAGATTGAGGAAATCCTTTCCGGCTCAAAGCCTCAGGATCCGCCTTCTGTTTTACTTCTCATTACCTATTCCGGCGGAGCGGTGGCGCAGAATTCCAGGACCATGACAGGCAAAATGTTAAATGACCTGGGGTGCCAAAATATAGCCGATGAGAATCAAAGCCTTTTAAAGGAGTTCAGCATGGAAAGCATCATAAAGGAAGACCCGGATTATATTTTTGTGATCCCAATGGGAAATGACGATGATCTTGCCATGAAAAATTTAAAGGAAAGCATTGAAAAGAATCCGGCATGGAATGGTCTTACTGCCGTTAAAAAGGACCGTTACATCCTTCTGCCAAAGGAAAAGTTCCTTTATAAACCCAATGGGAAATGGGGAGAAAGCTATAAATACCTTTCGGAGATTCTTTATGGAAAGAAATAATAAGCCCCGGCTGCTTATCCTTTTGTCAGCAGCAGGACTGGCGGTTTCAGTGTTGCTGGGATTATGCCTTGGAACCAGCAATATGAGGCCATCGGTTCTCATTGCCACCCTGTCTGCAGGGAAACCTGATGATTTTTTATACCGGATACTCCTTACGGTGCGTCTGCCGAGAGTGGCAGCAGCCCTGCTTGCAGGAAGCGCTCTTGGGGTATCCGGTGCCATCATTCAGTCCGTACTAAACAATCCCCTGGCAAGTCCGAATATCATAGGAGTAAATGCAGGAGCAGGGCTGGCGGTTCTGCTGGCATCTGCGTTTCTTCCGCCAGACCCGCTTTATCTGCCCTTGTCGGCATTTTCCGGCGGGCTCCTTGCCTGTATGCTGGTTCTGGCAATTACCATGTCCGGCAGGCTGTCAAGGGTCATGCTGGTTTTAACAGGCTTTGCGGTTAACAGTATTTTCACCGCGGGAATGAACACGGTAATGATTTTATATCCGGATGCCTACGTAGGTGCAGGGAATTTTCTGGCGGGAGGGCTTTCCTCAGTTACTTCTAAGGTTCTTGTCTATCCTTCGGTTTTTATTGTCACAGGTTTTATTCTTGCGATGCTTTGTTCCAAGGGTCTTAACATTTTAAATCTTGGGGCAGACAGCGCAAAAGCCCTGGGCATGAATGTAAATGCCTGCCGGTGTGCTTACCTGGCCATTGCGGCCATCCTTGCAGGCGCTGCCGTCAGCTTTGCCGGGATGATCGGCTTTGTGGGCCTTCTGGTTCCCCATGGGGTAAAATTAATGATCGGCCAGGACAACCGGTTCGTCATCCCTGCCAGCGCCCTGACAGGAGGCATGTTTGTTATTTTGTGTGATTTGCTGGCGAGAACCTTATTCCTGCCTTATGAGCTGCCGGTGGGTATTTTGATGTCTCTCATGGGAGGGCCGTTTTTTCTTTATCTGATACTTAAAAACAGGCGGAAGGGATGATGGAAATTATGATCAGGCTTGAGGGTGTGACTTATTCTTATAACAGACAGCCCCTGATTCAGGAGATGGATTTGAGTTTTGAAAAAGGAAGGATTACTACCATCGTCGGACCCAACGGATGCGGAAAAAGCACTGTGTTAAAGCTGGCTTCCCGGCTGTTGCATCCTGATAAGGGCATGGTGTTTTTAGAGAATAAAGAGATCGGAAGCATGAAACGGAAGGAGTTTGCCAGGAACGTATCCGTGCTGCTTCAAAGCAGCCACATACCGGATATGACAGTGGAAGATGCGGTGATGTCAGGGAGATATCCCCATCAGTCCTCTGTCAGTTTTTCTTCTGCCGAGGATAAACGTCTGACGGAATATGCCATGAAAATGACCTGCTGCCAGTCTCTGCGAAGCAAAAATATGCGTCAGCTTTCAGGGGGAGAGCGGCAGCGGGCCTTTCTTGCCATGGTACTGGCTCAGGATACGCCGGTTATTTTCCTGGATGAACCCACAACGTATCTTGATATTAATGTTTCCTATGAAATCATGGAGCTTATAAGCAGTTTAAACAGGAAGCTTGGAAAAACCATTGTACTGGTTTTGCATGATCTCAATCTGGCTCTTAATTATTCAGACCGGCTGGCTGTAATGGAAAAGGGGAGAGTAGCTGCTTATGAAGATGCTTCCGACCACAGGGTCCATAGCTGTATCAGCGATATTTTTAAGGTGGATATCCGGCGGCTGACGGAAAAGGGGAAGTCTTATTATTATTCCTTTAAAATATAAAAAGCGTTGGCCCGCATTTGGAGAATCCCATTGGCTTTTGAAAAAAATCTGATCTTTACCTGCTTTTTTTGCTGTGTTATACTTGAGACAAGGAGTGAGAGCAGCGTGGACAGATGTTGGAGTCTTTTATTGTCACAGGAAGGTAAAGCATGAAAAAGAGTATTGCGGTTATTGCATTAGACCCATTTGCGGGAAAAGCATATGCGCAGCAGGTTCGGTCGGTGTTTGGGGAACGGGCTGTTGTACGTAACTACAGCATGATGGATGGAACGGCAGCAAATATGGAACCTTGCGATTTGTATATGGGCTCCACAGATGCGTTTGATGCTATGGGGGATCCAAGCCGGTATATTCCGCTCAAAGCGCAGCGGATGGAAATTCAGGTTACTTATTTAAAGGAAGCTGTGCGCCGTCTGGAAGAAATCCCAAAGGGGACGAAGGTTCTTTACGTTAATATCACAGAGGTCATGGCAAGGGAAGCAGTGACACAGTTAGAGCAGTTGGGAATTACTCATTTAAAGTTTATACTTTATGCACCGGGAAGCATACTGACTGATATGGCAGAGATTGCTGTTACTCCCGATGAAGAGCGTTATGTGCCCAGTGGAATTCCCACAATTATAAATCTGGGACAGAGAACCTGTTCTTCTGATACAATGATTGAAGCCGCATTTAGGCTTGGTTTTGACGATTTGCTGGAAGAGGTTGAATTTAAACAGTACCAGGAGTCGGTATGTACCAATACCTATTATTTTGATCAGATGTTTAACCGTTCCAGGAGGTTGGAGAGTCAGTTTGATATTCTTATGGAAGTACTTGATCAGGGCGTGATCGCGGTAAATGAACATGGAGAGATCTATGCAATCAACAAAAATGCTGCCGATATCACCCGGGTTCCGGAGAATCTCGGCCTTTCAAACGTGGGGGAAGAAGTATTTCCCTATATACCATTCCGGAAATGTTTGGAGGAGAAAAAGGAGACCAGCCCGCAAGTTGTAAGAGTTGCCGGAAATCTGGTAAGCCTTTACGTCCGTCCGGTGTTAAGGCGGGATGCTTGTGTTGGTGCATTTGCCATTTTGCAGAAGTTTAATGAGATGGAGCGCCGTCAGAACGAACTGCGGGTTCAATTGATGAAGAAAGGGCAGGGGCATAGGGCTAAATATTGCTTTGATGATGTGATTGGAAAGTCCGAACCCATATTAAAAACTAAATTTATTTTAAATAAAATGGCCTGTACGGAATCCCCTGTTTTGTTAATTGGGGAAACCGGAACCGGTAAGGAGCTGTTTGCACACTCCGTTCATAACGCATCAAAACGAAGGGATCAGCCTTTTGTGGCAATCAACTGCGCGGCTATGCCGGAAAATTTATTGGAAAGTGAGTTGTTTGGCTATGAAGAAGGCGCCTTTACCGGCGCGAAAAAGGGAGGCCGTCCAGGCCTGTTTGAATTCGCCCATCAGGGAACTCTGTTCTTAGACGAAGTAGAGGGCATGAGTCCGGCCTTGCAGGTAAAGCTGCTGCGTGTTTTGCAGGAACGGGAAATCATGCGGGTTGGCGGAAATCAAATTATTCATGTTGATGTGCGGATTGTTGCTGCAACCAATGAAGAGCTTGAGCAAAAAGTAGCGGAAGGCACTTTCCGTCAGGATCTTTATTACCGGCTGAATGCCTTGCCGGTGCTGATCCCCCCGCTTCGGAAGAGGGATGAAGATGTATTCTTAATTCTGGATCATTTTCGAAAAGAACTTGGGGGAAGATTCCTGTTAAGTGAGGATATCAAAGAGTTGTTCCGTAAATACAAATGGCCGGGGAATATACGGGAACTGCACAATGTGATAGAATATTTGTGTTTTACCGGTCATACCGTAATAACAATTGATGATTTGCCTCCGGTTTTTTGTATTGATAAAGATAGAGAAGCGGTGCATGGAGCAAAAGAGGCAGAGTTAAATATCCATTCCCCACATAAGCCGCCTCAATACCAAAATACATCCCATATGCCCACCCGGCAGGAGCGGGTGATTCTGGAAATTCTTTACGATGCAGAACGTACAGGACAATCCATTGGCCGGGAAAAAATTCTGTTGGAGGCACAGACACGTAATATAAAATTAACTCAGCCTCAGGTACGCAAAATATTAGGCAGATTAGAGGAAAGCGGCTACGTAACTGTTACGAAGGGCAGAGGCGGAAGCAGTATTACCAAAAAGGGAGTCGGTTGGATAAGCGATTAATTAGCAAAGACAGCTTGGTATGCAACCACATAAGGATTGTTTTTCGACCTGTTTATGACCAATTTAAAACCAATTATTAACCAGTTGACAATCGGAAAGAAAAAGGTTTCATTTCCCGGCAAAATTCTGCAAGACATCGCAAAAAAATAAACGTAGAAAAGGAAGCATTTACAGGCCTTTTCTACGTTTTTATTCATAATTTTCTTTTTGATAAAAAGTTGGCATGGTTGTTGCTCTATATAAAAATATAAAACTGAAAGGAGCTTTATATGAAGTACAATTTTGATATGGTTGTTGACCGATGTAAAAACCGCGCGGGAAAATACGATGAGAGGCAAAAAAAGTTTGGTACCATGGATGTTCTTCCCCTTTGGGTTGCAGATATGGATTTCCAGACTGCACAGCCAATC
The DNA here is from genome assembly GCF_054772055.1 of Lacrimispora brassicae. Lineage (NCBI taxonomy): Bacteria > Bacillati > Bacillota > Clostridia > Lachnospirales > Lachnospiraceae > Lacrimispora > Lacrimispora brassicae. Next base: position 161,596 of record NZ_BRYH01000048.1, on the reverse strand, counting down.
ATTGATGCATGTGTGGAAAAGGCAAAGGAAGGGATCTGGGGGTATACCTATCGTCCTGACTCCTATTTTGATGCAATACTTGGCTGGCAGTTTCGCAGACATGGCTGGAAGATTGACAAGGAAAAAGTAAGCTGGAGCTTAGGAGTTGTACCTGCGCTGTCTGCAATTGTCAAGGTATTTACCAATAAAGGAGACTCAATTATGATTCAGACTCCTGTGTATTCTGAATTTTATGATATTACGGAAGCATGGGAAAGAAAAGTAGTTGAAAATCAATTGGTTGAACAGGGGGGGGAATGGACCATTGATTTTGCAGATTTCCAGGAGAAAGCAAAAGATCCAAAGGTGAAGATCTTTCTTTTGTGCAGCCCCCATAATCCTCTTGGGATTGTCTGGACGAAAGAGCAGTTGCAGAAGATGTTTGAAATTTGTTATGCCAATGATGTGCTGATGGTTTCTGACGAAATACATTCAGATCTGGTGTTCCATGGAAAGGAACATATTCCAACAGCTATGATATCTGACAAGGCCAGAGATAATGTCATAAGTTGTATTTCAGGTACTAAGACATTTAATCTTGCAGGATTACAGGCATCGACCAATGTTTTCCCCAGCCGGGAAATGAAAGCTGCTTTTGATAAGTTCTGGATGAATTTAGACATTCACAGGAATAATGCATTCAGTTCAGTAGCTATGGAAGCGGCGTTTAATGAGGGAGAAGAGTGGTTAGAGCAATTGCTTCCGTATCTCTCTGAAAACTTTGATTTTATCAAAGATTATTGTGAAAAGTACATTCCTAAAATCAAACCCAATGTACCGGATGCGACTTACCTGGTATGGCTGGATTGCCGGGAGTTGGGAATGAATAATGAAAGATTAAGGAAATTCATGATTGAAGACGCAAAGCTGGGCTTAAATGAAGGCTATACCTTTGGACGGAGCCTTTCCGGTTATATGCGGTTAAATGCGGCATGTCCGCGAAGCGTGCTTGTAAAAGCCATGAAACAGTTGGAGGCTGCAGTAAATCGTCTGTGAGATAAAGAAATGATAGAAGTCACTTGAAGTCAAAATTTTGGGGTAAAAAGGAGAAGTGTACTTATGAATAAAAGTGATATTTGGAAAAGCTATCGGTTCCCTATTCTATTAGTGTTGGGAATCTTGATCGGGTCGGTTTTCGGATTGGTTGCCGGAGAGAAAGCGGCGATTGTCAAACCTCTTGGTGATATTTTCCTTAACCTGATGTTTACAATCGTTGTGCCAATGGTCTTGGTTTCTATTTCCAGTGCTGTGGGAAGCATGGTAAATATGAAACGTCTTGGAAGCATCTTAGGAAATCTTATCGTTGTTTTTATCGGCACCGGTGCAGCCGCAGCGATACTTGTTCTGTTTGCTGTGAACCTTTTTCCGCCAGCGGCAAATACTACAATTGCAATGAGCGCAGCGGAAGTTGGAGAAACTGCTGCTGTTGGTGACATGATCGTTGGAGCTCTTACTGTTTCTGATTTTCCGGATCTTTTAAGCCGCCAGAACATGCTTCCATTGATTATTTTTTCTGTCATGTTCGGATTTTGTGTAAGCGCATGTGGCGGAGACGAAAGCCCCGTTGGAAAAATGCTTGCTAACTTAAATGAAATTATCATGAAGATGGTCAATTTAATCATGAAGTTTGCTCCCATTGGTCTGGGTGCATATTTCGCCAACTTAGTAGGTGAGTTTGGACCAAGCCTGATTGGTGATTACGGTCGTTCCATGATTTTATATTATCCGCTCTGCTTCGTTTATGTGGTAATATTCTTTCCGTTGTATTCCTATATGGCAGGCGGAAAAGAAGCGGTCCGCCGTATGCTGAAATTTGTTCCTACTCCCGCATTGACTGCTTTTGCAACTCAAAGTTCAATGGCTACTCTGCCGGTAAATTTAGATGCCTGTGACAAAATGGGCGTTCCAAAGGATATCAGAGAAATTGTTCTTCCAATGGGAGCCACCATGCATATGGATGGTTCGGTATTATCCGCGATTGTTAAGATTGCATTTTTGTTTGGAGTGTTCAATCAACCCTTTACCGGGGTTGGAACTTATGCCATGTCAATTGTTGTAGCGATTTTGTCCGCATTTGTATTATCCGGAGCACCGGGGGGAGGTCTGGTAGGCGAAATGCTGATCGTCGGTCTTTTTGGCTTTCCACCCCAGGCATTTCCGTTAATTGCAACCTTAGGTTTCCTGTTTGACCCTGCAGCTACCTGCTTAAATGCATCTGGTGATGCCATTGCATCCATGATGGTAGCCAGAATGGTTGAAGGGAAAGAGTGGATTAATAACCGCTTAAAAGGTAACAACGAAGAATTAGTTGAAAAAACAGATATTACTGCATAAGAGAAAGGAAGGATAACTGTGAAAGTAACAATTATAGGAAGCCACTTATGTCCAGACACACTGTATGCACTGAATCAACTGATTGCTTTGAAAGCCAGCGTGGATTTCAAAGATTTATCAGCGGATTTAAAGGATTTAAAAGTATACCTTGCTGTTCGTGATACGGAACCGGCATTTGAAGCGGTCAAGAGAAACGGGGGTATTGGTATTCCATTCTTTGTTCTTGAAGACGGAACCAAAACCTTAAACCTGGAAGAAGTATTGGAAAAGCTGTAATACTAATAATGGGTGATTGAATTCTAAAATTTGATAAAAGCGGGGATATATAGGAACGTCAGATTACATAATCCACCATATAATCCCTGCTTTTTAAATATGAAGTAATAATCCGGAAGTCTAAGGTAATCAGGAGGTATGATTATGGTTTTAGGTCAGGAAAAAGTCTCATTTTTGAATTTACCCACTCCTTTGGAGTATCTTAAAAATATTTCAGAAGAGTTAGGGATCAAATTATATCTTAAGCGTGATGATATGACTGGTCTGGGTATGGGAGGCAATAAGCTTCGAAAGTTGGAGTATATTTTAAAGGAAGCCCAGGACAAAGGGGCAACCATGCTTGTTACGGAAGGCGGAGTACAAACAAATCATGGCAGGTTAACGGCTGCTGTGGCCGCTAAATATAACATGAGGTGCGCCATTGTTACAATAGGAGATTATCCGGGAGAATTATCGGCAAACCTGCTATTGGACCGGTTAATGGGTGCTGAAGTAATCATAAAAAAGGATGATGGCCGTCCATCTCCTGATCAGTATAAAGAGTTGGTTATGGATACAATCAAAGAATATGAGGCACAGGGAGAAACCGTTTATTATATACCCCTTGGAGGTTCCGATGATATCGGTATTCTTGGGTACTATGAATGCGCAGCCGAACTGACAAAGCAGGCAACTGCCATGGGAATCGGTGATGCACGGGTTATTTCTGCAGTAGGCAGCATAGGGACCTATATGGGCCTGTACTGCGGACTCCATAATGAAGGCTCCAGCCTGAAATTAACCGGTGTAGCCATATTGCCGTTTGATGATTACAAAGAACAGAGCATTGTTGAACTGTTTGATAAGGTAAAAGAAAAGTATGGAATGAAAATAAGCGCTGGATTAAAAGATTTTGATATTGAAAGGGATTATGTTCGGGGCGGATATAATCTTCCTTCCAGGGAGGTAAGGGATGCTGTTTGTCTCATGGCAAGAAAAGAAGCCATCCTCCTTGATCCGTGTTACACTGGAAAATGTTTTGCTGCAATCCCTGATATGATTAAAGAGGGGAAAATCAAAAAAGATGAGAAGATAATCATGATTCATTCAGGTGGGGCGCCGGGATTATACACGAAGCACCATAGGGTGGAATTTGAAAAAGAATTAATTGATGGGATAACAGTTCTTGACTGAATAAAGTGACGTTATAAGAACAAGTCCTTTGAGTGGCAGAGTTCTCCATGATAAAAACGAGCGGGGTGGTAAGCAGCTTCGCTCTTTTTGGACTATGGAGAATTAACTCCATCAATTGAATGAATGTCAACGTTGAAATAGATTTTGTTTTATCATGTACTGGGATGGTATAATAATTGTAATGCCAGAGATATAATGTGATACACCGGATAAATAAGGAAGGAGGCTGCCATGAAACATAAATTAACCATGGAACAACGTCAGTTACTGTCTCAAAGCCAGATATCTTCTTTGGAATTACTGGCATTATGTAATTGTGAATTGAGCCGGTATATGGAAAATGAATATATGGAAAATCCTTTGCTGGAACAGGTAAATGCCAGAACTGAATCTTATACTCAAGAAGATTATCAAACTTGGTATCATTCAAATTATTATAAACCTTTAAATAATACTTCCGGTTTTTATGAAGAAGGAAGAGAGGGAAGCGGCCAGTTGTTGGATATTTTAAATACGAAAAATATCTATAGTTTTGTTTATGAGCAGTTGGAGCTGGACCGTTACTCAGATAAACAACTAAGAGTAATAGACTTTTTGATTCAAAGCCTGGACAGCAATGGATTTATAGATTTGGCTGTTCCGGAGATTGCCCGATTGACCGGTGTAAATGAGCAGGTAGTTGAATGCTGTTTATCAGATCTGAAAAAACTGGAACCCAGCGGTATTTTTGCCGGGAATCTGGCAGAATGCTTATTAATTCAGATTGAAACACTGGGATTGGATGATGAAAATCTAAAAAATATTATTTCTCATCATTTGACAGACATATCTCAGGGGAGGATAAGTTCAATCACCCGTGGGCTGAATATCTCGTCTGCACAGGCAAGAAGATATGTTGCTCTTATCGGTACATTAAACCCAAGGCCCCTGCAAGGGTTTGGAGAGGGGGAAAAGCAATATATTATTCCGGATATTATTGTTGCTATGGACCCGGATGGGAAATGGAATATAGAAATCAATGATAATTGGTGCGGGAACTACCAACTGAACGATTATTATCTCCAGATGATGGCTGAAGCAAAAGAGCCGGAGCTTTTTGAATATTTCAAGAAAAAGTCAGAGCGGGCAAGATTTCTGATTCATGCAGTTGAACAAAGGCGTAAGACTATTATTCAATTAACAAATGTAATATTGGAAGAGCAGGAAGAGTTTTTTCGATATTCAGGTAAACTTAAGCCATGTACCATGACACAAATGGCAGAAACGCTTTCAGTTAGCACCTCCACGGTCAGCCGTGCTGTGAAAGACAAATATCTTCAGTTTCCTGCAGGTTGTATTTTAATGAAAAATCTATTTTCTGCATCGGTTCCCGCAAGTGACGGCAGCTTGATTAATTCCGATGGCATCAAACAATTAATACGGGAACTTGTGAATGATGAAAATAAAGAAAAGCCATATAGCGATTCCAGACTTGCAGAATTACTGAGTAAGAAAGGGTATCGTCTTTCCCGCAGGGTTATTGCCAAATATCGTGAAGAGATAGGTATTTCTGGTAGTTTTGAACGGAAAATGAAGCATAATATCCATAAATGAGCCAACTAAAAGAATTATTTTAGTTGGCTCATTCTTGTATACTGCCATTCCTGCTGAAACGCTTCCTTGGAATGACAAAGACTTAAGTTTTTTTGTAACTGATTTCATGGCTAAAATTTATTCATTATATACAAAAAGTAAATATTTAATTCGTTATTTTTTATATATTGAATTAACCATTCGCATATGATATAATTGTCGAAATAAAAAAAATAGGAGATAAACATGGAGGGTTTACTGTATATTATTCAGCAGGAGAAAGACTATCTTAGCAAAAACAATAAAGTAATTGCACAATATCTGATTAAAAATGTCCAACATATTGTTTGGATGTCTGCCGAAGCACTGGCAAAAGAAATCGGAGTCAGCCAGGCAGCAATTACAAGGTTTTGCAAGCATTTTGGGTTTGATGGATTTGCTCAGCTTAAAATTGCTTTATCACAGGAAATACCTATATATGACGAGAACACATTTTATGATGATAATTCGGAAGATTTTAAAAATAACATAGCCAAAGAGTTACTAAACCAGAACATTGCTTCCTTTCGCGATACGTTTACCATGCTCAACCAGGAAGACATCTTAAAGGCCGCGGAGCTGTTCCATAAATCCAATAAAATTATCTGTGCGGGAATCGGGGTAAGCGATCTGGTGGCTCAGGATATGGTGAGTAAATTGTTAAGAATCCAAAAGGATGTTATCTATTACAATGACAATGACTGCAGAAAAATTGCAGTATCAAATTTAACAAAGAATGATTTGCTTTTTGTGGTTTCCTATTCCGGCAGAAAAAAAGAAATGATTGAACTTGCAGAAATTGCAAAGGAAAAGGGAGTGCCTATCATAGCCCTGACCAGTGTTGGGGGATCTCCATTGTCAGAATTTGCAGATATTTCCTTTGGTGCCGCTTCACTGGAGAAAGAATACCGTGCAACAGCTACCACTTCCAGGATCATGCATTTTTACATTGTTGATATTCTTTTTTACACCTATGGATTATTCTACAATGAGAAAACCTTTGAAAATCTTTATAAAACTTATAAAGTAGTGAATAAAGAAAATTGAGCTCATAAAGGAGAGAATAATTTGAAACAGTTCAAACAAAAATCAATGGAACCCCTCCATGTTTTAGATGATACGATAAAAGTGTTCAGTATTAAAGGTGCCTTTATTTTGGCGTTGATTTGCCTTATTGGAACAATGGGAGTGCCAGGCCTGTTAGGCCTGATTGGATTAAGTTACAAGATAGTCACAGTATTAAGTACATCGCTTTTTGGCAGTATAGGAATCTGCTATGTGCGCAACTTTGTTGACAGCAAGAAGGGCATGTCAAAAAATCTTATTCTGCAGTTTTTGATTTTCTTTTTCGCTTTTTTCGTCATCAGTTATTACTGGGTATTTTATCATTATTATATCTAACTGCTGAATTAATCAGGATATTTTATTTTTACATAAAATATAAAAATTTTTAGGAGGATACTATGTTAGAACAAGTTACGAATTTTATGATCAGACTTTCGCAAAACCGCTATCTTCGTGCCATACGAGATGGTATTGTGTCAACCCTGCCATTGATTATGGTGGGCTCTCTTTTCCTGATTATCGCATTCCCGCCGTTGCCAGCCAGTTGGGGAATTACTATTTGGGCAAAGCAAAATGCAGCAACAATCCTGCTTCCTTATCGAATGACCATGTTTATTATGTCAATCTATGCGGTTATTGGATTAGGGCATAGTTTAGCAAAGTCATATGATTTGGATCCTGTTTCCGGTTCTATAATTGCCACGATTGGATACTTATTGACAATTATGCCTCAAGTTGTTGGAGAGATCTGGGCAGTTGAACGGATTGTTGATGGACAGACCATGCGTATTATCGTAGAAAAAGGCACAGATGGTGCCGAGATGGTTCAAAAAGGACTAGGTTTCGTAGCGCCAATGGCAAACCTGGGTTCTGCAGGACTGTTTGTGGGCATGATTGTTGGAATTATTTCGGTGGAAATCCTCAGATTTACAACAAAAAATAATATCACCATTAAAATGCCGGATTCAGTACCTCCTTCTGTTGCCAGATCCTTTGAAGCAATTGTACCTACTTTGTTAGTTACTTTATTAGTTTCCACAATTGTTTACTGGCTAAAAATCGATGTGCATGGTTTGATCAGCATTGTGGTAAAACCGTTGGTTTCCGCTACGGATTCTATTTTCTCCGTATGGCTGCTGGTTATTTTAATTACGTTATTCTGGTCATTTGGAATCCATGGAGTTTCCATTATAGGCGCTCTGGCAAGACCTGTATGGCTGATTTTACAGGAACAGAATGCTGCTGCATTAGCAGCCGGACAAACCATTCCTAATGTGGCTCCGGAAACATTCTTCCAGTGGTTTATTTGGATTGGAGGAGCCGGTGCAACCATTGGTCTGGCCACTCTTTTGGCATTCCGCTCCAAATCAGAGTTTGGAAAAGCTCTGGGAAAAACAGTTTTTTTACCTGCAGTATTTAATATTAATGAACCAATCATCTTTGGTACTCCTATCGTATTAAATCCAATTTTAATACCCCCATTTGTTCTGGCACCTTTAGCAAATGCTACAATTGCTTACATAGCAGTCAGCACCGGCATGGTGAATAAACTGGTGGCATTGCCGCCATGGACTCTTCCAGGACCGATTGGCGCCTTTATTGCAACCGGCGGAGATTATAGAGGAGTTATTTTAAATGTATTGTTGATTTTCCTGTCAATTATTATCTACTACCCATTTTTTATAAGATACGATGCCAAGCTTTTGGCTGAAGAACAGGAAAACAATACAGATAAGGATTGAGTAACCCATATGATCGGAAGGAAAGGGAGAAAGAAATCTTTCTCCCGCACTCCGGTCATAGGAAAGACCGCTGAAGCGGCAGAACGGAGGGAATCATGAGAAAACTGGGAATATCCATCTATCCGGAAAAAAGTGATAAACAGGAAGTACTGGATTACATTAAGAAAATGAGTGAGATGGGTTTTAGCAGAATATTTTCCTGTTTATTATCTGTAACAAAGGCAAAAGAAGAAATTATAAATGAGTTTAAAGAAATTAATACCTTCGCCAAAGAACATGGATATGAGGTAATATTGGATGTCAGCCCTAGAGTATTCAATGATTTTGGGATCAGCTACAACGACCTGTCCTTTTTTCATGAACTGAATGCAGATGGAATCCGCTTGGATTTAGGATTCAGCGGTTCAGAAGAGAGTATTATGACCTTCAACCCCTATGGTTTGAAAGTGGAATTAAATATGAGCCAAAATACCCATTATCTGGATACTGTTATGGATTATCAGCCCAATCAATATAAGCTGATTGGCTGCCATAATTTTTACCCCCATAATTATAGTGGATTAAGTTTGGAACATTTTAATAAATGTACAGAGCGCTTTAAAAAATATGGCTTAAATACCTCAGCGTTTGTCACATCCCAAAATCAGGATACCTTTGGTCCATGGCCTGTGACTGAAGGTCTTCCTACGTTAGAGTCACATAGAAACTTACCCGTTGATATACAGATGAAGCACTATATAGCAATGGGACAAATAGATAATATTATTATTTCCAACTGTTATCCCAGCCCTGATGAATTAGAAAAAATCAGTAAGGTCAATTTGAATCTGGTAAATCTAAGTGTGTGCCTGGAACCTGATATAACAGAAACAGAAAAAAAGATTATTTTAGAAGAACTGCATTTTAACCGGGGAGATATATCAGGAAATTTAATTCGCTCCACTCAGCCCCGGGTAAAATATAAAGGGGAAACATTTCAGGTACATAACGCTCCTGAAATACTTAAGCGAGGAGATATTATCATTGAAAGCAGTGAATACGGACATTATGCCGGAGAACTGCAGATTGTGGTAAATGAAATGAAGAACTCCGGAAAATCCAATGTGGCAGGTCATATTTGTAAGCAGGAAGTCTTTTTAATAGACTGTATCAAACCTTGGCAGAAGTTTGTATTTACAGAGGATGAAGCTAAATGAACTATATCGGAATCGATGGCGGAGGGACAAAAACCCTATTTCGTCTGTCAGATGAAAATTTAAATACAATAAAAGAAATTGAATTAGGGACCAGTCATTTCGGCCAGGTTGGATACGATAGGATGAAAGAAATTCTACAGCAGGGGATCAACGGATTATTAAAATATTCCAATGGTGAAACCGTTCTTTCCTTTGGCCTGGCAGGTTACGGTGAAGTAGTTGAGATACGCCGGAAAATAGAAAGTGTGATTAAAGATGTAGTGCTGGAACGAAAATACGTTCTGCACAATGATTCCCAAATTGCTGCATTTGGTGCTTTAGGCGGTAAGGAAGGAATTGTTATGATTGCAGGAACTGGTTCTATTGCAGTCGCTTATAAAGATGGTAAATGGCACAGAAGAGGCGGTCTTGGTTATCTTATTGATGATGGGGGGTCTGCTTATGACATTGGAAAAAAAGCCCTGAAAATATATGCCAGGATGTCAGAGGATTTAATAGAAAAAGATGCTTTATTTGATATGATTATGGAACGTTATTCTTTGTCTAAGCCTATGGATTTAATTGGGGTCATGTTTGATCGTGTACAAACCATACGGACGGAAACCGCCGGACTGGCAGGTTTGGTTTACGAAGCCAGTCTTGCAGGAAGCCAGAACGCAGAACAGCTACTTCAGGATGCTGCGTTGGAGCATTCTGTTTATATCAAATCTTTAATAAAGTTATTTGATCAGGAAGTCCCCGTCTCATACATTGGCGGCGTATACCGGGCAGGAGATAAAATCCTTAAGCCATTGGAAAACCACGGTATTTTTATGCAGCATCCTGTATACGATTCATGTACAGGAGCGGTATTGCTGGGGAAAAAAGTTTACTGTGAATAACAAAAAGTTATACTCACACAGCGGCTGGCAGTACTTTAAAAGCAGATGCTGAATCTAATTAAAAAATAAAAAGAATGGAGAACTTATTATGAAAATTTATTTATTTTGTTCCGGAGGAATGTCAACCTCTTTACTGGTAACCAAAATGCGCAAGGCAGCAGAGGCAAAGGGAATGGAACATGAAATTGAAGCATTTGCAGAATCCACCACAGGCAAATTAGGCCCTGAAGCGGATATTGTTTTACTGGCTCCTCAGATAAAGTTTCGTGAAGCGGCAATCAGGAAAGAATTGGCCGGAAAATTTATTCAGTGCATCAATATGCGTGACTACGGGCTGATTAATGGAGAGAATGTTTTAAATGATGCCTTAAAAGGATATGAGGAATTTTCGAAATAATGTATTAGCTGAGAGGAAAAGAAAATGGATAATATAAAAGAGGAAATTCAGCTTATTGCCTGCCAGATTGTTTCAGCGGTGGGCGGAGCGAAGAGTATGTACGTCGAGGCGATAAACCTTGTAAAAGAAGGAAAAACAGAAGAAGCCAGGGAAAAAATGAAGGAAGGCCGGGAGCTCTATATGGAAAGCCATACTCATCATTTCAGCCTGATTCAAAAAGAGGCAAATGGTGAAGATGTTCCCTTTTCACTGATTTTAATGCATGCAGAAGATCAGATGTTAAGCACGGAAGTCGTTGAACTGATGGCTTCTGAAATAATAGAAATGTATGAAAAGATGAAATCTTCTCAAAATGCGTAGAACCAAGGAGATTGATGACATAATGAGGAGAAATATATGTTAGAAAAATTAAAGACAGAGCTTAGGAACAGTAGAACAACCAACATTGATGTGATGTCAGCCTATGAGATTTGTAAATTAATGAATGAAGAGGATAGAAACGTGCCTCTGGCACTTACAGAGGCACTGGACGAAATATCGATGGCTGTTGACTGTATTACAACCCAATATAAAAAAGGCGGCAGAATTATTTATATTGGTGCAGGCACCAGTGGCAGATTAGGCATATTAGATGCTGTGGAATGTGTACCAACCTTTGGTGTTTCTCCTGATTCAGTCATTGGAATTATTGCGGGAGGGGACACTGCGTTCTTCAAAGCGGTAGAAGGTGCAGAGGATTCTAAGGAACTGGCAGTTGAAGATTTAAAAAATATCAACTTAAATAAAAATGATGTGGTAATCGGTATTGCAGCCAGTGGAAGAACGCCTTATGTAATTAGTGCTTTGGAGTATGCTATTTCTGTTGAATGTAACACTATTTCGGTTGCTTGTAATAAAGACTCTGTTATTGGAAAGCTTGCGAAAATTGCCATTGAGGTAGATGCGGGCAGTGAAGTGCTGACCGGATCCACAAGGCTGAAAGCAGGCACAATACAAAAATTAATTTTAAATATGATATCCACTGCTGCTATGATATTAAACGGTAAAGCATATAAAAATCTTATGGTAGATGTGCTGATGACCAATGAAAAGTTAAGGGAGCGTGGACGTAAAATCGTAATGGAAGCCACTGGTGTAGATTATGACACTGCAGATGAGGCGATCATACAGGCTGATAATCAGGTAAAGGTTGCTATTGTTTCTATTTTAAAAAGCTGCCCGTCTGATGAAGCAAGACAGGCATTGGAACAAAGTGATGGTTTTGTTAGAAAAGCAATCCAGTTAAATTAGTCAGCAAGTATAAAACATTTCTGACTGTGCCTTTTGTTAAGGATAAGAAAAAAGAATCGAATTGAATTTATTGCTGAATAGTGCGCTCCTCATGCAGAAATATCATGAGGAGCGCTTTTGTCTGCCGTTCATTCCTTATGTGGATGGATTTAAAATGATCCAGGTCAATGACTGCAAAACTCCCTTCTTCTGCGCCGGTTTCTCCCTTTTCCATAAAATACCGCCTGTTATATACTCCTGTCAAGTATCCATAGAGAGAAATCTTCCATACGATCTCTTGGCCTATTTCGCAACTTTGAAAAGAGAATGTATTTACAGGCGTTTATAAATAAGCCGTTTCGGTACATAGTAGTTTATAAAAATAAAATCAGCGCGTAACATTTCATATGCCGCCGGCGTCTTTATGAATGTACGTACGATAATCCGGAATGCAGTCGATTTTAAAAATATAGGATGCCATGTTGCAGCAGTATGGAGGCAGGAATGAGAAACAGACAGGACAACAGGGAAATGATTGAAAAACTTTGCGCGGATACATGGCGGGAACTGTACAGCTTCATTTATTATAAAGTCCAAAACCGTGAAGAAGCGGAGGATATAACACAGGAAACCTATGCGAAAGCAATTTCTTTTCTGAATAGGAATGATGTGAATATCCTTGAATGCAAACGATATTTAAAGACCATAGCAATGAATGTCATTCGTGATCAGTGGAGGGCGAAAAAACGGCGGAGCAGCAGCGTTAATATAGAGGAAGTGAAGCCGGAGGACATCGCCTTGGAGGATTTTGCAGATTCGCTCACTGAAAAGAACCGGTTGGAAGAGGCCATGAGCCGTCTGACCAAAGAACAGCAGATTGTGATTGAATTGAGGATCGTCAAAGGATATTCCGTGGCTGAAACTGCAAAGCTGATGCAGAAGAAAGAAGGAGCTGTTCGCGTCCTGCAGTTGCGCGGGGTGAAAGCCCTGGCAAAGATATTGGAAACAGTACAGGGTAAGGAGGAAAGATAAGAATGGATGAAAGGAAACTATCTCAATATATTGATGATTTAAACGCCGGCAAGCGGCCAAGGGAACACAAAAACGGATTACAGGAGGAAGAAAAAGAGGATGAGATTTTGCTTGCCACCGTAAGAAAGGTAAGGCAGCTTAAGGAAATAGAATTTCCCGATGATTCGTTTCAGGGGCGTCTTATGAATTCCCTTGCAGGAAGAGAAAAGTCAAAAAGGAACCGGATCAGAAAATATGGATTGATCTGTACTTCGGCTGCGGCAGCCATACTGCTTTTCGTGACAGCATATTATTTTCTTCCCAATAGGGACGCAGGTATCGTATATGCCATGGAAAATGCAATGAAGGAGATCCGTGCTTATCATGGAATCATAGAAGTGAGTGAGACCAATGGATTAGGGGAAACAATAACCCAGTCCAAAAGAGAGGTGTGGGCAGATAAGAAAGGGAATTATTATATCGTTGATCTTGAGGGAACTTCCAAAGGAACCATAACCGCCAACAACGGCCAGCAGAAGTGGCAGCTCCGGCCGGAGGAAAAAGCCTTTTACCTTTTGCCCATATTTCCCGATGCTTTTCGCTTTACCTTTGAGCTTGGCAATGAAATCAATAATGCTTCAAAGGCACAGACGGTTAAAATAGCCGGTTTGGAGACCGTCAATGGAAGACAGGCAACAAAGCTCCAAATCACCCCAAAGGGAGGGGAATCATATTTCCTGTGGGTTGATGATGAAACAGACCTGCCTCTGCAAAGAATTTCGGCAATGCAAAATGGGATTCAGATCAAAGCAGAATATACCTCAATGGAATTTATGGATGAAATTCCTCGGGACCTTCTTGTCTTTGATACGCCTGATGGTTACAAAGAAATTGATACAAATACGGAACAGGAGGTGGCCTCCCTTGAGGAAGCAGAACGGATGGCCGGGTTTATGCCCAAGCTTATGGATCAGGCAGCGAAAGGGTATACACTGGACCGGATCGCTGTTGAGAAAGACCATGCAGCCGTAAAGCTATATTATTCGGCCGGGGATACGGCAAATACCATTCTCCTGATCCAGTCAGAAACAACAGAAGAGCTTGTACCGTCTTCCGCGGCAATCCTTGGAACTGTGGATCACAACAAGGCCGAGATCATAACCACGGAGCCTGCCAGGTCTGTCCGCTGGCAGGAAGACGGCATGGAATACTGTATACTGGGATCTGCTCCCTTAGAGACACTGACCGTTTTCGCGGAGGACCTGTCCCATGGAAAGGTCGTAATACCGGTAACCGCTGAAAATGCCGGAGAACCCCGTATCAAAGTTGAAGTGGATCAGTCGGTGGGAGAAAATGAACAGAAGAGTGTTGATGCAGGTCATTCCCCATGGAAACTGGATCCGGTTTTTGTATCCCAGGTATTTGCAAGTCTGCTGCTGTCACCGGAAGGCATTGTGGGTGATTATCCCATTGCTTATGAAAATATTAAAATCACTTTTAATAACGGAGTTGATGCCGTTGCAGAAATCAAGGATGAAAAATCTGTTGCAAAATCAGTTTATTTAAAGCGCCTTGTCCGCCAGGATGATACGGGTATCTGGACTGTAGTTGGATATGATCCGGCTGGACAGTAACATGTAAAAAAGTGATGGCAGAGGGATGAAGCTCCATATCGGTATTTTCACCATTCTCCAGATTCTTCCTTGGGTTTTGTATGGTTTAAGAAAAAGTAGGGATATAAAATACGTACAATTGTAAAAATGAAAAATACATTTAGGGTTAAATGTATGCAAATAATTGAGAGTAAATGTATATAATCTACAAAAAAACAATAATATTTTGTGAAATACTAATAAAAATACACATAAAAATCAGTTTAAAATACCGATTGTAAAGTACGTACAATGTGCTATACTAAGGCCGTAGCTAACTATAAAGAAAAAATGAGGAGGATGGTGTAATGAAGAGGCTTGCCATAATAGGTAGCAGCGGGGGGAACCTTTACAATCAGGGAGGAAACGATCCTGACGGTATGATGAGAGAAATATTTGCACAGGCAGATTCAGCAGGAATTGAAGTTGGTTATATTCAGTTCATAGGCACATCCGGCAGTATGGATGGGATTTCAATGGATGCAAAAGCGCGTCTTTACACATTGAATGGGCCTGAAAATCTTGTTGCCAGTGAAGGAAAGACACTGGCAGAGATTAATGAAATGTCCCGGGAATCAGATGAAACACTGGCTTCCCTTATCCGGGAAGGGGAAATTGACGGGATCATGCTAATGAGCTGTGACCCGAAAGGAGTAAATAAAGAGGCTATCAAAGCAGCTTCTGAAAAGAAGATTCCGGTTGCCGGTACGGGAGGGACCTCTATGGCCGATCCTCAGGCAGCCGGCTGCCGGGTCATCGCAGCCTCCGGAACAACGGGAACGACAAACAGGACCCGGGCAATTTCTGCGGTTTCAGCTTTTTCAAAGGAATGGAAGATCAAATACAGCCCGGTCATTGGTTCATCAGGCGGCGGCCAGAGCAAGGAAGGAAATGTCTGGAAAAGAATTAACTTCCGGGGAATTATGATGGCGTCTATGCCGGGATTCATTGCCATGGCTCTTTGCCTTGCCTTAAGTAAAATTCCAGGGTTATCAGGGCTTGAGGCCGTATTCAATTCCCTTATAGGAATTCTTCCGGTTATAGTGGCTGCAATTGCTGCAAAGCAGATATCCGGCATGGATGAAGTCGGCATTGTGGCAGGAATTGTGGCAGGCTCTCTGTCGGTGGGCGGCGGCATCATCGGCGGAATCATGGCAGGGGTTGTGGCAGGCGTCCTTGTTTACTATATAAGCAGCTTCTGTTTTAAGCATAAGGTTCCGGGAACAACAGCCAATATAGCGGCAGGAGGTCTGTCCGGACTGATCGCAGGCTTGATCGGCATGTATGCAATTGCTCCTGTAGCGCTGGCAGCCGGCAATGGAATCAAGATGGCAATTGACTGGACATTGAATTACAATGCAATCCTGGCGGGAGCCGTAGCTGGATTTACCATATGGTTTGCCATCATTGGCGGTGTTTATCATGCGGCCATACTTCCAATTGTGCTTCTGGAGATGGAATCTTCCGGTTTCAGCTTCCTGGGTGCCATTGATTTATGCGGACTGGTTATGGTCTGTGCAGGGATCCAACTGGCATACATTGTGAAACCCCGCAATCAGGGAGACAGGGCATCTGCCATACCCAATATACTCATTAACCTTGCATTTGGTACATTTGTGGAGTCTGCGTACCCCTTTATGTTTTCCTGTAAGAAAGTATTTGCAAGTGCCATAGCAGCGGCCACAATCTCAGGAATCGTCATAGGATTTTTTGGTGTGAAATGTACAGCATATATCCCATGCTTTTTGGCTCCTTTTATGTCAAACAGCAAGGTTCTGCAGACCATTATCTGTATGGTGGTTGCTATGGGCAGCGCATTTGTGCTGACATTAGCAGCTAACATTTCAGAAGGTAAGAAATCTGCAAAGACAGAAGAATAAAAAACAGGCTGGAGGTAAGACATGATTTATAACGATATGAAATTAAAAATGGAAAAGAGTATGGCCATTGTACATAAGGCCATTGAAAGAGGAAATGGACATACCATTCTCAGTACCGGTATTACAGGCGATGATGCCCGTCTTGCAAAGGCAGTGGTTGATGCGGGGGTTTCCATGCTGGAGCCTAATCATCCGGCGCTGGTATTGGCAAGAGGCCATAAAGGAATCTCTTCCATGCATGAAGCAGAAAAATACCGCCATGAAATAACCATTTCCCAGATGGCTGAAGTGACAAAGGGTGTAAGAGGGGTTGTGGGTGAATCCATCTATATAACCGTTGGCATACCGGGAGGATTTACGGAGGTAAAGCCTATTATCCTGGAAGATGAGGATTTTCTTCAGATGTCCTTAAACGGCGCCAATGGACTCCATACCCACAAATCCAGCTTAAAAGATTTGGAAGAACTGGTGAGCAAAGCCCATAAGTATGGTTTATGTGTGGATGCTTATATTGGACTGCCCACAGACTTGCATACCTTTGGAATATCAGGGGAAAAGCCGGAGGAGGTTGCAAAGGTTGCCAGACAGATGGAATCCATAGGTACAGATATGATTGGAATGATGACAGGCATGAGTTATGAAGGGGTTGAAGCCGGAAAAATCCATCCGCTTCTGAAAGAGCGGCTGTGTGCCATGGTGGAATCGGTTAAGGTTCCCACATTGGCAGAAGGAGGAATCAACCTTACAAACTATCAGGCCTTTAAAGAAACAGGAGTTAATATTCTTGTGATCGGTACATCCATTGATAAGATGGTGGAAAAGGCAGCGCAGGAGGCGGTTCAGGATTTCTTAAACACATATTAAAAGAAACCGGGCTATTGCTTTTATAAGGCAATAGCCCGATTCCTGTATCTGAAGTTTATCATTGCCTGGATTTAAATAATATGGTATGCTTTGTAACAAGGAGTGATTATATGCCAGAAGGAAAATCACGTTTTCAGTATTTTAAAGTCTATCAGGAAATGAAAGATAAAATAGAACAGGGAAAAATAAAACCGGGAGAAAAGCTGCCCACAGAAAAAGAACTGCAGGAAGAATTCCAGGTCAGCAGGGATACGGTAAGAAAGGCTCTTGCTAAGCTTGAACAGGAAGGTTTTATTGACAGAAAATCTGCAATAGGGACATTTGTAAAGCAGGATAAATCTGATTACGAACTGTCATACTTAAAAAGTTTTACGGAGCAGATGAAAAGCAGAGGGATTGAACCCTCTTCTGAACTTGAGCGGATTGAACTAAAGACAGGCATCAGGAATGACATAAGAGCCCATCTCCAGTTGGATGAAGACGAACGGTGCTATATTATCTGCCGGATCAGGAAGGGCGACGGCAAACCCATGGCGTATGAGACAACCTATATACCATATAAGTGCTGTCCGGATATCCATAAATATTTAGATGACCAGTCTTCTTTATATGAGATCTATGAGAATGTATACCGTCTGAAGATCGGATATGGGATTATACACTTAGAGTCGGAAATGCCAAGCGCAAAGCTGCAGGAAAAGCTGAATATTTCAAAAGATTCACCGATGCTGTTTATGAAATGCTCTGCGTTTTTGGAGGATAACCGTCCTCTTTATTATGTGGAGTGTTCCTATATAGGGGAAAAGTACTTTTTCTCAACTAAAATATCCAGAGTATGAGGAGGAACGGGATGGAGCCAAGAATTGCGCATATTAAAAGGGTAACAAAGGAGACGGACATTGATTTAACTCTTAATTTGGATGGGACAGGTGTCTGTAACTCTAATACAGGAATAGGGTTCTTTGATCATATGATAGATGGTTTTGCACGCCATGGCCTGTTTGATATTGACCTGGTATGCAAAGGAGACTTGTATGTGGATTCACACCACACCGTAGAGGATGTTGGCATTGTCTTTGGCATGGCCATTAAGGAGGCAGCAGGGGAGAAGAAAGCAATAAAGCGTTATGGAAGTGCTTTTCTGCCTATGGATGAAGCATTGGTGCTATGCGCGGTTGATTTGTCAGGAAGGCCATATTTTGAATATGATGCTAAATTCACTGTGCCTAAAATAGGGGATATGGACTCTGAAATGATCCACGATTTTTTCTATGCGGTTTCCTATTCGGCCAATATGAATCTTCATATTAAAAAGATAAGCGGAGTCAACAATCATCATATAGCGGAGAGCAGTTTTAAAGCTTTTGCCAAGGCTTTGGATATGGCTACCATGCATGAACCCAGGATTGACGGAGTGTGGTCAACAAAAGGAGTTCTGTAATAAAAACGTGACGAGGAAACAGCGGCTGAATCAAATCAGCGGCTGTTTTACACGTTAAAGCCTGTTTGTAAAATTCGTTGAAGAATTGAGCTGGACCCAGGTTTTAGTAAAAAATCAGTAAAATTCCTTTGAATAGGAGGCGAAAAGGATTGCAAAACTTTTCCAAGATTGTATAATAAAAGAGAAATCATCTGTTTCACAATGCAAATATAACCGGAAAACAGGCTGCAGCGATTCTGACCATCTCCCATACGGTCTTTTTTAGGGAAGAAACCTCTGCCCAGGGCAGGCAGACAAGCTTCCACCGCATCATAAAGGTTGCGCTGGGAACATGTTTATAAGGAGATCCGGGAAGGAAACTATGGGCAAGGTGTTTTGAAACTAATGCTGCGATTAATCTGCAGGGAGGGAATATGAAGGGATTTAAACGTATTTTTGTAGTTGTAATTGATTCTTTAGGAATCGGTGCTATGGATAATGCCGGGGAGTACGGCGACGAGGGCAGCGATACCCTGGGGCATATTGATGCCGCGGTGGATCATCTGAATCTGCCTAATTTAGAAAAGCTTGGTTTGGGGAACCTTTGCTCCTTAAACCATGTAAAGCCTGTTGCTGAGCCAATGGCATATTATGGAAAGCTTAATGAAGCCAGTGTGGGAAAAGATACCATGACAGGCCATTGGGAAATGATGGGGCTTTACATTACAAAGCCATTCCAGACATTTACGGAAACAGGCTTCCCAAAGGAACTGTTAGATGAACTGGAAAAACGCACAGGACATAAGATCGTAGGAAACAAATCCGCCAGCGGTACGGAAATCATGGATGAACTGGGAGAGCATCAAATCGCCACCGGGGACATGATCGTTTATACTTCTGCTGACTCGGTTCTGCAGATTTGTGCCAATGAGGATACCTTTGGCTTACAGGAGCTTTACCGCTGCTGTGAAATTGCAAGAGAGCTTACCTTAAAGGATGAATGGAAGGTGGGCAGGGTTATTGCAAGGCCTTATGTTGGAATGAAAAAAGGTGAGTTTAAAAGAACACCAAACCGCCATGATTATGCATTAAAACCCTTTGGCGCCACTGCCCTTAATATATTAAAGGACGCAGGCCTGGATGTGATCAGCGTAGGAAAGATCTTTGATATTTTTGACGGCGAAGGACTTACCGAAGGCAATAAATCCCAAAGCAGTGTTCATGGTATGGAACAGACCATAGAAATCGCAGAGAAGGATTTTAACGGACTGTGCTTTGTGAACCTGGTGGATTTTGATGCTCTCTGGGGACACCGCCGTGATCCATTAGGCTATGGGGCGGAGTTAGAACGGTTTGATGAAAAGCTGGGAGAGCTTCTTCCTCTCTTAAAGGAAGACGATCTGCTGCTGATTACGGCAGACCATGGCAATGATCCTACCTTTAAGGGAAGCGACCATACAAAGGAAAAGGTGCCTTTACTGGCTTATTCTCCATCTTATGAACGTTGCGGAGAATTAAAGGAACAAAACACTTTTGCGGTAATCGGAGCAACAGTGTTGGATAATTTCGGTTTGCAAAAAGCCCAGGATATGATTGGAGAGCCCATAGAGGAATTGCTTTAGGGATTTCTGGATTATCAGGTGACCTGCTTATGTAAATGAAAGAAAAGATATGAAAAAGCGCCGCTTTGTTTGTGATGATTGATTATAAAATCCATCATAAATAAAGTCGGGCGCTTTTTTGTATTTCTCATCAGGGAACCGTTTTTTCGGCAATATCCTACACAAAATAATCTCCGTAATTCTCCTTCAAATAAGCCTCCATCTCAGGTTCGCTTTTCCCTCCGATTTCAGATACAAAGCTGGCGGTCAGGAAACGGTGCTTCCGTGTGGAGAAGCCATGTGCCAGAAGGGTTTCCATATCACTGCTGTCCACAAAGAAATTCATGCGGATGACAGGAAGGTTCTGGTTGTGGAGAAGATTGAAAATCCTGGATGAGAAGCAAAAAATGTGGTCATAATCCAGATCCTTCAGCCGATGGATCTCGTTAATGTTTAAGGTGCCCATCCACTGCAGCTCCACATATTCCTTGGTCTGCTCCAGAAAAAAGCTGACCCGTTCAAAATTGATGCTGGTCATTACCACGATCTTCTTATAATGGCGGTTTACGGTGCGGTTTCGCAGGATGTGTTTTTGCACCAGCAGGGTTAAGGTGGAAAGGTGTTCGTCCATAAAGGAAAAATTATAGGAAGCCTTAAAATACACCTCATATTTCCTGATGGTTTCATACAGGTCTAAAAATTGCTCTTTCGTATTTTCTACGGTCTTGTCCACAAAGGTACAATGAAAGCGGTTCAGTGTGATCTCCCGGTAGAAATAGCTGTAAAGCTCATTGATGAATTCCTCCTGGACAGTAAAGGGACTTTTTAAATGGCTCACCACCTGTTCTGTAAACTGCTCAGTGGTATGCCACAAGCGCTTGTCAAAGGGAAAATCAAGGCTTCGGGAAAAGTTCATCATGCTGAAAGCCACATTGTACAGCTTGTTTTCCCGGATGCCGTCAACGAAGTGGATATTAAGAGGCGCCAGAGGCAGCCGGTAGCAAAAAAACATGGAATCGTCAACAGGCCGGATCTCCATGATGCAGATAAACAGCAGAAGAAACTTTTTGGATGGATAATTCAGAGACAGGCTGTATTCTGTTAAAAAGGAATTCAGTTGTTCCACTGCCTGACGTGACACCGGCTGTAAATAGGCACCGGCCAGATCATAGCTTTGTTTTTCCAGGGGAGTGTTGGCATAGCGGGCTTCGATCCGGTTTTCTGCCGTAAACTCCAACAGGGGATGAAGGATGTCGATGACCAGAAATCTCAGTTGCAGTTCATCTCCTTCGATGGTAAGCCCTTTTTTCTTTAAGGTCAGAAGGGACAGGCCGTGTCCTGCTAAAAACTGCCGGAGGTGGGCGGTATCCTGCTTTTTCGTGGTCAGGGAAAGTCCCCAATGTTCATACAGGGAAGAAGCATTGACATAGCCGTTGAAAAAAATAGTCACGATCATGATGCGGATCCGCTCGATGTAAGAACTGGTATAGTCGCTCATGGTGATCTGCTGGATAAAGTCCACAAATTCCTTGTAGTTTAAGCGGCTTAAGCAAACCCCCTTTTGTATTTCTACCAAGGGCTTGGGGGAAAAAAGGTTGATCCGTTCAATGGTCCTCCGTATGGATATTTCATCCTTTTGAAACTGCAGGGCAACCTTTGATAAGGAAATGTGCTGCCTTTTTTGCAGAAACCGAAGCAGGCTTAAATCGCTGTAGCTTAATCCCATAATCCATCCTCCTGTGCTGTTGTGACAGTGATGGTTCTATTATAAAGTTGAGGGCAACTAAACGCAATAATAAAATGTAAATTTTCTGCCTTGAAGCAACTGATGTTATCTGCCATAATGAACACAGTTTCAAAGGCGCCTTAAAACCACAATGTCATAACAAAGGAAGGGAAACAATATGAGCAATAAAAAGTCTAGCTGGAAGGACGGCATCCAAACCTTTGGCCGTTCTCTCCTTCTGCCAATCGCGCTTCTGGCACCTATTGGTATGGTTATGGGTATTTGCAGTGCGTTAGGGCAGTCCTACATGATAGAGAAATTCCCGTTTTTGGGAAGTCAGGGTCTGAAGCTTATTTTATCCAGCCTGCAGACCATTACCAGTATAATTTTTAACAATATTCCGCTGCTGTTTGCCATGGGCGTTGCCCAGGGCATGGCAAAGAACGAAAAGGGAATCGCCGTCTTTTCAGCCGTTGTGGGCTATCTGACCTTGAATGTGGTCATGAGCGTTTATCTGAAGCAGACGGGAACCCTGGCTGACCCGGAGATAGCGGCTCAGGTGGGGCAGGGTACGGTTCTTGGCATTCAGACACTGAAGATTGAGGCACTGGGGGGCCTGATCTCAGGTTTGGTGGCTGCCAAGGCGGCGGACCGGTTTTACCGCCTGGAGCTTCCTCTTGCATTTGCGTTTTTTGGAGGAAAGAAATCCATTCCCATTATCACCTTTGGGCTGATGATTCCCATCGGTCTGATCATTCCGGTGTTCTGGAACCTGCTGACCAATTTCCTCATCAGCATTTCCTTTATATTTACAACGCCGTACATAGGAAATGCCATTTATTATGCCTTAAACCGCGCACTGATTCCATTTGGCTTACATCACGTTCTTTCCTCAATGGTCCGCTTTACTGAGGCCGGCGGAACTTATATGATCAACGGAACCGAATATGTGGGGATCCTCAATGCAACCAATGAAGTCCTGTTTAATTTAGGACCCAGCAGCGAATACTGGGGCCAGCTCATGCCAACCCTTACTAGCTATTTAGGAGGTGCCCAGATGCTGACAACCTTATTCCGGGTGCCGGCTGTGGGCCTGGCCATGTACCGCACTTCTTATCTGAAAAACAGAAAGATTGCAAAGGGCGTGATCCTCACCTGCTGTCTGACCGCATTTTTAGGAAACATCACAGAGCCGCTGGAATTCTCATTCCTGTTTATTTCTCCGCCTCTGTTCATTCTGTACTGCGTTATGAGCGGTATTGGTTCCATTCCATACCAGATGCTTCATATTTCCATCGGCTACATCCGCGGCACGATTTTTGACTTTGGAATCTTTGGCCTTCTGTATGAAAATACCCATTGGTTTAACCTGATCCTTTTGGGTATTGGAAACTTTATTGTATTCTACTTTGTGTTCAAATGGTTTATTGTAAAATTCAATCTGGAAACACCGGGACGGGAAGGCTTTGAGATCGAAGAATCAGCAAGCCTTCTGCTGAAGGAAAAGAACTGGCCGGCCATTGCTGAAGTTGTTATTAAGGGACTGGGCGGAAAGGACAATATTTTAAGCGTGGAAAACTGTATTTCCCGCCTGCGGGTGGATTTAAAAGATCCTTCCAAGGTTGATCAGATAAAAATCAAGGATTCCGGCTGTGCGGGCATTTTCTTCCCGTCAGCGGATCACATTCACGTTGTATTTGGGCCTCATGTGGAATTTGTCCGTCATGCGGTAGACGATGCTATGAAGAAATAAGAGGTGCAGGATGAGAGCTTTCTATGATTCTAAAAGTAAACTGGATGACAGGGGAATTAAAGATCTGTTAAGTGAAACGGCCAAATATGAAACATGGCTGAAGGTGGAGGCTGCCCTGGCTCTTTCCCAGGCAGAGGAAGGCTTTATTCCCCTGGAGGCTGCCAGGGATATTGGAGCGGTCCGGTTTGAGGATCTGGACCTTGAGGAAATGGAGCGGATCAAAGCCAGGGTAGGCCATGGTTTTGTCCCCTTTGTAAAGGTTCTGGTAAAGGCGTGCAGGGGGGAAGGCGGAAAGTATGTCCACTACGGGGTCACCACTCAGAATATCCAGCAAACCTCCCAGCTTTATATTGCAATGCAGGTGAATTCTGTTTTTAAAAGCTTTCTTGCAGATATCCTGGAAAACCTAGGGAGGCTGGCCAATGACCATAAGGATACGGTCATGTCAGGGCGGACCCATGGAAGGCATGCCATTCCCATCACCTATGGTTATAAGGTTTCTGTCTGGATCAGTGAGCTGATCACCTCCTTAGAACGCCTGGAGGAAAGCGAGAAGCGGGTATTTGTGGCCATGATGGGAGGGGCCGCAGGAGGCTTTCATGCTACAGGCCCCGCAGGCCCCGGGATTCAGAAACGGGTTGCCTGTAAGCTGGGCATGGGCTCCATGGAAGTGCCCAGCCGGAACATGAGTCAGATGAAGGTGGAATATTTAATGAATCTGGCTCTCCTGTGCAATACCTTTCACAAAATGGCGGAAGAGGTTTATTATACCGGAATTGAAGAGTTTTCAGAGGTAAGTGAATCCTTTACGGCCGGAACCATCGGCAGCTCCACCATGCCTCAGAAAATTAACCCAAAGCTGTCCAAGGGGATCATCGCCAATTCCCAGAAGCTTTACTCCCTTCCCGCTGTGGGACTTTATTCCGCTGTGCGGATGTTTGAGGGGGACAGCAGCTCCTATATGCTGTTTGACGGCATCGTGGAGGAAGGCCTTCAACTGACTGCCGAGGTACTGATCCGGGCCGAAGAACTGAGCCGTACCCTGCAGGTCAGCAAGGAACAGATGCTTAAAAATGTGAATTTAAACCAGGGACTTGACAACAGCGAGTTTGTGATGATGCATGTGGCTGAAAAGATGGGCAAGGACAGAGCTCATGAGCTTATGTATGAGAAAGCCATGAAGGTGGAGCTGGAAGGAAAGGATTATTATCAAGTGCTGACAGAGGATGAAACCCTGAGTTCCATGTTTACAGGGGAAGAATTAAAATCCATGCTCGATCCTGCAAACTACACAGGGCTTTGCAGTGTGCTTGCAGAGGAGATGGCTCAAAAGGCATTGGAACGGGCAGTGAAATTAAGAAAAATACTGGAGCCGGAAGAAATAGACGGCGACAGGGAAGCTGCGGCTGATAAATAAAGGAGCAGCATTTATTCAAATAGGGGGATGTGGCAGTATTTTGCGGCATTCCCTTTCATCATTAAGAATACAAGGAGAATAACATGAGAAAACAACATGTGATTACGATTTCCGGAGCGGGAAGTGCCCGGGTGCCTGCGCTTGTGGGGACACTGGTGAATTATAAAGAACGTTTTCCCCTTTCAAAAATCATCTTCTATGACATAGACAGGGAACGCATGGGATTGATGGAGGATTATAACCGCCTGGTGTTGAAATGCCGTTATCCGGAATGTCAGGTGGTGTTTACCACGGATGAGGATGAAGCATACAGGGATATTGATTTCATTTTCTGCCAGATGAGGGTGGGAAAGACAGAGATGCGTTCCCTGGATGAAAAGATCCCTCTGCGCCATGGTCTGGTTGGACAGGAAACCTGCGGTCCCGGCGGATTTGCCTATGGGATGCGCTCTCTGGGAGCCATGAAGCAAATGGTGGAAAAGGTCCGATCCTATTCTGAGGACACCTGGATTTTAAACTATACCAATCCAGCCGCCATTGTGGCTTTAGGCCTTGACAGGCTGTTCCCCCGTGATAAGCGCATTTTAAACCTTTGCGATCAGCCGTTTTCCCTGATGAAGAGTTATTCCAAAATTCTTGAAGTGCCCCAGGAAAGTCTTCGGGCCCGTTATTTTGGGCTGAATCATTTTGGATGGTTTACGGAGCTGAAGGATACAGAGGGAAAGGATTACTTCGATGCCCTGCGTTCTTATTTAAAGAATCATGATTTCAAGCCCTTTAATGCGGAGCAGCGCTCAAAGTCATGGCTGGATACTTATGTAAGGGTGAACAAATATATGAAGCTGATGGATGAATACATTCCTACCACCTACATGCAGTATTACATGTTTCCTGACGAGATCGTGGCGGAAAGCGATCCGGCTTACACCCGTGCCGATGAATCCCGGGATTCCAGGGAAATGGAAGTCTTTGAACTTTGTGCCGGGGCGGTAGGAAAGGACAATATGGATGGTCTTAAAATGCTTACCAACAGTGTGTTTGGAAATCTGATGGTGGAGGTGGCAGAATCCATTGTCTATGATTTGAACAACGAATTTATTGTGATGGTGAAAAACCGGGGAATCATTGATAACTTTGAACCGGAGGCAATTGTAGAGGTGGCGGGAACCATTGGAAAAGATGGAGCAAAGGGCTATCCCTTTGGAACCGTCAAGCCATACTACAAAGGACTGATGGAAGGGCAGTACGCCTATGAACTGCTGACAGTGGAAGCATTTATGGAAGAGGATTATACAAAGGCGCTGATGGCGCTGACTTTAAACCGCACCGTGGTGGATCCTTCCAAGGCAAAAGCGGTGCTTGATGACCTGATGGCTGCAAACAAAGATTATTGGACTTTAAGGTAGGTGGAGTATGGTACTTTATTCAAAGCATATCATTCTGGAAAACGAGGAATTTGACGGATTTTTGGAAATGGAACAAGGAAAAATAAAGGCGTTGCATAAGGAATTTTCAGGACCCTATGAGGATTTTTCCGATTTTATCATTTTGCCTGGATTTATTGACATCCATATTCATGGCTGGGCCACAGGCTCTTTCTGGTTTGAAAAAAGTGCCGGAGCATTAAGGGAGATGTGCCGTACCCTTCCTTATGCCGGGGTCACTTCTTATCTGGCAACTTCAGGAGCAGATACCATATCAGAAATCAAGCGCTGCATCAAAGCTGCCGATGAAGCTTATGAAGCAGATGCTCCGGGGGCTGAGATGCTGGGGGTCCATTTAGAAGGACCTTTTATCAATCCCCGGTACCGGGGGATGCAACGGGAGGAATGCTGTATTTTGCCAAGGCTTGAAGTGATGGAGGAAATTTATAACAGTTTCCGGAACAAGGAACTTTGCCGTCACATGACCATTGCCGTGGAACAGGAGGGGGCAAGGGAGGTGCTGGAGTTTTGCAAAAGCCATGGGATACAGACAGCCATTGGCCACAGCGGAGCCACGTTCTCTCAGATTAAGGAAATAAAGAATGCCGGAGTGGGTGGATTTACCCATACGTTCAGCGGGATGCGTGAATTTCATCACCGGGAGCCGGGGGTGGCGGGGGCTGCCCTGTATTTTGACGACATGATGTGTGAATTTGCCAAGCAGACAGGCATGACCGTGTCCCATGAGGCCTTTGACATCGCTTACCGGATCAAGGGCAGCGGAAGGATCATCATGACAACTGACTGCAGCGGCCTTGCCCAGACCCAGACGGAATTCGATCATTACGTAAGGAAAATGAAATTCATAAAGGATGGAGACAGGGTTAAGATCGCCCATTATGACGGCAGGGAGGAGTGGCTGGATCCAAAGGATTATCAGGCAGTCAGGGAGATAGAGCTAAGTTACATAGGTTCCATTCAGAATATGGCAAAGCATACCCATGTGGACTGGTTTGACATCATGGGGATGACCAGCTTAAATCCTGCCCGGTATATTCATGTGGATGACCGGAAAGGCAGCATAGTACCCGGCAAAGATGGAGATCTTACGGTTGTGGATTCTGATTTGAACCTGGTCAGTGTATTCTGCCGGGGAAAGGAGATACGGGAAAGAGAGGAAATGTACTGTAAGTGACTGTGACGGGACCCTATGAATCTTCTGCACATGTATTTTGGGGAAATATTTTTATAAAGGTTTTTTATATAGAATTGAGAAATGAGGAAACGGTACTCTGCCGTTTCCTCATTTTTCCATGTGATGGGCAATGAAAGAATAGAGTATAGCAAAAAATAACTAATGTATTCCTTTAAATATTAAGCAGCATACGGGTAAATTTGATTGCAAATAGTTCTTATTGACTTAATACAATTTCATATAGAAGAAGGTGGATTAATATATTGAATAGTCAAAAATACACCGTAAATAGAATGCAAAACAACGAAAACAACAAAAACAACAATGAAATACAATATAAAACAAAATAAATAAATAAAAATATTGAAAAAACGGATGCAATATGTTACAATTTCCACAGAAAGAACAGCTTGGATATGTCGATATTTTTAATATAAAAACGAAAAGGAGATTCTTATGAATCCGGTATATGAAAAACTTCAGAAATGTTATCAGAGTGTTCGTGAAAAAAATAATTTTGAACCGGAAGTTGCTTTAATTCTCGGCTCCGGTTTAGGTGATTATGCGGATAGCATAAATATTCATTCGGTTCTTGATTATAATGATATTGAAGGCTTTCCGGTTTCAACGGTAAAAGGTCATAAGGGAAGATTTGTATTTGGTTATATCGGTGATGTTCCGGTGGTTATTATGCAGGGCAGAGTTCATTATTATGAAGGTTATCCTATGACAGATGTTGTTCTGCCAACCAGACTTATGAAGATGCTGGGTGCAAAGGTCTTATTGCTTACCAATGCAGCCGGCGGTGTAAATTATGATTTTAAGAGCGGTGATTTTATGATGATCACTGACCATATTTCTGATTTTGTACCGTCTCCTTTAATTGGTGAAAATATAGGGGAATTAGGAACGCGTTTTCCTGATATGAGTTATGTGTAT
Organism: Lacrimispora brassicae; assembly: GCF_054772055.1. NCBI lineage: Bacteria > Bacillati > Bacillota > Clostridia > Lachnospirales > Lachnospiraceae > Lacrimispora > Lacrimispora brassicae. The sequence goes on along the minus strand of NZ_BRYH01000048.1, from coordinate 132,731 downwards.
GACTTGGATTTGCAGGAAATCATTCGTAAAACAGCGAAAGAATCTGATATTCCTATACAGGAAGGCGTATACATTCAGTTTACCGGTCCAAACTTTGAGACACCTCATGAAGTTAAGATGTGCAGAATACTTGGAGCGGATGCAGTAGGTATGAGCACTGCCTGTGAAGCTATGGCAGCAAAGCATATGGGAATGAAAGTCTGCGGTATTTCCTGTATATCTAACCTTTGCGCCGGTATGAAGGACGAGCCTTTAACTCATGAAGAGGTACAAGAGACAGCAGACAGAGTTGCTCCTTTATTTAAGCAATTAATTACAGATTCTATTAAGAATATTGCTAAAATGTAATAAGGGATCATCAGACGGACTGAAAAGTTATTATTCTGTTGTTTTAAACTAAGGGGACAAAGCTGAATTGGTAAAAAATCTCAGAAAAGTAGCGAAAGAAGGAGGGCTTATGAAAGCGTTATATTATAAAGATAAGGCGCAGTACCTGGAAGATTACCCGATACCTGTTCCTGGACCCAATGAAAGTTTGGTGAAAATATTAATAAGTGCCATATGTAATACGGATAAGGAAGTATTGAAAGGGTATAAGCCTGATTTTGCAGGAGTATTAGGGCATGAATTTGTAGGGGAGGTATTAGAATCCGGCAAAAAAGAACTGATTGGTAAAAGAGTAGTAGGTGAACTCAATGAAGGCTGCGGACAATGTATTTATTGTAGGACAGGCAGGGCAAAGCATTGTTTAAACCGTAAAGTTATTGGCATATCAGGTAAAGATGGCTGTTTTGCAGAATATATGACCATAAATACTGATTTGCTTCATGCTGTGCCTGAGGAAATACCTGCAGAGGTAGCAATCTTTACGGAACCTTTAGCGGCAGCTTTAGAGATTATGGAACAGGCTCATATACAGCCATCTAAGAGTGTTGCAGTAATCGGAGACGGAAGACTTGCTTTTATGATAGCACAGGTGGTTTCTCTGTCCGGTGTGGATTTAACAGTCATAGGAAGACATGAAGATAAATTAAAACAGTTTTCTTCTTTTGCTAAAACTGCCACAAAGACAGATGAGACTTATGAAATTGTTATTGATGCAACCGGCTCTCCGGCCGGAATTTTATCAGCTCAAAAACTGGTGCGTAATAAAGGACTTATTATAATAAAGAGTACTTATGCCGGGAAGGTTGAAATTGACATGAGCTCTTTTGTTGTAAATGAAATTACAATAAAGGGAAGCAGATGCGGTCCCTTTGAGCCGGCTATGCAGTTGCTGCAAAGAGGGCTTGTTACTTTGCCTTCCATTGAATTATATGACTTGAAAGATTATGAAAGAGCATTGCAATCCAAGGCTTTTAAGGCGGGATTTAAGTTTTAAAGAATTCAATTTTGCAAATATAAAGTTATGATTGGTCTAACAGATATTTAAAACTTTAAACTAACAAATGGAGGTTATTTATGAAAAGAAGAAAATTATTAGCAGTAGTTTGTATTATGAGCCTTACGGCTGCCTTATTTACCGGCTGCAGTAAAAAAGAAAATAATACGGAGGACAGCAAAGGAAGTCAGACAGAAAGCACAGACGGAAAACAAGCGGAAACAGAAAGCAAAGGTACGGAAACCGGCAAAGGGCTTAAAATTGCAATCGTAACCAGCCCCTCCGGTGTAGATGACGGTTCTTTCAACCAGGATAATTATAACGGCATATTAAATTTTATAAAAAGTAATCCTGATGCCACGGTGAAAACAGTTAAGGAACCAACTGGCGACCCCACTGCTGCAGTACAAGCCGTTGCGGATATTGTTGCCGGCTATGATGTAATTATAACTCCAGGCTTTCAGTTTGCAGGAATTTCAACAATTGCCGGAGATAACCCGGGAAGTAAATTTATATTAATCGACTCTAACCCACAGGAAATTGATGGTGTTGCTGAATTTGATAATATTTATGCTATGACATTTGCAGAAGAAGAAAGTGGATTCTTTGCAGGAATGGCAGCAGCTTTGGAAACAAAAACAGGTAAAGTTGCAGTTGTAAATGGCGTAGCTTATCCTTCCAACGTTAACTACCAATATGGTTTTGAATCTGGTGTTAACTATGTTAATGCTAAGTATGACAAGAAAGTAGAATTTGTAGAACTTCCGGCCTATGCAGGAACAGACGTAACCGGTGCAAATGTGGGCGGTAACTATGTTGGAAGCTTTGCAGATGAACCGACTGGTAAAGTTGTAGGTAATGCTTTAATTAATGAAGGCGTTGATATTATGTTTGTTGCAGCAGGCGGTTCTGGTAACGGTGTATTCACGGCTGCAAAAGAGGCAAAGGGAGTTATGGTAATCGGCTGTGACGTTGACCAATATGATGATGGTAAAAACGGATCAGAAAATGTAATATTAACTTCAGTATTAAAAGTTATGAGTCTAAATGTAGAGAGAGCTTTAAATGATGTAAAAGATGAGACATTTAAAGGACAGAATGTTCTTCTGAAAGCGGATACAGATTCTACAGGATTCGTGAGTGCAGAAGGACGTCAGCAATTGTCTGAAGACAGTATTGCTAAAATGGATGAAGCCTATAAATTATTACAGGCTGGAAAAATCGTACCTGCGGCTAACTTTAATGGAATATCACCTGACTCATTCCCTGGTCTTTCGGAATAATATTAAGAACATTCCACATTGCCTTTAGCTAACGTTGGGAAAACAGAGAAAGTTTATCACTTTATATTGAGAGAATCAGTAATCAGTAATAAGTGATAAACTTTTTTTATTAAAATGAAGACAAGGAGAATGAAAATGTCTGAATATATTGTGGAAATGAAACATATTACAAAGAAATTCCCCGGTATTGTTGCCAATGATGATGTAACATTGCAGATTAAAAAGGGAGAAATCTTTGCATTATTAGGTGAAAATGGTGCCGGAAAATCTACATTAATGAGTATGCTCTTTGGTATGTATGAACCGGATGAAGGCGAAATATTCATTCGGGGTGAAAAAGTTCATATTCATTCCCCGAACCATGCGACAAAATTGAATATAGGTATGGTGCATCAACATTTTAAACTGGTTCAAAATTATACGATTACAGAAAATATCATTCTTGGTATTGAGCCTGTCAAAAAATTAGGAGGTGTAATACCATACGTAGACATTAAAGATGCCAATAAAAAAATAAGCCAGTTGTCAAAAGAGTATGGATTAGAAGTGGATCCAACGAAGAAGATTGAAGATATAAATGTTTCATTGCAACAGCGGGTTGAAATCTTAAAAATGTTATACCGTGAAGCAGAGATTCTGATATTTGATGAACCTACCGCGGTTTTGACACCCCAGGAAATTGATTTTTTACTGAATATTATTGAGGGCTTACGTGCCGGCGGAAAGACCATTATATTAATTACCCATAAATTGGAAGAGATAAAAAGAGTTGCTGACCGTTGTGCAATATTGTGCCGCGGAAAGCTGGTGGATGTGTTGGATGTAAAGGAAACCTCCACACAAAAAATGGCCAATTTAATGGTGGGCAGAGAGGTATCTTTTGAAACAGAAAAGGAACCGGCACATTTTAAAGACGTGGTTTTAGATGTAAAGAACTTAACCGTAAAGAACCAGGATAATTTTGATGTGGTAAAAGATGTGTCCTTTACGATCAAAGGCGGCGAAGTATTTGCAATTGCAGGAGTTTCCGGCAATGGTCAGGTGGAAGTCGCTGACGCAATCGCAGGACTTGCAAAGGTTAGCAGCGGTTCGATCAAGCTTAATCATACGGATATCACCGATTATAGTATTAGAAAACGTACATTAGAAGGCATTTCTTATATCCCGGAGGATAGACAGGCTTATGGACTGGTATTGGATTTTACCTTGGCTGAGAATATTGCTTTAAAAGATTATTATAAAGAACCCTTTTGTAAGAATGAGGTATTGAATAAAGATGAAATTATAAAATACGGAAATTCACTTATAGATAAATACGATATTAGAAGTGGGCAAGGCTCTAAAACCATAGTTCGCTCCATGAGCGGCGGTAATCAGCAAAAAGTTATTATTGCCAGAGAAATTGAGCTGCAGTCTCCTTTGATGATCTTCGTACAACCTACCAGAGGACTTGATATTGGAGCCATTGAAAATATTCATAATATGATTTTGCGGGAACGTGATAATGGTAAGGCAATCCTTCTGATCTCTTTGGAATTGGATGAAATTATGAATATTGCCGATACCATAGGCGTTATTTACAATGGACAGCTTCAAAAAATAGCAGATGCAAAGACACTGACCGCCAAAGGAGTCGGAGAATTTATGATGGGGGTAAAGCATGAGTAAAACAAATCCAAAAAGTCCGAAGAATGCAAATATCATATACAGAGCTTTTCTAAAGTGTATGGGAAATGAAAAATGGCAGCCTGTTTCCATACCTTTATTCTCCATTTTATTAAGTTTAATTGCCGCCTCCATTGTAATCTTACTTATTGGAAAGAATCCTCTCCATGCATTTTATAATCTGTTACAGGGGGCAGGTGTACTGCCAAAACCAGTTTACGCAGGATATAAAAGCATGCTTACGGATTTACTGACTATGCTGAATTCCATGGCACCTATGCTTTTTGCTGCTTTAGCGGTAGCGGTGGCTCTTAAGGCAGGCCTTTTTAACATTGGTGTATCCGGACAGATGTTACTGGCCGGATATGCGGCAACTGTGCTGGTAGGATATAGTGAGTTAAACGGAATACTTGCAAAGCCTCTTGTACTGATTATCGGTATAGCAGTTGGTGCTGTTTACGGCGGTATTATAGGATGGTTAAAATATAAATTTAATATTAATGAAGTAGTATCCACGATTATGTGCAATTATATCGTGCAATATGTTTTAAGTTTCTTCATTAATTCCTATTATATTGATCCCGTTTCAAGACAATCAAAATATATAAGAAGTTCAGCACGGTTAACTTTTGTGAATGTAGAAATTGCAGGTCTTAAGATGGACCTGTCTATAGGTATTATTTTAGCTCTCATTACTGCATTTATTATAAAATTCCTTGTTGACAAAACAAGAATCGGATATGAAATAAAGGCGGTAGGTGCAAACCCAAAAGCCGCAAAATATGCCGGTATTAATGTTGGCGGAAACATTGTTTTAGCCATGGTTATTTCAGGTGCATTGGCAGGACTTGCCGGAGTAACCTATTATCTTGGTTATTTTTCATCCATACAGCCAAAAGTATTAGCAAGTACGGGTTACGATGCCATTGCGGTATCTTTATTAGGCAGCGGAAACCCAATAGGAATTATTTTTTCCTCCTTCCTGATTTCGGTTATTGATAAGGGCAGTACTTACATGAGTTCTTCGGCCGGAGTAAGACAAGAAATTGCTTCTGTTATTACCGGATTAATTCTTTTGTTTAGCGCTTGCGGTACCTTTATTAAGTATAAGATTCAAAGAGGAAAGGACAGCCTATTGGAGAAACCAGATGAGAGTAGAAGAAATGATCCAGAAGCAAGTATTCTACAGAAGGAAAATGAGAGAAAGGAAGGTGAAAAATAGTGGATACTATAATTATTGACGGCTTATCCTTTGCCTTGCCTCTCTTTATTATGGCAATTGGAGGCATTTACTGTGAAAAGAGCGGAATTACCAATCTGGCAATTGAAGGCTTGCAAGGCTTTGGCGCTTTTTCCGGAGCGTTGGCAGTTGTTTTGTTTTCTAAGTTTGCTAACGTGGAAGTGCAATCTTTATTCTATGTGGCCTTAATCTTTTCTGTGTTAGGCGGAATGGCTTATTCCATGCTTCATGCACTTTTGTGCATTAACTTTAAGGCGAACCAGGTAATCAGCGGTGTTGTTATAAATATACTTGCTGCTGCGTTGACCGTGTTTCTGACCACTCAGGTAAATAGTTTGATGTTAGGAGCTGTATCGGATAAATTCCAATTAGGAGTATCCAACCGATTTACCATTCCTGTTTTATCAAGGATACCTGTTATAGGAGCTGTGTTTAAATCAATCTATCCCTTTGAGATCGTGATTGTAGTGATTGCATTTATTGCATGGTATGTACTGTATAAAACCAGATATGGTCTGCGGCTAAGAGCTTGCGGAGACAATCCTCATTCTGTAGACGCTGCCGGTGTAGAGGTGTCTAAGATAAGATTTAAGGCGGTAATGGTATCCGGTGCTTTATCAGGGCTTGGGGGGATGTGTTTTGCCTACTCCATCTCCGCTAACTTCTCACCAAGTATTTATATGGGATATGGTTATCTTGCCATAGCAGCATTGATATTCGGGAACTGGAAGATACTTTCTACGTTAGGCGCCTGTCTGCTCTTTGGATTTGCAAAATCCGGCGGATATAAATTAGGACAGGTATTAGAATTGCCAAGTACATTTTCTGATTTGATTATGATACTGCCATATGTTTTAACTTTATTACTGCTTATTTTCTTCTCTAAATCCAACCGTTCGCCCAGAGCGCTTGGTGAGATATATGATAAAGGTAAGAGATAATTCTAATACACTGATATTGAAAGGGGGAAAAATATGAATACGAGGTTTTTTAATGCTAAAATTTTAACAATGTCAGGTGATTTCTCTATTATAGAGGGAGAACTCTGGGTTGAAGGAAATCGTATCACATATGCAGGTGATCCAAAGAAAGGGAATGAAATTAATAAGGCAACATTGCCTTCCTTTGACAGAGAAATAGATGTAAAAGGCAATTTAATTATGCCGGGGTTTAAAAATGCACATACCCATTCGGCTATGACATTTCTAAGGTCATATGCGGATGATCTGCCTCTCCTTGACTGGCTCCATAAACAGATATTTCCTATGGAAGCAAAACTTAACGGAGAAGATATTTATCACCTTTCCAAGCTGGCGATACTGGAATATTTAACAAGCGGTATTACGGCTAATTTTGATATGTACTTTAGTCCGGAAAATATTACACAAGCTTCTGTGGACATGGGGTTCCGGTCCGTATTATGTGCAGGAATCAGTGAATTCACAGGAAGTACGGAAGAAAATCTAGAAAATCTGGAGAACTGGTATTATAAATACAATCATCACCATGACCTGATTAGCTACTGTATTGGTTTTCATGGAGAGTATACGGCAGAAAGACCTTTGCTAGAAGGAATTGCGGCTCTTTCCAGAAAATATAAGGCACCGGTATTCTCTCATAATTCTGAAACAAAAGCGGAAGTGGAGCAGTGTCTGAAGAAGAATGGGACAACGCCTGCTGTTTATCTGGATCAGTTGGGCATGTTTGAACATGGCGGAGGAGGATATCATTGCGTGCATATGACAGAGGAGGATTTGGCTGTATTTCAGAAACGCGGATTAACTGTTGTAACTAATCCCGGCTCTAATTCCAAGCTTGCCAGTGGTATTGCTCCAATAACAAAAATGCTGAATATGGGCATTAATATTGCAATCGGCACCGATGGACCTGCCAGTAATAATGCTTTGGATATGTTCCGTGAGATGTATCTGGTTACTGTGCTGCAAAAATTAAGGGAAAATGATGCGGCTTCAGTACCGGCTAACCAGGTATTGTATATGGCTACCACAGGAGGCGCAAAAGCCATGGGATTGAAAGAAATGGATACCTTAGAGGTTGGAAAAATAGCCGATTTAATTATCTTTGATCTTCACCAGCCCAATATGCAGCCTATAAATAATATTACCAAAAATATCGTTTATAGCGGAAACAAGCAGAATGTGAAACTGACTGTGGTAAATGGTAAGGTACTATATGAAGATAATCAATTCCATGTTGGAGAAGATGCGGAAAATATCTATAAGAAAGCAAATGAAATTATAAATCGAATGAGATAAAGAATATGGAAAAAATATGTTTTGAATCTTTTTTGCAAGACAGTTGGCAGGATGAAATCTCATGAACTGGCAGCCGGCCCGGGAAAACAGAGAATGGCTGGCTTGCCAGGGAGTCTGAAAAGTTGATTTTTAGTGGCGGAACAGGAAAGCATTGTTTGATTTTTCTTGAAAAGTGTATGGATTTATGAAAGCATGATTACAGACTGCCGTTCCACTATTTCAACATCCATTACCACATGGGAAGAAGCGGAAATGGTACCTGTACGGATTTTTTCCAGCAGAAGATCCGTGGCAATGACGGCCTTTTCTTCCACATGTTGGGATATGGAAGTTAATTTTGGTGTTGTATAAGTACAGAGCTTTAAATTGTCAAAACCTGCAATTGATAAATCCATGGGAATGCGGTATCCGCCCAGGCGGGCCCCTTCCATGATACCGATGGCACAGATGTCGGCAGTGGTTACCGCTGCCGATATTTTTGTTTTCAGGGAAGCGATTTCCTTTCCGGCCAGGATGCCGCCTTCGTAGGAGGGAGAATATGGGAATACATATTCAGGGCGAAAAGGAATGCCGCTTTCTTCCAGCGCCTGCAAATATCCGTTAAAGCGTGCGGTAAGAAGGGGATTGCCTTTGTAGTCCGCCACAAAGGCAATATGGGCATGGCCGTGATTTACCATATATTTGGTGGACAGGTATAAGCCCTTTTGATCGTTGGAGGTGACATTGATCAAGTTGGAATTTTTCAGAGGGCTGTCAAATATTGCCACCGGACAATGCAATTCATCTAAAAAGTGGCTTAAAAAATTCTCGTATTCCGGAAAGAGGAAGATAATGCCGTCAACATTCCAATTGCGAAACAGCACCATAATATCGTCCGCATTCTTTATTGAGCGGATCATGGCAAAATATCCGTTTTCTCTCAGCCGGCTCTCTATTGTTCCAATCATTGTACTGATCAGAGGATTTTCCAGATAGTTTTCAACTTTGTCGTTATCATCAACGGAGATGATAATTCCAATGATATGGGAAGACCTTGCGGTCAGACTCCGGGCACTTAAGTTGGGGATGTAGTTATATTCCTGGATCAGGGCATTTACCTTTTCTATGGTTTTGGGTGAAACACGTTTATGTTTGCCGTTAATCACATTTGAAACCGTCATCATGCTGACGCCGGCCTTTTCTGCAATATCTTTTAAAGTCATAGGGAACAGCTCCATTTCTGGTTTTTATTTTAAATATAGCGTTATAATTATTATATAGGAATAAGGTATATAAATCTATAGTAAGTTTATTGATAAATTATAGAAAGTATACAGAAATAAGATATTAAATATAGAAATAACGCCAAAGTTGCATTGAATATGTTGACAGGATAAGAAAAGCATAGTACTTTATAACTAAGTTTATCGCTAAACTTATAAACCGAAAAGAAAGGTCAAGGAGGATTGTTGAATGAAGAAAAAAGTAATTGCAGCTTGTTTGGCGGGTGTGGTTGCAGTGAGTATGGCAGGAATTACCGGCTGCACCGGTGAGGCAAAGAATGGGAAAGAACCACAGGCGGAAGCACCGAAAGAACCGTTTGGAGGTGCGGTTAAGTATGATCCATCCCCAGAGGTGAACGGAGGGAAAGATATTACCGTGGAGCTATGGGAGTGGGGAAGTGATGAACTTTTCCAGAAGGTGATTGACGGCTATACAGCCATTCATCCCAATGTAACCATCAAACTGGTGAACAATCCGTGGAATGATTATTGGACAAAACTTCCCCTGGCTCTTGACGGTGAGAATGGCCCTGCAATTTTTAATGTACATAACAGTTACCATGAAAATCTGATTAACTATATGGCTCCATATGATATCCCGGCAGCGGATCTTCAGGCAGACTTTACCGGAGTTGATGCCCACATGATTGACGGAGCGGTGTATTACATTGATTATGGCATGATGACCGGTTCTGTTTACTACAATAAGGCCATGTGGAAAGAGGCAGGACTGACGGAAGGGGATATTCCAAAGACCTGGGATGAGATGAGGGAAGTTGCCGGGAAGCTGACGGTCAAGGATGGAGATAAGATTGTTCGGGCAGGCTTAAATTTCAATGGTGACTTCCACCAGAATTACTTATTAGGCTTAAATTACCAGTTGGGGGCAAATCTCTTCCAGGAGGACGGCAGGACTCCTAATGTAAATTCCAAGGAAATGAAACAGGTGATGCAGATGCTGGTGGATATGTATGAGGTGGATGGAGCAGGCTCCAAAGATTTTGGGGAAAAGGGTCCCGACAGTTTTGGGCAGGAACAGTCAGCCATGGTTATCCAGTGGGGGCATTTCTATAATACCTTAAAGACCAATTATCCTGACGTAGATTTTGGAGTATTTGAAATTCCCACCTTTGACGGCAATCCTTATGCCTATAACCGTTATAACGGAGAATCTACCTTTGGAGTGAACAAGAACGCTCCGGCAGACCAGCAGGCAGTTGCTCAGGATATCATTAAGTATTTCCTTGCAAATGATGATTTACAGATTGAATTCAATCTGGCGATGAGCACTTTCCCGGCAAAGATTTCCCTTGCAAATAATGAGAAGATCCTTGCCAATCCATCCTTAAGCGTATTGTCAGAACATATCGACCGCTATATCTGGCCGGGCCCAATGCCTTCCACCATGGAGACATCTCTCCAGAAAGCAGGCCAGGATATCTTCTTTAACAGGGTTGATATTGATACGGCGCTGGAGGCTGCTCAGAATAATATTATCCGCGATATGAAAAACAGCACATTTGTATCCGTAGAAAATATGTACAAGTATGCAAAAGAGTCAAAGTAAATAAATTGTGGGAATGGACAGGGTGTACTGGGGGAGTGCCGGATGCACCCTGTCCGCTTTAACGGCAGAATAAATGGAGGAAGGCTTATGTTTAAAAAATCATATCCGCTGCAGAGCAAAAGTGAAATTGTTATGCGCAACCTTGTGGTAACCGGCATGGTGGTCTTTTTTACCGTATTTTTAATTGTTCCCATTGGGATCGCTTTTGCAGGAAGCTTTCATGAATGGAACCCGCTCAATGGAACCTATAGGTTTTTGGGGATTGAGAATTATAAGGAGATATTTACCAGCGTTCTTTTTGGAAAATCCTTGTGGAATACCCTGCTTTTTTCGGCGGTAGTTATTGTTTTCCGGGTGGGCCTGGGCCTTTCCATCGCTTATGGGATTTATTCGTCTCTTGTAAAGCACAAGAGTTTCTTCCGGGCGGTCTATTATATGCCCGTGGTCACTCCCATGGTGGCGGTTGCCTTTGTGTGGAAATTTATGTACAATCCCCAGATCGGTGCCATTAACAGAATCTTAGGCCGGGATATCAACTGGCTGATGAATCCGAAGACGGCACTTATGGCAGTGGTTATTATGACCATATGGAAGGACTTTGGTTATGCGGTGGTTATGTTTATGGCTGGTCTTTATTCCCTTCCCGGTGATGCCCTGGAGGCGGCAAAGGCAGATGGGGCAAGCTCATCCCAGACCTTCCGTTATATCATCTTTCCGCTGTTAAAGCCAATGACATTGTTTGTGGTAATTACCTCCGTGATTGCTTATATCCAGGCCTATGTGCAGATTTTGATCATGACGGAAGGCGGTCCGGGGACGGCGACTTATCTGGCGTCTTATATCATCTATGATGAAGCGTTTGTAAAATACAATTTCGGATATGCATCGGCATTATCATTTGTTTTGTTCGTGATTACCGCAGCATTTACATGGCTGTCTTTCCGGGTATCCGGTTCAGAAGAATAGAAGGGGGCTCTTATGAAAAGAAAAATAAGCAGTATTGTATTAAATGGAATCCTTCTTTTGATGGGACTGGTAACGCTTTACCCCTTTGTCTGGATGCTGGCCTCATCCTTTAAAAAGAACAAGGAGATCCTGGCCTTTGAACAGCATGTGCTTCCCAGGGTATTTGTGGTGGATAATTATATTAATATGAATGCGCATTTTAATTTCCTGCGTTTTTTTGCAAACAGCATTCTGGTTACAGGAGTAATTACGGTACTTGTTCTTTATACCAGTACAATATGCGGATTCGTATTGAGCAAATACCGGTTTAAGGGAAGGGATGTCCTGTTTGGCTTTGTGCTTTCTACCATGATGATTCCCTGGTGTGTGACCATTATCCCCAGGTATTCCATGATCCGTGCATTCGGTTGGATGGACAGCTATAAGGCCCTGATCATACCGGCAATGTTCAGCGGTTTTGGAATCTTTATGATGAAGCAGCATATTGCATCCTTGCCTGATGAGATCATAGAGGCTGCCCGTATTGACGGAGCAAATGAATTCTTTATTTTCCACCGTATTATTTTCCCTATGGCAAGAAACGGAATTTCCAGTATTGCGATTTTTCAGTTTCTTTGGACGTGGGAGGATTTTCTCTGGCCCTACCTGATAATCAATTCAAAGGAAAAACAACTGCTGGCAGTTGGACTTAAAATGTTCAATGGGCAGTATTCAACGGATTATGGTGCATTGTTTGCAGCCACCACCATTTCCATTGTGCCGGTATTGCTGATTTATCTGTTTTTCCAGAAACGGTTTATTGCCGGTATTGCGGCGTCGGCAGTTAAGGGTTAGGCTGGGAAAACAAGGAACTTACTAAACAACAGGAGAACGATCATATGCAGAATATTTATAAATTAATTTCCCATCCCCGGGCATTGGAAGAAAATATCATCCAAGGGGATAAATACAGGATTACCATGCTGACGGAAGGGCTGGTCCGCTTAGAATACAGTGAGGACGGCTGTTTTGAAGACCGGCCTACACAGACCGTAATAAACCGGAATTTCCCCAAAAGCGGGTGGCGTCTGGTTTCCTCAGAAGATGGAATTGAGATTCATACTTCCAGACTTCATCTGATATACAATGAGAAGGAGTTTTCCAGGTATGGCCTGAGCATCCAGGTGAAAGGGAATTTAAGTGCCTATCACAGCATCTGGCATTACTCGGAGGAGATCATGGACCTGGGCGGAACGGCAAGAACTCTGGATTTAATTGACGGCCCGGTGCCTCTGGATCATGGTATAGTTTCCCGGTACGGTTATTCTGTCCTGGAGGACAGCAAATCCCAGATATTAAGGGAGGATGGCTGGATAGAACCAAGGAAAAAGGGCGTTCAGGATTTATATTTCTTTGGATACGGACATGATTATAAGGAAGCGTTGAATGATTTTTATGATCTCTGCGGAAAAACGCCTATGCTGCCAAGGTATGCCCTGGGGAACTGGTGGAGCCGTTATTACCAATATACGGAAGATTCCTATTTGGAGCTTATGGAGCGCTTTAAAAAGGAAAATCTTCCTTTTACAGTGGCAGTTATTGATATGGACTGGCATCTGGTGGACATTGATCCCAAGTATGGAAGCGGCTGGACGGGCTACACATGGAATAAGGATTTTTTTCCGGATCCAAGAGGTTTTTTAAAAAAGCTCCATGACAGGGGGCTGCATGTGAGCATGAATGTGCATCCGGCAGACGGCGTACAGGGACATGAGGAAATGTACAAAGATATGGCAAAGGCTTTGGGCGTAAATTATGAACAGGAAGATCCTATTGTTTTTGATCCGGCGAGCCCGGAGTTTATGGACGCATACTTTAAGTATTTACATCATCCCAGAGAGGATGAGGGTGTGGATTTCTGGTGGATTGACTGGCAGCAGGGAGGAAACTGCAAGGTGGAGGGGCTGGACCCTCTTTGGATATTGAATCACTATCATTTTCTGGACAGTAAGCGAAATGGCAGACGTCCCATGACATTTTCCCGGTATGGGGGTCCGGGAAGCCATCGATACCCCGTTGGATTTTCCGGAGATTCCATTACTACGTGGAGTTCCCTGGACTTTCAGCCGTACTTTACTTCAACGGCTTCCAATGTAGGATATGGGTGGTGGAGTCATGATATCGGCGGTCATATGCAGGGGTATAAAAATGACGAGATGGCAGCCCGCTGGTTTCAGTTGGGGGTCTATTCGCCGATTATGCGCCTTCACAGCTCTTCCGGTGAATTCAATGGAAAGGAGCCGTGGAGATTTAAGAAAGAAAGTGAAACCGCCATGGGTGAGGCGCTTCGCCAACGCCACCGGATGATGCCTTACCTTTATACCATGAATTATCGAAACTATAAGGATAATCTGCCTCTGGTGATGCCCATGTACTATGAGCATCCGGAAGAAAGTCACGCATATGAGGTTCCCAACCAGTTCTATTTTGGAAGCGAGCTGATCGTGGCGCCGATTACAACTGCGCGGATTTCGGGAGTGAATGCTGCCTGTGTAAAGGTATGGCTTCCGAAAGGAATCTGGTATGATTTACATACGGGACTGGCGTATGAAGGAGGAAGGCGGATGAATATGTACCGCAGTCTGGACAGTATCCCGGTATTGGCCAAGGGAGGAGGGATTCTTCCGTTTACAGATGAGATCAGCGGTGTACAGGCGGGCGGAAATCCGGATACCCTGCGCATTCAGGTTTATATGGGGGCAGACGGAGCCTTTACCCTATATGAGGATGATAATGAGAGCTGCGATTATGAGACGGACCGCTGTGTGCGGACCAGAATGGAATACCGGGAAGGAGTACAGGAGGCGGTCTTTACGATCTGCCCAGCCCGGGGGGAGCTGTCTCTGATTCCAAAAAGCCGCAGTTATACCATTGAGATTACCGGATGCAGGACGTCGGTCCTGGAATCGGTCCGGGCACTGACAGACGGACAGGAACGGGCGGTTCATGGAAGCTATGATAAAAGCAGGCAGGCAGCGGTGGTGGAAATAAAAGATATTGATGTGACAAAAGAACTGTCCCTGGTTCTTCCCATAGATGGGAAGTGCCGGGAAAATAACGTGGTTTTGAGGTGCTTTGATTTCCTGAATCAGGCGGAAATAGAGTTTGCTTTAAAGGACCGGCTGTATGGGCTGCTGTGTGAGAAGAAGCCGGTTCCGGTGCTTGTGGCAGAATTGAATTCCATGAAGCTTGATTCTGACTTATACGGAGTACTGCTGGAAATAATAACAGCAAGGTAATGGGGAAATCAAATGACTAAAGATGGTTTTGGCTGGCAATAGCCAATGATAATAATCCTTTGTCAGAATGCAAAGGGGAGGAGTTTCTTGCTTTCATGGATGGAAAGCAGGAAATTCCTCCTCTTTTAAAATGGTACCTTGCAAAATGAATCAGGTAATCCGTCTGTCAGTCCGAAACAAAACATTAGTATATTTGAATTTAATGGTTTTATATTTGTTTTGGTTTGTTTTGTGATGGATGTATCAATTAAATACACAAAATAATGAATTTTGTTGCAAAAATATGTATAAAACAACATTGAAACAAAAATTAGTTCAATACAAAACAAAATAAATAAATAAAATCAAATAAAAATATTGCAAAACCGGATACAATATGCTACAATTTCTACAGGAAGGACATGATGGGTGTGTCCGGAATAGAAAACTATATTTTATATTTCTGAAGGAGGTTTACTTTATGAAAAAGAAGTTAGCAATGGTGCTTGCAGCGGCAATGGTATTGTCAATAACTGCATGCGGCAGCAGCGGCACAGCCGCAACAACAGCCGCTCCGGCAACTACAGAAGCAAAGACGGAAGCTGCCAAGACGGACCAGACGACTGCAGCGGAGAAGGTAGAGAACGCCCAGTCCACAGGCTCTTTGGCAGGAAAGAAGATTGCCGTTGTGCGGAACTTAGCGGCAGGAGATCATACCCAGCAGTTTTTAGACGGATGTGTATCCGAGGGGAAAAAGTTTGGCTGGACTGTTGACACATTTGTAACGGACGGCGATGACGCAAAAGCTCAGGAGACGATAGCTCAGGTCATTGCAAAGGATTATCAGGGAATTATCGTATCTCACGGACAGTTGTCTTATTCCTACGATATGTTAAAGCCTGCCAGAGACAAAGGCATGGAAGTTGTCACCTTTGATACCATGCCATTTAAGGGCGGCGATGCAAGCGGCGAGCTTCTTGCCGGGGTAACTTCTACCGCTCAGAACGATCAGGCGCTGGCCGAGCTTTCTCTTGGCTACATGATGAAGGAATTTGAGGCAAAAGGCGGAAAATACCCCATGAAAGTTTTAAAGACCTTTATGGGCCCTGGAATCCCACCGCTGGACAGACGTAACGAAATCTATACCAAGCTGGAAGCAGAAGGCAAGATCCAGACTCTGGAAGTGATTGCACCATCTGATTCAGCCAATGCCCGGGGCGATATGACCAACAAGACATCCGCTATTCTTCCAAAGTATCCGGAAGGTTCTGTAGATGCTATCTGGGGCTGCTACGATGAGCTGGCAAAGGGTGTATTACAGGCATTAAATGATGCAGGACGTACCGATATTCCCATGTACACCATTGACGTATCCAACGATGACATTCAGTTAATGGTTAAGAATCCTGATGTGTGGAAATCTACTGCAGCCGTTGATCCGAAACTGATCGGTATTGTAGATGCCCGTCTTCTGGCTCTGAAATTTATGGGAGAAGAGACACCGGATTACTTTAACTTAAATGCATGCAACATTGAAACCACTCAGCTCACGGCTCAAACCAACATGAGCGATTTGGGAAGCATCATTGATGGATGGGGCGATGCCGAGGATCCTAAGGGTGCTTTGTATACCGATTCGATCAAGAACAACTATGTAAATTAAGGGAAACGCTCTGTATTCATTACATAATTAAGGAAGAGATGCCATGACCGAAGTAAAACTTGAAATGAAAGATATATCCATCGAATTTCCTGGAGTTAAGGCTTTGGATGGAGTTGATTTTAGTCTGGAAAGTGGTACGATTCATGCGCTCGTAGGTGCTAATGGCGCAGGTAAGTCCACCTTGATGAAAGTGCTTGCCGGTGTCAATACACATTATACAGGGCAAATTTACGTTGGAGGGGAACCGGTGGAAATCCGGTGCCCCAAAGACGCAAAAAATCTTGGAATAGAAATCGTATTTCAGGAGGTCGACACCGCATTGATCCCCTATCTGACCGTGGCTGAGAATGTAATGTTCAATACCCTGGTTAACAAGATGGGGCGGAAACAGATTGTACACTGGAAAGGAATCAGGCAGGCAGCAGAAACGGTATTAAAGAAATTAAATGTAGATGTGGATATTAATGAACAGGTATCAGGACTTACGCTGGCACAAAAGCAGATGGTTCTCATTGCCAGATGCGTGGCGGAAAAGTGCCGGTTCCTGATTTTGGATGAGCCGACAGCCCCTCTTTCCAATTCTGAGACTTTGGAATTGTTCCGGGTGGTGCGTGAACTGGCAAAAGAGAATGTAGGCGTAGTGTTTATTTCTCACCGCTTAAGTGAGCTTTATGAGATTTGTGAAAGTATTACCATTATGAGAGATGGCAAGCTGGTGACCAGTCTGCCGCTTTCTAGGGAACTGGAAGTGAATACTCTTGTCGAATATATGTTAGGCCGCAGCTATGAGGATAATTACATCAAGAAAAAGTGCGAGATCGGCGGGCCGTTGCTTGAGATAGAAAACCTTTCGGAAAAGGAAGGGAAAGTAAAAAACATCAACATGGCTGTCTGTAAAGGGGAAATTATCGGAGTGGCAGGACTGGTGGGCGCAGGCAAGACAGAGCTTTGTAAGACTTTGTTTTCTGCTTACCAGCAGGCAGGCGGCACCATGAGGCTTAACGGAAAAGTGATCAAGGCAAAAGGGCCTACCCAGGCTGTGAAACATGGGCTGGCACTGGTGCCGGAGGAACGGAGAAAAGAAGGCGTTCTGATCACGGATTCGGTTGTATCCAACATCTCCGTTGCTGCCATGGAAAAATATACCACCTGGCTTTCTGTTGTGAACAAAAAGCGGGAAAAAGAGGACGCCAGAAATATGATAAAGGGCCTTGGGATCAAGACTCCATCAGAGAATCAGGTCGTTGCCCTGCTGTCCGGCGGAAACCAGCAGAAGGTGGTCTTGGGAAAATGGCTGAACAAGGATTCAGAGGTGTATATTTTCGATGAACCTACCAAGGGAATCGATGTGGGTGCCAAGCAGGACATGTATGAACTGATCGAAGGCCTGGCAGCCAAGGGAAAAGGTGTTATTTATGCCACCTGCGAATTCCAGGAAATATTAAGTATCTGCGACCGCATCTATGTGATGTATGACGGAGAGATCATTAAAGAATTAAACGCAGCGGATACCAACGAAAAAGAATTGCTTTACTATTCGACAGGAGGTCAATGATATGTCTGGGGCAGAGAAGGTAAAAAAGAAAAGGAACGTTGGGGATTTTGTGACAAAATGGGGTACCATCGCAACGATGCTCATCATGTTCATCCTGTTTACATTTGGAAACTGGAGTAAGGATACGGGATCGAGCATGTTTCTGACCCAGTCTAATATGATCACAATCCTTCGTGCGGTATCCATTACTACCATCATTGCAATCGGTCTTACGTTTGCCCTGGCGGTAAACGGCATGGATCTTTCCATTGGAGCTACGGCCCAGTTTGCTAATGTTTTTGTTATGACGTGCTTTGTATGGCACAATATCAATATAGGTGTTTCCGTTATTCTTACGGTGCTCATTTGCTTAAGTGTTGCAGTTATCAACAGCATTTTGATCGTTAAATTCAAGATACCGGATATGGTTGCGGCACTTTCCGTAATGTTTATGTATCAGGGAGTTTCCATGACCTATTCCAAGGGCGGCGCCATTACGGAGCGTATGACCCGGGCCGATGGGACCCAGGCTCCCGGTCTTGTTCCTGAAGCCTTCCGGGCATTGGGAAAGGAACCGTGGCTGATCATCATCATGATCTGTGTGGTACTGTTCGCATACTTTTTCTTGAATTATACAAAACACGGCAGATACATGTATGCGGTAGGCGGAAATCCTGAGGCAGCCCAGCTTTCCGGAATTCCGGTAGCAAAGTATAAAATACTTGCATATTTTCTGTCAGCCACCTTTGCGGCCGTCGGCGGAATCTGTCTGGCGGCCCGTGTGGGAACGGCGCAGATATCGGCAGGTGACGCATACTTAATGCCTTCCGTATGTGCGGCTTATATCGGATTTTCTGTATTGGGCGCCGGAAAAGCCAATGCGTTCGGTACCTTTGCGGGAGCGGTGCTTGTGGGTATGCTGGAAAACGGCCTTATCATGATGTCCGTGCCTTATTATGCCATGAACATCATTAAGGGAGCAGTCCTTGCCATTGCCCTTGCCATGACCTATGCAAGCGGCAAGACAAAAAATGTAAACTAAAAACACAAACGTTATATTGATCAGGGGAAGGTGACAGGAATGTCTAAATACGACAGTTATTTTTTGATGAAAGCGGAAGAGGTATCGGGTTATGTTCAGGAGAAGCTCTCCTATTTTGATAAGGATGCCAGGCTGGAATGCAAGGAGATCGGAGACGGAAACTTAAACTACGTGTTCCGTGTAAAGGATCCGGCAAGCGGGAAATCCATCATCGTGAAGCAGGCAGGAGAATCGCTTCGTATTTCAGCAGAAATGCATGTTTCCACCGACAGGGGAAGAATTGAAGCAAAGATCCTGGGGATTCAGGATTCTTATGCGCCGGGACTTGTTCCAAAGGTTTATCTGTATGACGGAACCATGTGTGCTATGGCAATGGAGGATATGACCGGTCATACCATGATGCGAACCGGTCTGTTAAACCATGAGATCTATCCAAAGTTTGCAGACCATGTGACTACTTTTATGGTAAATTCCCTTCTGCGCACAACGGATGTTGTCATGGGACACAAGGAGAAGAAAGAGCTGGTTAAAAGCTTTATTAATCCGGACTTATGTGAGATTTCAGAAGATCTGGTATACAGCGAGCCCTTTATTGATTACAATCACAGGAACAATGTATTTCCTCTCAACGGGGATTTTGTGAAAAAGGAATTGTACCAGGACCAGGCCCTTCATCTGGAGGCTGCCAAACTGAAATTTGAGTTTATGAACAATGCCCAGTCCCTGATACACGGGGATTTGCATACGGGCTCTGTGTTTATCAACAAAGAGCATACTTATATCTTTGACCCGGAATTCGCCTTCTTCGGACCTATGGGCTATGATATCGGCAATGTGATTGCTAACATGTTTTTTGCATGGTGCAACGGTGATGCCACCATAGAGGATGAAAAGGAAAAAGAAGAATTTTGCGGCTGGTGCTTAAACACCATTTCTGATATCGTGGATCTGTTTGTTGAAAAGTATAATAAGGTATTTGATGAGTATGTGACGGAAACCATGGCAAAGGTACCGGGATTCAAGGAATGGTATCTGGAAGGCATTCTTTCCGACACTGCCGGAGTGGCAGGTCTTGAATCCATCCGCAGGACCGTGGGAATGGCCAATGTTATTGATGTTACTACGATTTCCCATGAGGAAAAACGGGCGAGAGCTGAAAAAATCATCATTACTCTGGCAAAGAATTATATAATGAACCGCCGCAGCTTCCGTTGCGGGGCGGATTACTTAAATGCGATAAAAGAGGCAATCAATAAGTTTTAGGCCGGCAGCAGGATTGAAAGCCGGTAAGAAAAAAGGGATAAGGTTGAAAGAAAAAGTGTTCTTTAACCTTGAATTGGTGAATAGCGTGCCCTGCTTTATGGGCGTAAGCTGGATATGCAAGCGTATCCGCTTGATTTATTAGGAGGCAAAAATGAGCGAAGAAACAAAAAAATCCATCATGGACTATGATACCGTGGCTCTTGACGAGGAAAACCATGCCCTGGTGATCATAGACCAGACACAGCTTCCGTATCATACGGAAATTCTTTCCCTGACAAAACAGGAGGATATCTGGAATGCAATTTACCTGCTTCAGGTAAGAGGGGCGCCTGCCATCGGTGTGGCTGCGGCCATCGGCATTTACCTGGCGGCAAGGGAGATCAAAGCGGACAGTTTTGATGAGTTTTATACAGAATTTCAAAAGGCCAAGGACTATCTTGATTCCGCACGTCCCACTGCCGTCAATTTATCATGGGCGCTGAAACGGATGGAGCAGGTGGTTTTGAGCAGCAAGGAGAAAACCGTTCCTGATATCGTAGAACTTCTTCATAAAGAGGCGGTGGAGATCCGGGAAGAAGATATCTGGGTTTGCAGGATGATCGGAGAATACGGCCTGTCTCTTGTAAAGCCTGGCGACGGCCTT
This sequence comes from Lacrimispora brassicae, assembly GCF_054772055.1. Taxonomy (NCBI): domain Bacteria; kingdom Bacillati; phylum Bacillota; class Clostridia; order Lachnospirales; family Lachnospiraceae; genus Lacrimispora; species Lacrimispora brassicae. The sequence goes on along the minus strand of NZ_BRYH01000048.1, from coordinate 111,689 downwards.
CTGACCCATTGCAATGCCGGACAACTGGCAACAGTAAAATACGGAACAGCAACCGCTCCCATGTATCTGGGACACGAAAAAGGCTATGGCTTCCGCATCTTTTCCGATGAGACCAGACCCCTTCTTCAGGGTGCCAGACTGACGTCCTTCGAATTAAGGGAATCAGGCCTTGACGTTACTGTGATCTGTGACAATATGTCGGCCACAGTCATGAGAAACGGCTGGGTAGATGCTGTATTTGTAGGCTGTGACCGGGTGGCGGCCAATGGGGATACTGCAAACAAGATCGGTACCTCCATGGTGGCTCTGGCAGCCAAACGTTATGGAGTGCCCATGTATATCTGCGCCCCCACATCTACCATTGATATGAACACCCCTACCGGCAAGGAGATCCACATTGAAGAGCGTCCGGCAGAGGAAGTGGTGGAAATGTGGTATAAGAAGCGGATGGCGCCGGAAGGCGTAAAGGTGTTTAATCCCGCATTTGATGTGACGGACAATGATCTAATCGCAGGAATCGTGACGGAGTACGGGATCGCCAAAGCGCCTTATACTGAATCGTTAAAAGAAATATTCAGAAAAAAAGAAGAGGCCCTGAAAGCTAAGGAAATGTAAGCAACAGTTCTGCCTTTCAGAAACACAGTATAACCGCCGGATTATGAAGGCAAAAGCTGAACTTTGCATAAGAAAAAAGAGGATGTCTCAAAGGAACTGGGACATCCTCTTGCCAAAATCAGGCTATGATTCTGTTGATTCGTAAAGTTCTACATTATTTTTGAAAAGGTATTCTCTCCACGGGTCGTCCATCCGTTTGTCAGTGACCAGCCCTGTGATGGTTTCAAAGCCGGATATCCGGATAAATGAGGTCTTATCAAATTTGGAGTGGTCTGCAATGAGATAGACGTGATTGCTCCTGGTCATCAGCATCTGGCGTATGGCTGCAATGGCTTCGTTGGAATCGGTGATCCCATGTTCCATGGAAACGCTCCTGCAGGACATAAAGGTCTTGTCCAGGTAAAAGGATTCCAGGTTCTTAAGGGCTGTATTCCCTACAAAAGCTTTGTCCCGGGGAGTATAGGAGCCGCCGATGGAAATAAGGCGGATATCCTCTTTGTCATACAGCTCATTGATGATCAGCAGGGAATTTGTTACCACGGTGAGGCGCATCCCCTGTAAGGTCTTTGCCAGTTGAAGGGCCGTGGTAGAAGCATCCAGGAAAATAGAGTCCCCGTTGTGGATGATTGACAGGCACTTTTTGGCGATGGCCTGTTTGCTTTCCGTATATGCGGTTTCCCGGATGGTTAAATCTACGTTATTCTCAACCCCGTCTTGTATGAATGCACCGCCGTATGTTCTGGTCAGGAACCCGTCATCCTCCAATTGCTTTAAATCCCGCCGGATGGTTTCCTCGGTCACGGAAAAGATTTTGGAAAGTTCGGTCACCGTAACGCTTTTCTTTTCTAAAATAATATCTTTGATCCTGGCTTTCCTCGTTACTGCTAACATAGGCATATTCCTTTCTTTATTACAATAAATGTTTATTTAAAATAAAATGCAATATAAAACCATAAAAAACATGTGGTATATAAGTGCATTGTATAATTATTTTGATTAAATGTAAAGAAGAAATGGATGAAATAAAAATAAAACAGTAAAATCAAAAATAAAACAACATAAAACATTGACAAACAAACACAAAAGTGGTAAAAATACAGTATAAAAGATGATAGTTCGGACAGAGAGAACACGTAGTTGTTTGGACTTTGGAGGTAAAGATATGATGACTGTTCAAGGCGTAAAGTACATGTCTGATTTTGAAGCCAAAAAGGCAATTTTGGACATCGGCAGGCGTATGTACGATAAAGGTTTTGTAGCCTCGAATGATGGAAACATTAGCTGTAAGGTGGGGCCTAACACCATCTGGACGACGCCGACCGGGGTATCAAAGGGATTTATGACACAGGATATGCTGGTGAAAATGGATTTAAACGGAAAAGTGCTGATGGGAAGATGGAAGCCCTCCTCAGAAGTAAAAATGCATCTGAGGGTTTATAAGGAAAATCCGGATGTGCAGGCAGTCACCCATGCTCACCCGCTGGTTGCAACCAGTTTCGCCATTGCCGGGATCAGCCTGGATGCCGCAGTCCTTACGGAGGCGGTGCTGGGGCTTGGATCTATCCCGGTTGCAAAATACGCAACACCGGGTACGGATGAAGTTCCTGATTCCATCGCTCCCTTTGTAAACACCCACAATGGCGTACTTCTTGCAAACCATGGGGCCCTGACTTGGGGAAAAGACATTTACCAGGCATTTTACAGGCTGGAATCCATTGAATATTATGCGACTATATTAATGTATACGGGCAATATCATTGGACGCCAGAATCTTCTTTCCTGTGACCAGGTAAATAAGCTGCTTGATATCAGGCATAAGCTTGGCATTACAGCAGGAGGGATCCCTCCCTGTTCCTTAGAGGAGACGAATATGAAGGATGTGGTTTCGACTGCAGATGTTCATCGGCTGGAACAGACGGCACCTGTGCCTGTATTAAAGGGTGTGACTTCCATCGTAAGGCCGGGAGAGAGCCTGGCAGTTTCCGGCTGCGGCTGCACCGGTGTGACAATGCAGGCTTTGCCCGCAGAGGAACAGAAGCCTGTCCAGGCGGAGGCCTTAGGCAAGGCAAAGGAGGAAATCATAGCCGAAGTAGTGAGAAGAGTGACACAGCAGCTAAACTAGGAGGCAGATTATGGAAATTGGGGCAAAAGAGATAGAACTAATTGTAAGGGAAGTGCTTGCAAGCATAGAAAGCAGGGGCCCAAAGCTTTCTTATATTCCCTCTCAAAGTGATAACGGGGTATTTGAACGGGTGGAGGATGCCATTGAGGCAGCCCACGGAGCCCAGCGTCAATGGGCAGAGCATTACAGGGTAGAGGACAGGCGGAGAATTATTGAGGCCATCCGGATGACGGCAAAAAATCATGCAGAATCCCTGGCAAAAATGGTTTGGGAAGAAACCGGTATGGGGCGTTTTGAGGATAAGATCCAGAAGCATCTGGCTGTTATTGAAAAGACGCCAGGCGTGGAGTGTTTGACTACAGAGGCCATTTCCGGTGATGAAGGGCTGATGATAGAGGAATATGCTCCATTTGGGGTGATCGGAGCCATTACACCCTCTACCAATCCAACGGAGACCATCATTAATAACACCATCAGCATGATAGCCGGAGGGAATTCCGTTGTGTTTAATGTCCATCCCGGGGCAAAAAGGTGCTGTGCCCACTGTCTGAAGCTTCTTCATCAGGCCATTGTGGAAAATGGAGGCCCGGCAAATTTAATCACCATGCAGAAAGAGCCTACCATGGAGGCAGTGAGTAAAATGACCGCTGATCCCAGGATCCGCCTTATGGTGGGAACCGGGGGCATGCCCATGGTAAATGCCCTGCTGCGTTCCGGAAAGAAGACCATCGGAGCAGGCGCAGGAAACCCGCCGGTTATTGTGGACGATACAGCGGATGTCACCCTTGCTGCAAGAGAGATTTACCGTGGAGCTTCCTTTGATAATAATATCCTGTGCCTGGCGGAGAAGGAAGTCTTTGTTATGGAAAGGGTTGCAGACGAGCTGGTGAGCAAGCTGGTAAAGGAAGGTGCATACCTGCTTAATCCCATGGAACTGAATGAGATCCTTAAGTTTGCCATGGTTGAAAAAAACGGCAGCCATGAAGTGAATAAAAAGTGGGTAGGAAAGGATGCGGCCCAGTTTTTAGAGGCCATAGGGGTTACCGGCCATAAGGATGTCCGCCTTCTGATCTGTGAGACAGACAGAACCCACCCCTTTGTCATGGTGGAGCAGCTTATGCCAATACTTCCCATTGTCCCATTAAGGACCTTTGAGGAATGTGTGGAAAGTGCGGTGGCGGCAGAGTCAGGCAACCGGCATACGGCTTCCATGTTTTCCAGAAATGTTGAGAACATGACCAAATTCGGAAAAATCATTGAGACGACTATTTTTACGAAGAACGGTTCAACCTTAAAAGGGGTAGGAATCGGCGGAGAGGGCCATACGACCATGACCATTGCAGGCCCTACCGGAGAAGGACTTACCTGTGCAAGAAGCTTTACAAGAAGACGCAGATGTATGCTGGCTGAAGGAGGCCTGCGGATCATCTAGAGAGGGGAAGGTACATATGGCCATCGGTTTTTTGGAATGTGCAGGATATGGAGCTGTTCTCTATGCCATGGATAAGGCCTGTAAGGCGGCAAATGTGAGGATCATCGGTATCGACACCATCAATCCCAAGGATGCCACCGCATTCATTCCCCTTACGGCCCAGGTGAAGTTTGAAGGCGGGATAGACGATGTGAAAGAGGCCTGCGAAGTGGCAAAAAGGGCGGCTCTAAAGATCAACAAACCGGAAGAGGTCCTGGTAGAGATGATCGAAAAACCATATGAGGGAACAAGGGCACTGTCTCATATAACGAAGGTAGACCTTAAGGAAGAAAATATTGAAAATTTCAGGAGGTAGCAAAAATGGCATCCACATCAATTGGATTAATTGAAACAAGAGGTCTGACCGCATCCATCGAAGCAGCAGATGCAATGTTAAAGGCAGCGGACGTTGAGCTTGTGGGAACTGAGAAGATCGGCTCCGGTCTTGTAACCGTTATTGTAACCGGAGAAGTAGGTGCGGTGAAAGCGGCTACCGAGGCAGGCAGTGAAGCAGCTTCCAGAGTTGGGGAACTGGTAGCAGTCCATGTGATCCCAAGGCCGCACCAGGACGTTATCAAGATTTTACCAAAAATCAAAGGTTGAAAGAGTATCAGCAAAGGTGGGCGTCATGAAAACAATCCGAAACGCCATAGGGGTTTTAGAAGTCAATTATTATGCAAATACCGTTGTGGTGGTGGATCAGGCTTTAAAGGCGGCTGAGGTGGAAATCGTAAGCTGCCACAAGAAGCTGGGAGGCAGGATGTGCCATACGGTATTGGCGGGTGAGACCTCGGCGGTTCGTGCTGCCGTGGAAGCGGCCAGAGAGGCCGGGAGGATCGTGGGAGACGAGAACGTAAAGGTGTCCGTGTCCATTGAAAATCCTCATCCCGAGGTATTAAAACTTTTAAATATGATAGACAGGCATGAGAGCGAAAAGAATTCTGCAAAAGCAGAGGAAGAAGAACGCGGAAATAAGGAGGAAAATTAAATGGCAGAGGCAGTAGTAAAAAAGGGAATGTTGGCATTGGGAATGATTGAAACAAGAGGACTTACGGCATCCATCGAGGCGGCAGACGCCATGTTAAAAGCAGCGGATGTTGAAATGGTGGGAACTGAGAAAATCGGCTCCGGTCTGGTATCTGTCATGGTTCAGGGAGATGTGGGAGCTGTCAAGGCTGCAGTGGAAGCAGGAGAGGAAGCAGCTTCCAGAGTGGGAGAAGTAGTAGCAGTTCATGTGATCCCAAGACCTCATAATTCCATAGGCGGAATCCTTCCGTTTCTTAAATAAAAAGAACAGGAAATTGTCTGAGGGCGGAGGCTTACAATGGAAAACAGGGAAGAACTGATTCAAAAGGTAACCGCACTGGTCGTGGAAAACTGGCAAAGGCTGAGCACACAGCCTTACCAGGTTCCCGTGGGAATCTCGGCAAGGCATGTGCATCTGTCCAGGGAACATGTGGAAATGCTTTTTGGAACCGGTTACCGGCTCACTCCCATTAAGGCTTTAAGCCAGCCGGGGCAGTTTGCCTGTGAGGAGCAGGTGGCTGTCTGTGGTCCAGCAGGGACACTTCCCAGGGTGAGGATTCTTGGACCGGAAAGAAAGCAAAGCCAGGTAGAAATGGCCTTTAGTGACTGCAGGATCCTGGGAATACAGCCAGCAGTGAGAACGTCAGGAGACTTAAAGGGAACTCCGGGAATCATCCTAAAGGGACCAAAGGGAGAGGTACTGCTGAGAGAGGGCGTCATCATTGCAGACCGCCACATTCATATGACACCGGAAGATGCCTTGTGGTTCGGGGTATCGGATCAGGAGCGGGTGAGGGTTGCGGTGGATGGACCAAAAGGCGGCGTGCTGGATCAGGTACTTATTCGCGTAACCCGTGAGAGCAGCCTGGATTTTCATTTGGACACAGATGATGCCAATGCATTCCAGCTAAAGCAGGGACAGTGGGTAACCATTAGAAAGGAAGTGGCCCGATGATATTAGGTACAGTTATGGGAACTGTGGTTTCCACGAGAAAATGCAAAAGTCTGGTTGGGTTTAAGCTTCTTTTGGTAGAGCCTTATTATGGGGAGAAGAAGGATATTTTTGTGGCTGCCGATACCATGGGTGCAGGAATTGGGGAACTGGTACTGGTAACCACTGATAATACGACCCAATTTGCCCTGGACCGTTCGGCGCCGGTGGATGCCTGTATTGTGGGCATCGTTGATGCGCCGCCTCAGCCGGGAAAGTAAGAAGGAGAGGGAAAGCTTATGGAACAGGAAACTCTTAAGGTTTTGGCAGTGGCAGACCCGGCCGTGGAAGGTTATCTGGATGAGGACCTGGGAATTTTAGACGGATATGGAGGAAAAGTGGATTTCCATATCGTGCCCTGGGCCGATTACTATCCCATGATGATGAAAGCATTTGCCGGGGAAGCAGATTATGACATTGTTATGGTTGCAGGTCATTTATGGCTTCGTGACTTTGCAGAAAAGGGATATCTTTCAGAGCTTGCGCTTGAGGAGGAAGACATTCTTCCGGTCATTGCAGAAGAAATGAGGTATAAGGGAAAGACATATTTATCTCCCTCCTTTTGTGACGGCCATATGATCGTTTACCGGAAGAGCCTGCTTTATCAGGCATTGGGAAGAGAGCTTGAAAGGGTCATCACTCCCCAGGAATACATAGAGACGGCAAAGGCTTACAGGGCTGCCTGCGGGGAACAGGCAGTGGCCATGAAGGCTGATCCGTCTGAGATCTTTACCGATGCCCTTCCCTTCCTGCGCATGTACGGAGGAGATGCTTATGATCCTCAGGGAACCGATGCCTGCGGAAAGGAAGAAACGGTAAAGGGGCTTCAGTCCTATGTGGAACTGAAAGCTTATGCGGTTGACGGCACAGAATCCTTCGGGAACGGGGAAATTGCGGCAGCTATCCGGGAAAAAGGAGCGGCCATGGCGGTCACCTGGAGCGGCCAGATGGGAGAGGTCTTTAAGGAAGGGTGTCTGGAACAGTGGGATCTGGGATTTTCCACCTTTTCTACAGCCTGGAACGTGACCTGGTCCTTTGGAATCTGCTTAAGTTCCGGGAAAAAGGAAGCGGCAGAAGAATTCCTTAAGTACCTCCGTTCTCCTTTGGTGGATCAAAAGGTGGGAAGAAAGAGCGGCGCTCCCGTACGAAGAGCCAGCTATCTGGAAGGGGCCGGCGACTGTCCCTGGTTTCCGGTGCAGCAAAGGATGATGGAGCTTGCAAGGCCTCTTCCCCATTTGTCAAAGGCAGGAGAGAAAAACGGTATTCTTTATGAGAAAATCTTTGAGGCCTTTTCCGGAAAAAAGGCGGCAGAAGAAGCCATGAGGGAAGCCGGGCAAGAGATTGACAGGGTAATATGATCAGGGAGAAAACATGAAGATTATTATAATTGGAGGAGTGGCGGCAGGAATGAGCGCCGCTTCCAAGATCAACAGGGTGGACCCGAACATTGAAGTAACGGTCTATGAAAAGGGAGGTTTCCTATCTTATGGGGCATGCGGGCTTCCCTATTATGTGGGAGACTATAACGATGATTACCGTAAGATGATCGCCCGCACCCAGGAGACCTTTACCAAAATGGGAATAAAGACCTTTCTCCGTCACCAGGTATTGTCTGTTGATGCAGAAAGGAAAGAGGTCCTTGTAAGGAATCTTGAAAATGGTCAGGAATTTAAAGATACCTACGATAAACTGATGATAGCCGTAGGGGCATCGTCTGTGGTTCCCCCCTTTCCCGGTAAGGAGCTTATGGGGGTCCATGTGTTAAAGTCCCTGGAAGATGGGATCTTTTTAAAGGAATACGCTAAAATGCCGGAGATCCGGAACATTGTCATCGTAGGAGGCGGATACATTGGAGTTGAATGTGCGGAAGCTTTTTTAAGCCTTGGAAAAAAGGTCCGTATCCTGGAGGCGGCTCCCAGAATTCTGGCACCCTTTGATGAGGAAATCGCAGCCCTTGCCCAGGAAGAGCTGGTAAGGTGTGGAGTGGAGCTTAATACCGGGGAAAAGGTAGAAGGCTTTTACGGAGACGGTCTTTATGTGAAACATGTAAAAACGGACAGGGGAACCTATGAAGCGGATCTGGTGATCGTTGCGGTAGGTATCCGTCCCTGTACGGGTTTTTTGAAAGATACGGGAATCTCCATGGCAAAGAACGGTGCTCTGATCGTAGACCGGGAAATGAGAACCTCTTTGCCGGATGTGTATGCGGCAGGAGACTGCATCCTGGTCTATAATGAAGTTTTAGAGGAAGACAGCTTTTTAGCCCTTGGCACAGTGGCAAACAAATGCGGAAGAATCGCAGGCACCAATCTGGCAGGCGGTCATGAACAGTTCCTGGGAGCTCTCGGGTCGGCAGCAATTAAGGTGTGCGGGCTGGAGCTTGGGCGCACAGGCATGGGAGAAGGGGAGGCCAAACGTCTTGGAAAGGATTACAAGACCCTGATCATTCAGGCCAATGACCATCCGGCATACTATCCGGATCCAACACCCATCACCATTAAGCTGATTTATGAAAAAGGAACAAAAAGGCTGCTGGGTGCACAGACCTGTGGGCAAAAAGGGGCTGTTTTGCGGGTGGATGTGTTTGCGGTTGCGATCCATTGCAGGATGACCACGGCAGAGCTGGGAATGACGGATCTTATTTATGCGCCACCTTTTTCCGGCGTATGGGATGCCATCCAGATTGCCTGCAATGCGGCAAAAGGCTGAAATAAAAGCATCTTTAGAAGGCAAATAGTGGAGTGAAGGATAGAAAGAGAGGTCAGACCATGAGCAAAGTCATGTCTTTGCAGGATGCGGCGGCCCTGATCCATGACGGGGATATTCTTGGTCTTGGGGGCAATGTGCTTCATCGGGCGCCTATGGCAATGGTGCGGGAACTGGTGCGTCAGAATAAAAGGGATTTAAAGCTGGTAAAGACCGCAGGAGCCATGGATGTAGACATGCTCTGCTTCGGAGGTTGTGTTTCCAGCGTTGATGCCGGTTTTATCAGCTATGAGAGCGAATATTCCCTGGCAGGGCATTACCGCAGGGCAGTTGAAAGCGGAGCTGTAAAAGGAAATGAACATGCCTGCTATACGGTGATCTCCGCCCTCCGAGCCGCCAGCTACGGAGTGGGCTTCATGCCTGTAAAAGGGCTTGTGATCAGCGATCTGATCGATGCAAATGACTATTTTATGCGGGTCGAGGATCCATTTACAAAGGAGCCGGTTACCGTGGTAAGGGCCATAAGGCCGGATGTTGCGGTCATTCATGTCCAGGAGGCGGATGAAGAAGGAAACGCCAGGATCACAGGGCCGTTATTTGAGGATGTCCTATTTTCCAGGGCAGCCAAAAGGGTCATCCTGACAACGGAGAATATCGTCCATGGATCTGCTTTTAAGGGCAGTTTAAAAAAGGCGGATATTCCTCATTTTCTGGTAGAAGCGGTGGTCAGGGCTCCCAAGGGGGCTTCGCCCTGTTCCTGCCCGGGATCCTATGACATTGACGGAAAGAATTTAAAGGAATTTAAAGGCTTAAAGGATTTGGACGGCTTAAAGGCCTATTTAAAGGCATTTGAAAAGTCAGACTATAAAGGATAAGGGGGCATGGCATGATGGAAGAAAAATACAGAGTTTGCGATATTATGGTCTGCGCCATGGCCCGTCTCATCCCTGACGGCAGCAAGGTGTTTCACGGGGTATCCTCCCATATGCCCATGATTGCGCTGCTGCTGGCAAAGGCGCTTCATGCGCCGGGGGCCGTGCATTTGAATATTCCGGGAGGAACGGATCCGGATCCAATGAGGCTTAAAAAGTATACCAGCGCAGGTCCGGAACTTTTGGAACGTGCCACTGCATATTTTCCGTTAATGGAAGTATTTGACCTGGCCATGAGAGGGGATCTGGATGTGGCATTTTTAAGCGGAATCCAGTTTGATTTCCACGGCAATGTCAATGCATCGGTCATCGGAGATTATAAAAAACCAAAGGTAAGGATGCCGGGAGGAGCAGGCAGCGCCGTTCTTATTCCAACGGCAAAAAAGGCGATTCTCTGGAGGACAAAGCATGATAAGCGCACCTTTGTAAACCAGGTGGATTTTGTAACTACCAGGGGAAATGTGGACCGGATCGTCACCCCTTTGTGCATCTTCAAGATGGAAAACGGGGAAATGGTCCTGGAAACCATTCATCCCACTTCCAGCCTGGAAGAAGTACAGGAAAATACCGGATTTCCCATAAAATTCTCCCATGTCGCCTATACGCCTCTTCCTACAAGGGAAGAGCTGAATGCGCTGAAGCGGATCGATCCGGGAGATTTCAGAAATATAGAATTCTAAGGAGGCCATTTATGGCGCTTGAGAGGATCAATGCAGTAGGAACCAGCTTTTTTGGCCGCGGCTCCATTGGACTGCTGCCGGATGAGCTTAAGAAACGGGGATTTAAGCGGGGACTAATTGTTACGGACCCGTTCCTCTATGAAAATGGTACCGGAGATAAAGTAGGAGCCTGCCTTTTAAAGGCAGGGATGGAATATGCCATTTACTATCTGGTTGAACCAAATCCCTCCACAACCATTGTCAATGACTGCCTGGAGGCGGCAAGGGCCCTGGAAGTGGATCTTCTGGTGGCAGTGGGCGGAGGTTCGGCCATTGACACGGCAAAGGCTGTAAGCATTGTCATGGCAAACGGAGGCAAGGTTGAGGATTATGAGGGAGTGAACCGTTCCGCCAATCCGGGGCTTCCCATTGTTGCGGTGAACACTACTGCAGGGACCGGTTCCGAAGTCACGGCGTTCTATATCGTGACTGACCCGGCAAGGCATTCCAAGATGTGTATGGTGGATCCTAACTCCATGGTTACCATTGCTGTCAACGATGTGGATCTGATGATGACTATGCCAAAGGGCCTTACGGCTTCCACGGGAATGGATGCCATGACACATGCCATTGAAGCAGCCGTGGCAAAGAGAGCCACCCCTTTTACAGATAAAGATGCCCTTTGGTCAATGGGGGTGATCCTGACATATCTTCCCCAGGCGGTGGCTGACGGAAGCAATGAGAAGGCCAGGGAGATGATGGCTTATGGGGAATACAGCGCAGGCATGGCATTTTCCAATGCAGGCCTTGGAATGGTTCATGCCATGGCCCATTCCCTGGGAGGCCGGCTGAATCTGCCTCACGGCATCTGCAATGCAGTTTTGCTGCCCTTTGTTATGGAATTTAACGGAAGTAGGCCGGAGACCGCAGAGGGGTATAAGAAGGTGGCAGAGGGACTTAAGCTTCCCGGGGCGGCTGCCATGACAGGAAAACAGGCGGTAAAGGAATCAGTGGCCTGTATCAGGCGGTTGTCAAAGGAAGTTGGAATCACACAGAGCCTTCGGGATCTTAAGGTGGATCCTGAGGATTTTAAGGCTTTGGCAGAGGTTGCACTGCGTGATTCCTGTATGGAGGACAATCCTTTTAAACCCACGGTCCAACAGGTCATAGAGGTGTATAGGAAAGCATATGGGGAATAATTCGGACATGCAGCAAATTGCGGGAAGGAGAGGGAAATAAATGAAAAAACTGATTAATGTGCCGGAAAACTATGTAAATGAAATGCTGGAGGGGATCTATCTTGCCCATCCGGACCATGTCACTTATGCGGCAGGGGACTTACGCTGTCTGGTCACCTCCAATAAGGTGGAGGGAAAGGTAGGAATCGCTACCGGAGGAGGTTCGGGGCATCTTCCTCTGTTTTTAGGCTATGTGGGAAAGGGAATGTTAGACGGCTGTTCCGTTGGAGACGTTTTCCAGTCTCCCAGCGCGGAGCAGATGCTCCAGGTGACGAAAAGCATTGATTCCGGAGCAGGCGTTCTTTATATTTACGGCAATTATAACGGGGACATCTTTAATTTTGACATGGCCGCAGAGATGGCGGATATGGAAGAAGGAATCCAGGTGGAAAGCGTTGTTGCAGGGGAAGATGTGGCGTCTCCCAAGGCTGCGCCCGGTGAGAAAAACACCAGAAGAGGAGTGGCCGGCATCTTTTTTGTATATAAATGCGCAGGTGCTGCGGCTGCGGCCGGGAAGGATCTCCAGGAAGTAAAACGGGTTGCAGAGAAGGCGGCTGGCAATGTAAGGACCATGGGAGTGGCCCTTACTCCATGTACGGTGCCGAGAGTCGGTCATCCCGGATTTGAAATCGGAGAGGATGACATGGAAATCGGCATGGGAATCCATGGAGAGTCTGGAATCCGCCGGGGGAAGATAGAAACTGCAGATGAGATCACCTGTGAAATGATGGAAAAGATTCTTGAGGATATGCCTTACGGTGCAGGCGATGAGGTTGCAGTTCTTGTAAACGGATTGGGAGCAACTCCTCTTGACGAGCAGTATATTGTGGCAAGAAAGGTCAATGAGATCCTGGAAGAGAAGGGGATCCTGGTTTACCGTTATTATGTAGGTGAGTATGTGACATCCATTGAGATGGCAGGCTTATCCATTTCCCTTTTGAAAATGGATGAAGAACTGAAGGGTTATCTGGATGCTGCGGCTGATACGCCGTTCTTTAAGCAGGGAACGGTTTAAAGATCATACTGTCGGAAATGGCAGAGGTGAATCTCATTTGTCACGATTATATATGCCGCCGGTACAGCGGCAGAATGGAGGCTGATATGAACCAGCAGGAACTGATAGCCATGCTTGAAAGAATAAGTAAGATCATGGGACAAAACCGAAACTACTTGATTGAACTGGACAGTGTTGTGGGAGACAGTGATTTAGGGCTGACCATGACGGACGGATTTCAGGCGGCCTATGAAGCGGTATCCGATGGGGCTGAGCCGGACCTGGGCAAGCTTTTGTACAAGGCCGGAAAAACCATGGGAAATAAGGTTCCTTCCACCATGGGCACATTGATGGCGGCAGGACTGATGCGTGCCGGAAAGGTATTAAAGGGAAAGACGGAATTGTCAGGAGCAGATGTTGCTGATTTGTTTGAAGCTTATGAAGCAGGCGTTGCTGATTTAGGTAAGGCAAAATTAGGAGATAAGACCTTTTTAGATGGGTTTCATCCCGGAGTGGAGGCTCTTAAGGCTAAAGTGGAAGCCGGAACCTCCCTTGAGGAAGCGTTTGAGGAAGCTGCCAAAGCCGCATTGGAAGGCTTTGAGCATACCACGACCATGATTGCTGTTCACGGAAGAGCGGCAACCAGAGGAGAAGCATCCCGTTCCTTAAAGGACCCGGGGGCCGCTGTAGCAGCACTTATCATGAAGGCTGTTGCTGACAGATAAAACCAATGACCGGAGCAAACAGAAATGTTTTGCTCCGGTTTCCGTTTGTGGATTTTTAGTACCGGCTGCAAAAGACGGTGGTATATGAAATTAAATCTTGTTATTTTACTATTTTTTCTTTATAATTTAACCGAATCAAGAAAGTCCCCCGCATCAAATGCGAAAGGCATTAGGCGGTGGTGGTGGGGACTTGCTTGACTAAATAGTAAGGGGGCTGAAATATGACTTTTCAACAGCGGATTTTGTCGCATGAATTCCAACTCAATGACACCGATGATTTGATCGTTGACTATATCAATCTTCATAGGAAAGAGATCATGAACCTGTCTATACGTAAGATCGCAGAAGATATTTACGTTGCACCCAATGCTGTCATGAGATTTTCAAAGAAGATTGGTTACAGTGGTTTTTCCGAGTTAAAATATGCCTTAAGCAATGAGGATAAGCCAGAGGCCGGAGATAAGACACTGGTTCATCAGCTCATGGAACATTTGCCCCAGAATATTGTGAAAACACTGGATACGATTGATGAAAGTGTCATTAAAAAGGTATCCAAAACCTTAATAGAGGCAGACTGCTGCATATTCGCCGGACTTGGTGATTCTTATCCTTTTTGTGAAATGATGAAGAATAATCTCCGGTGCTTTGCAAAAAAGGTAGAAAGTGAAATTCATATTCATGATATGTTTTACTGTGTGGAGCATGGCAAAAGCAAAGATGTTCTGGTTGTCATAAGCGCCCGGGGAGAAAATGAACGGCTTCTGGATCTGACCCAAAAGGCAAAGGCAAAGGGAATGAAGACAATCAGTATCACTCATTTTAACAAAAATCCACTGGCTGACATGACGGATCTGCAGTTGTTCTTCTGGGGAGAATACCGGGTTGTGAATGATTATAATGTAACGGACCGGTGCGGTTTAATGGTATTGCTGCGGCTGCTTAGTGAAGATTTTTGGAATACGTATTATATGGCTTAGTTTCCTTATATTCAACAGGTATTGTATAAAAAACAATACCTGTTTTTGTGTATTTGTGTCATACCTGTCTAAAGTCCTGTGTGCAAATTACCAAAATGCTGTTTTGGAAAAAATAAGTGCTATAGTGTTCTTAAAAAGAAATAAGGAGGAAGGGTTATGAATCTTAAAGGGGTAACGAATGAAAAATTGATTGCTTTGAACCGCAGTTACAAAAGCAAGGATGAGGCCATCCGTGATTTGATTGAAAAGCTTTATGAAGAAAAAAAGATTCAGTCAAAAGAAGAATTTTATCAGGCAGTAAAAGAGAGGGAAAGCTTATCTGCTACGGGAATTGATAAGGGAATCGCCATTCCCCATGGGAAAAGCAAGACAGTCCATACTGCAGCCTTTGCATTTGCTTCCGTCAGGGAGCCAATAGAAGACTGGGAGAGCCTGGCTCCGGATAACAAAGTGCGTTATGTGTTTTTACTGGCAATACCCGAGGCAGAGGCCGGAAGCACCCATTTGGAGCTGTTGGCAGAATTGATGACAAAGATATCGGACAATGGTTATCTGGAACATCTTTTGTCATCCAAAACCAGTGAGGAGTTTTATAAGAATCTTTCCTATGAACCAATAAAAGTGGATGCGAAAAAAACATATGAAAAATCAATCGTATCCGTAACAGCCTGTCCCGCAGGAATTGCCCATACCTATATGGCAGCGGAAGCGTTGGTTCAGGCGGGCGAAGAAATGGGAGTTAAGGTTTATGTGGAAAAACAGGGAGCCAATGGCGTGGAGGGGCGCCACACCTCAGAGCACTTAAAGGAAGCTGATGCTGCAATCTTTGCGGTTGATGTGGCAGTAAAGGATTCTCAGCGTTTTGATCACCTTCCAATTTATAGAACCAAAGTGTCCGCTCCCCTTAAAGATGCAAAGGGTATCATCAGGGCGGCACTGGATAAAGCGGAAACCTGGGAAAAACGAGAATATGCAGGAAGCAGGGAAGAGGAAAAACAGAGCGTTGGGAGTGAAGTCAAACAAGCAGTGCTTACAGGAGTTTCCTACATCATCCCTATCATTGTTGCAGGCGGTATGATCAATGCGTTTGCAGTATTAATAGCCCAGGGGTTTGGATTACAGGAGCTTTATAATCTGGATAATAGCTGGCTGTGGCTTTTTAGAAAAATGGGGGGCAATACTCTTGGCACGCTGATGATCCCCATGCTTTCTGCCTATATGGCTTACTCTCTTGGAGACAAGACTGCACTGGCCCCGGGATTCGCTGCCGGAATTGCTGCAAATCTGATTAACGGCGGATTTTTGTGCGGAATGTTAGGAGGATTGGTTGCCGGTTATGCGGTGAGAATCTTAAGGAAGTATATTCCTGCGAAAGGCATATTTTCCGGGTTTGTTTCGTTTTGGGTTTATCCTGTATGCAGTACGTTAATTGTAGGAATTGTCATAATTTTCATCCTTGGAAAACCTGTTGCATGGCTGAATCAGTCACTGATTCAAGTGCTGGGAAGTATGAGCGGATCCAATGCCGGCCTTCTTGGCGCTATCATTGGAATTATGGTATCCTTTGATCTTGGCGGTCCGGTAAATAAGGCGGCATACACATTCTGTGTCGGCGCTATGTCAGAAGGGCTTCTGATGCCGTACGCAGCATTTGCTTCTATTAAAATGGTGTCTGCATTTGCAGTAACCTTTGCAACCGTTGGTTTTAAGAAGTATTTTACCCAGGAAGAGAGGGAGGCTGGGATGTCTACCTGGATTCTGGGGCTTGCCGGGATCACCGAAGGTGCGATTCCTTTAATGATGGCAGATCCGATCCGCGTGATCTTCTCTCTATGCGCCGGTTCTGCAGTGACAGGAGCCATTGTGGCCATGTGTAATATCGGCTTGGATGTGCCTGGAGCAGGAATTTTCTCCCTGTTTTTATTAAAGGATGGATTCGGCGGATTTGTTAATGCCATCATATGGTTCTTTGCGGCTGTATTGGGAGCGGTTATTTCTACAATTCTTCTGATATTATTAAAAAAAGCAAAATTCGAGAAACAACAGAAAGTATAGAAAAGAAAGGCGGAGAAACGTTTGGCAGATCGTATACACATAGTTCCACATTTTCATTGGGACAGGGAATGGTATTTTACTGTGGAAGAATCCAGGATTTTACTGGTGCGTGATATGGAAGAAATTCTCACCATGCTGGAAACCAAAAGGGAATACCCCTGCTTTGTCTTAGATGGACAGACCTCAGTTTTGGAAGATTATTTTTCTGTGAAACCGGAAAACCTTGAGCGTGTTAAAAGACTGGTAAAGCAGGGAAAACTGATCATAGGCCCGTGGTATACCCAGACCGATGAGATGGTAGTAGGAGGGGAATCCATTATCCGTAATCTGCTTTATGGTATGATGGACTGTGAAAAGCTGGGGCCGCGTATGGATATTGGATATCTGCCGGATTCTTTTGGGCAGACAGCCCGGCTGCCGCAGATTTTAAATGGATTCGGTATCAAACGGTGTATCTTTTGGCGGGGGACCTCGGAGCGAATGGGTACGGACAAAACAGAATTTTACTGGGAGGGGCTGGACGGATCAAAGGTTTTGGTTCAGCTTCTGCCCCTTGGATATGCAATTGGGAAGTATCTGCCAATAGAGCCGGATGGGCTGAAAGCGAGACTGGATAAATATCTTCCGGTATTGGATAAAGGAGCCGCAGCAGATGATATACTCCTTCCTAACGGCCATGACCAGATGCCAATTCAGAAGAATATTTTTCAGGTGATGGAACAGATTGAAAAGCTGTATCCGGAAAGAAAGGTTTCCATAGGGGGTTATGAAGATGTTTTTGAGCGCACTGAGAAATTAGAAGGCCTGGATACGCTTCGGGGAGAATTTCTGGATGGAAAATATATGCGTGTTCACAGAAGTATTTATTCATCCAGAGCTGATTTAAAGTCTGCAAATACCAGGATTGAAAATAAAATAACGAATTTACTGGAACCTTTGATGAGCATTGCTTATAGCCTTGGGATTCCGTATGAACACGGTTTAATGGAGCAGCTATGGAAAGAACTTTTGAAAAACCATGCCCACGATTCCATTGGCTGCTGCTGCAGTGATAAAGTTCACCGGGCAATCGGGGACCGCTTCTTTCTTACAGAAGAACGGGCTGACCAATTAATGGATTTTTACATGCGCCAGATTGCTGACAGCATGGACAGCAGCATATCTGTGGATAAACTTACTGCATTTAATCTGCTTCCTTATGAAAGAACTGAGGTTATAACAGGGGAGGTTATAACCAGAATTCGTAATTTTGAGCTGGAAGATGAAGAGGGCAGGAAGATCCCCTTTGAGATTTGCAGAAAGGAAACCATAGATCCAGGATTGATTGACAGACAGATCGTACACTATGGAAATTATGACCCGTTTGTAAAATATGAAATAGTTTTCCAGGATACCATACCGGCTATGGGATACCGGACATATTTTTTAAAGGAGTCACAAGGGGAGAATGGGAGTACGGCTGAGGGCACTTTAACAGATGTGATTGAAAACAGATATTATAAGATTAAAATATTAAAAAACGGTACCTTGTGCATTACGGATAAGGAAAGGGGAAATACCTATTCGGAAGTCCTTTTATTGGAAGACGGCAGTGACGATGGGGATGGATACGATTATTCCCCCCTGGAAGAGGATTTTGTGGTTACCGGCAAAGCGGTTGATTCAGATGTAAAGATTCACTGCTTAAACCATATGACAAAAGCTGTTATCCGGTACTCCATGCCGGTTCCAAAAGATTTGGAGAGCAGAAAAAACAGGAGCTGTGATGCTGTGCTGGCTGTGATCTGGAATATTACTTTAAGAAAAGATTCCAAAGTGATTGAGATTAGGGCAGAGGTTTGTAATCAGGCAAAGGATCACCGCCTTCGGGTGCTGATTCCCAATGGAATGGAAACGAGGTATTCTGTCTGTGATAATCAATTGGGAGTCATACGGCGGCCGGTGGAAGACTGCGCCATGGAAGTTTGGGATAAAGAAAACTGGTCAGAGCGCCCGGACTCCATTTATCCGTTCCTTTCCTACGTATATCCGGAAGGAAACAGGGGAATCGCAGTCCTGACTAATTCTGTGCGGGAGTATGAAATGACAGGCCGGGGGCATGACACCACAGCCATTACACTGTTCCGCTGTGTTGGAGTGCTGGGGAAGGAGAATTTATACCGCCGTCCGGGAAGACCTTCCGGAATTAAGATGGAGACACCGGATTCCCAGATGCAGGGAATACAAAGATTTGAATTTGCCCTGACAACCTGGATTCCCTGTGCGGCACAGCAGGCCAAAGAGTATATAACACCGGTTATCACATACAATAAGATGCCGTACCATGCTATGAAATTGAATCCCACAGAAATCAGAGTACCATATGAGTATAGTCTTCTAAAGATAGGGGAAAAACGATTGATCCTGAGTGCGCTTAAGAAAGCAGAAAAAGCAGAAGAACTGATTCTCCGCTGTTACAATCCATTTGACTCCAGACTTTTGCTCCATGCAGATTTAAATCGGCTGGTTTGGAACGAGCGCAGGCTGGATGAAAGGGGAGACGGGAAAAATGCAGATTGGAGCTGTGTGGCCATAGAGCCTGGGCAGATCAGGACATTTGCGGTTAAGCCGGAAAAATAATGGGAAGTTTTAAGAAAAACAGGAACGGACAAGGAAACACAGTCTGTTCCTGTAAATGGCGGGATTGGCAGGAAGACGTGTTACTGGTAATGCAGGCAAGATCGGATTGAGTGAAGAGTCATAAGACTGATTGTTTTTATAGTCTTATGGTTGATGTAGCTTGATCGGGTCTTTTTTATTTTGCCATTCCGGCCGGATGGCAGGATATTAAAACACTTGAAAGGGGAGTGGAAAATGAATTATAATCAAATAGCCAAAGACATTATAGCAAATGTGGGCGCCTCTGAAAACATAAGGGGGCTTCCCCATTGTTTTATTTCATGCCTATTATTCTTGCCTATACCAGTGCAAAGGTATTTAAGGCAAATTCACAGAATTTTAGGGAATACGCCCAGAGGAAGAGAAGATGAAAGAACAGATTTTAAAGGAACTGACGTTTACGCGCAAACAGGAAATCCATTACCTTGCCATGGTGTCCCTGTTCTGGTTTGCCCAATATGTATACATTCCATATCAGACGATTTTTTTGACAGCCAGCGGAGCCGGCAGCGCATTTACCGGAATGATTGTAGGGGCTTATGGAATTTCCCAATTGGTTTTAAGGTTTCCCATAGGGCTTTATGCGGATTCCGTTGGCAGGCATAAGTATTTTATCATGGCAGGAGCCCTTGCCTCAGGAACTGCATCTGTTTTCCGGGTATTCTGGTGCAATGGCGCCGGTTTTCTGGTTGCCAATCTTTTCTCCGGGCTGGCTTCCGCCATGTGGATCTCTTTTATGGTTTTCTATACCAGCCATTTTTCCGCCCGGAACCAGCAGGCCGCCACCGGCCGGATCGTACTGTTCAACAATTTTGGAATGCTTCTTGGTTTTCTGTGCAGTACGGTCACCTATCACCGGATCGGCATGGCCGGGATCTGTATACTAAGCGTCTGCGCAGGCCTGATATCATTTCTTCTTGCTGCCGGGATCAAAGAGACGGCTGTTTCTCCAGGCATACATAAAACCGGGGAATTGCTTTCTGTTTGTAAAAATAAACGCTTGTGGATGTTCTCTTTCATAGCCCTGATTCAGCAGGGGATCCAGTTGACCACTGCCATGTCGTTTACAAACCAGATACTGAAAGGGATGGGAGCGTCAGACGGGATTGTGGGAATATCCTCTGTCATCTATATGATGTCGTCCGTAGGATTTGCGGCTTTTGCAGCTTCCGGCATCTGCAGCCGCAAAGGTCCAAGGTTCTGGATTCCCCTGACATTTGCCGTTGTGGCCATGTATTGTGTCCTGGTTCCGGCCGCAGGAAGTATCCCTGTGCTTTTGCTGCTGCAGATTTTACCGGGAATGTCCACCGGCATTCTGTTTTCTTTTGCAACTTCAGAGGCAATGGAGGAAATTCCCGGAGAAAGAAAGTCCACGGCTATGGGGCTGTTTCAGGCCGTATATGCGGTGGGTATGACCACCTTCCCTGTTTTTACAGGGGCACTGGCCTCCGGGAAGGGAATAGGGACCGGTTATCTGCTGCTGGCAGGGATTGCCTGCCTGGGGGGAATCGGGACGGTGATATTTTTTAAAAGAAAAGCTGCCAATCATGGATTTGGCAGCTAAAAAGGTATTTTTATAGACGTATTTCTTTTAACCTTAATCCCATGCATTCATCAAATTGCGGCTATCCTTTGAAACAGTTTGTATACGTCTATCTGCCCG
Organism: Lacrimispora brassicae; assembly: GCF_054772055.1. Classification (NCBI taxonomy): domain Bacteria; kingdom Bacillati; phylum Bacillota; class Clostridia; order Lachnospirales; family Lachnospiraceae; genus Lacrimispora; species Lacrimispora brassicae. Next base: position 90,857 of record NZ_BRYH01000048.1, on the reverse strand, counting down.
TACCCCCAGATATTATTGGGATAAGTATAGGCGCTGTTTCTGTACGCTCCCCGCATCATCATATGGTTGATCTGGACTCCGGTGACTGTGGTATGATTGCCTTTGCAGAATCCCCATTCCAGGACAATGGCCGCCGCTCCCGCCGCGTGGGCCGCTGCGGCGCCGGTACCTGTAATGCTTCCATACTGATTTCCGGGAAGGGCGCAGGGAATGTGGTATCCGGGAGCCGCCACATCGGGAACAATCTCACCGAATCTGGAATAACCTCTTCCTGATTCTCCCAAAATTCTGCCGTCAAACTGGTTATAGGCAGCAACGGTCAGGGGATTTCTGGCATTTCCAGGGGAGGTTATGGTGGTGTCCGGGCTTGATCGATAGAAAAAAGTCTCGTTTGAGATCAAATTTCCTGAAGGCAGCCAGGAGTGGAAGGAAAAAGGCTCGTTTTCAGTGCTGGAGACCTGGAAATACCAGATTCCGGGAGTGGGATTGTCAAACCGTACTAAAATGAGCTGGTCCCCGCTGGCGCCTTCCAAAATGATATTGTTGATCCATATGGTAGTTTGGCCAAAGGAAAGACTGAATTTTTGACAATCCCTGGAAGACGGGTATATGCTTTGAACGATCTCCCGGTTGGGTGAAAAAATTTCGATGGTTATTTTCCCGGGAGGAAAGGGCCAGATTTCCATCGAAAATTTTTTATCATTTTCCCCTATTTTTAAATTAAAGCCATTGCAGAAGGGCTCGGCTGCTGAATAATAGAAATAGTGTCTGCGCCGGTTTGCTTCATTTCCGGCGGCAACTGATACGTCGGTTATGGGTAACTGTACGATGTAGTCTAAGTAGGAGCTGAGGACACTCAGCCCGTCATGACCTCCCTGGCTGCTTCCCAGTGCAATGCATATGACAATGGGGTGGTCTGTTTTTTGAGAAACGGAGAGAAGATAACGGATACCCAGTATGATGTCTGATTCCTGATAGCACAGGGCGTTTTCAGGAGCAAAGAACAGCTTTTTTAAGTTTTCCTTTGCTTCTTTTAATTTTACGACTACAAGCTCTGTTTGTGGAACAACGCCGGTAAAGGATTGTTTTTCATTGGGACTGCCGGAGGTAATGCTGGCGATTGCCGTGCCGTGTCCGTTGGTGTCAACGGTGGGAACTATGGCCAGGGGATCGGTTGATTTTAATGCGGTATTTATGTGGTTTTTTTCGTATTCAGAACCGAAACTGAAACCTTCAGGAGGCTTGCCGCTTTGGTCGGTCTGGTCCCATATGGATAGAATGCGGGTGGAACCGTCATGATTTCTGAACGCAGGATGCTGGTAATCTATGCCGGTATCTACGATGCCGATGAGCACCCCCAGCCCCATCAGGTTTAAATGGGGATGCTTGCGGACATTGATGATACCGGATTTTTCAATGCTTAATTTCGAGGTAAGTGTAAAAAGAGAGGGAAAATTGTGGTAAGGATACAGTCCCAGGTCACAGGCATCCATACTGTTTTTCCATATATGCAGCAAAGAAAACTTTTCATTCAGAACCGTGATATTATTGCCGGCATCAAAATCGGGAACTAAAGAGTTGCTGACGATCAAATCATAATATTCGTTATCAAATATTTTATTCATGATAAAGCCCCCACCCTGCTGTTTTAAACGCAGTATATAGTTATCTTATGCATAGGTATGGGGGTTCATGAAAGGTTATCATCCTTTGGAAGGCTCTGCATCCTGAAAAGAGTTGAAGAAAACCGTATGCTCCATATCAAACCGCTTTTCGTGATAGGGGCTGGGGCTGCAGTCTTCCCTGGGATAGCCCATGGGGAGCAGGACCACGGGAATCAGATGTTCAGGGATGTCAAAGGCCGTCCGGATGGCTGCAGGGTCAAAATGACCTACCCAGGTACTGCCTAACCCTAATTCTGCTGCCTCAAGCATCATCTGTGTGGCAACAATGCCGGCGTCAATCTCCCCCATATCCTTGTTATCGTAAGGCCTTTTCCAGCTTACCGTGGAATCATAGCACACTAGCAGTGCCAGAGGAGCATGAAAATGATAAGGAGTACAGGATACGAGTTTGGTGAGGTTTTCCATACTGTCAAGGACAAGGATCCGCTGCGGCTGAAAGTTCACTGCAGTAGGAGCCAATCTTCCTGCTTCCAGGATCAAATCCAACGTTTCCCTTTCGATTTTCCGGTCACTGAATTTTCTGACGGAGTAACGTTCTTTTGCCAATTGAATAAATTCCATAACAACATCTCCTTCTGTTTTTAATATCATTACTATAGCATAAAAAGGGAAAGGAGCAAAGATAAAAAGACGGAACCAATCCCTGGGGACTGTCCGTCTTTTATGGTTTGCATCAACTGAGAGGAATTGCTTTTCCTGTCATTTCATCGTATTGAAAAGCCACACTGCTTGTATCATAGTCAAATAAATAGGAAGCAACGTAAATCAGGGTATCATCACTATGGCGTTTGTATGCCCTGACTGTATAATAATTTTTGCCGTCTATTTTAGATATTCCAGGTGCTGCGATATACTCGTAAGCGTCGGCAGTTTCCACCAGGCCAAGCTTTTCCTGGCCCTGGGCACGGACGGTCTCTTCAGCCTGTTCAATGGTATTGGTCGTTTTCGGCTGTTTTTCAAAATCCGCGATTGTTTTTTTCTGCTTATTCCATTGGTCCTTAAAATAAGTGCTCCAAGGCTGGTTTTCCTTAGCAGTGGTCACGGTATAGCTGTCAGTTTCGGATTCCAGGGTGATGGAAAGGTAGGAAGAGGAATCTTTTGAGGGGCCTGCCAGCTTGTAAATCTCTGAGTCGGTCTTTGGGGCTTCTTCTGGGGAAGTCTGCCCGGCCTGCTTGGATTTATCCGTCACGTCAATGAAACTTTTTTCTCCCTCCAGATAATCCACGTAGCTTTTTATATCAGCAGAGATATCTTCCACATGAAGGTATTTGTACCGATCCCCCAGGCCGGAGGTTTCCGGGGGAGAATCAGCAGAAGATTCCTTGGCTTTTTGTGCCTGGTCATCGGTTTCCTTTGTTTCTGTTTCCTGGCTGGCATCGGAAACCGGCTGCTTTTCAAAATCACGTTCTCCTACAACTTCCGTTACAGAAGAAATCTCTTCTTCCTTTGAAAAGTAATAAGAGGGCGGTTTTTGCACCTGTTCTTTGGAGACATCCTTCTTTTTTGCGGTGAGCAGGATAATGGCCTGGGCAGATCCTATAATAATGATCATAAGAGCTGCTGTCAGTAAAACCAGGACTCTTTTATTTTTAGGCAATAGGCTTTTCCCTTTGGCTTTTGGAGCTTTGGCCGGTTTTTTATTCTCTTTTTTTGTCTTTGCGGCCTTTACTTTCTTTGTTTTTGTCTTGGGAACCTTCTCTTTCTTGGCTTTTGTGAATTTTGGCATAATGATCATCCTTGTGTATTTACTGATGCGGAATACAGATCAAATGGCTGCTTAACATCGCTATCCATATATCGGTTCATTCCTTAGGAAAAATAAGGATTTTAAATAAAATTGATTTTGTTTATACGGCAAGAAGTTTTTTTGCCGTTCCCATGATCACCTTATCCACAAATTCAGCCACTTCTTCCTTGGGCTGCTGCATATCCGTATCAACCCATTGCTTTAAGACACCGGTCAGCCCATAGGTGATGAATTCAAGAAAATAATTCATGGTCACTTCTTTTGCATCCGGGTACTGTTCCCTGATGATGGCTGTGCCGTTTTTTAAGATAAGGGTATGGAAGCGGTTTACAAAGTCATTGGATGAGCTGTTCTCAAAAAGGATTTTACATATCTTTTTGTTTTCCTCAATGTAATGGATGATGGGGATGACAACGGGCAGGAGCGAGTCCTTTTTAAAGGCATAGCGGCAGTTGCTGACCATATCCTGAAAGTCATTCAAGACTTCGGATTCCATCTCCTGCAACAGGCTGTAGGTATCGGAATAGTGCAGATAAAAGGTGCCCCGGTTTAAATCAGCCATTTCCGTAATGTCTTTTACGGAAATGTTCTTAAAGTCCTTTTTTTCCATGAGTTCAAGAAGGCTTTCCTTTAACAGTTTCTGGGTTTTTCGGATGCGGCGATCCTGTTTTTGCATTTCCATATGATTCCTCCAATTGTGTTTCCATGCTTGATTTTCATTTTCAGGGACTGAAAACCATGAACACCATGACGAAAACTGTTGAGTATTGCATGAAAAAATAACTTATGATTATTAATAGAATTATCGCCAATGATTGATTATTGAAACTTATTTACAAGAGTATTATAATGTACACATGTTCAAAAGTCAATAATGTATCTATTAGTAGAATAAGGATTGGTAATGGAGGAAATAATGAAAAAAGACAAAAGTTTATTTGATAAAATTGTGCATGTGATTGTGTACCGGGGAAAGGAAATAGAAACTTTTTTCTTTCTTGCCACCATTATCTGCGCAGTCTGCTTTCCTTTTGTAAAGGTCAATTACGATTTAAGCAAATACCTGCCGCAGTTCGCTCAGACAAAACAGGCTCTGGATGTGATGGAGGATGAATTTGGGTATCCTGGCATGGCCCGGATCATGATAAAGGATGTAAGCCTTCAGGAGGCAAAAAAAATAAGGGGGCAGATATCGGATCTGGAAGGGGTTGATCTGGTCATAGGTCCGGACCTGACCACGGATGTTTATATGGGAGCCTCCTTCGTAAACCAGGGAATTACTGATATGATGTCTGTGGATGCCTTCTCCATGGAGGATTATTACCATGACGGGTATGCACTGATGGATGTGATATTTGAAAATGGCGATGACAGTCATCTGACCCGGGAAGCTGTTGACGGAATTTACCGCATTGTTGGAAAGGACAGAGGCTTTTTTGCAGGAAGCGCCGTATCCAGTAAGGAGCGTGAAGAATCCATTACAAAGGAGATTACCATGGCCATCGGAATGGCGCTGGTGATCATCTGGGTGATACTGACCCTTACCACGACATCCTGGATGGAACCGTTTTTGTTTATTTCCATTATGCTTGTGGCCATCATCATGAACATGGGATCCAACCTGATGTTTGGCTCCATATCGTTTTTTACATTTTCCACGGCAGCCATTTTGCAATTGGCAGTATCCATGGATTATTCCATTTTCCTTTTACATACTTTTACGGCAATTAAGAATACCGGCGTTGAAATACATGAGGCCATGGAATTGGCGGTAAAGGAATCCTGCAGTTCCATCCTGGCAAGCGGGGCCACCACCATTGTAGGGTTTATTGTGATTGCGTTCATGCGTTTTACCATCGGCAGGGACGTGGGATTTGTGTTGACCAAGGGGATCGTCTGCAGTCTGGCTACCGTGCTGTTTCTTATGCCAACCCTGATCCTGCATTTTAATGATAAGATTGAAAAAACGGCTCATAAACCTTTTTTTCCTTCTTTTGAACCATTTGCAAGGTTGATGAACCGGATCCGCAAGCCTGTTTTCGTGGTTGCCATTTTTCTGGCTGTCCCCTGTTACTTCGGTCAGAATATGAACGTTTTTTATTACGGGGATGATGCCATTGGAGCAGGACCGGGAACCAGGGTTTATGAGGACACCAAGGCCATCAATGAGGAATTCGGAAAATCCAATATGATCATCGGGATTGTTCCAAACGGTGACCTGGTAAAGGAACGGCAGTTGACGGAGGCGTTGGAAGACCTGGATTTCGTAAATTATGCCATGTCCATGGCAGGGACAGTGCCAAAGGGAATCCCGGAAAGCTTTCTTCCGGAAAAAGTCAGGGAACAGCTTCGAAGTGAGAGGTACGCCAGACTTTTGGTTTCTTTAAATACGGTCCAGGAAAGCCAGTACGCCTTTGACTGCAGCCAGGAGCTGGAACGTGTGGTCAGGGAATATTATCCGGAGGATGCTTATGTCATAGGCATGACTCCCACAACCATTGATATCCGGGATATATTGACTGATGACTACAATAAGGTTTCCCTGTTGTCTTTGGCGGGAGTGGCTCTGGTGGTTTTTGCTACCTTCCAGTCTGTCCTGGTTCCAATCCTTGTTATCATACCGATTGAGGTGGCCATTTATTTAAACATGACATTGCCTTATGTGATGGGAGACTTCATGGTGTACATTGGATATATCATTGTAAGCTGCCTGCAGTTGGGGGCCACCATTGATTATTCCATTCTCATGACCAATAATTATCTGGGCTTTCGTAAAACCATGAACAACACGGATTCTGCCATGGCTGCCATTTCAAAAAGTACCCTTTCCATCCTGACGTCAGGGGGAATTCTTACGGTCGTAGGTTATCTTTTGTATTTTACGTCGTCCATACAGGCAATTTCCCAGGTGGGACGCCTGGTGGGAAGAGGAGCGGTCTTAAGCATGGTTCTGGTGCTTTCCCTTCTTCCGGCCTTGTTAAGCACCTTTGACAGACAGATCCAGAACCAGCAGCTTCGTTCGGCAAAACGGAAGGAAAAACGGCGTTTAAGATATGGAAAAGTGAAAATAAAAGGAGATAATGACCATGAAAAAGTATAATAAAATCCTGAGTATGGGCCTGGCTGCCATATTCTCCCTTCAGCCGGTGCTGTCGGCCCTGGCCTCGCCGGAAGTGCCTCAGTATGATGAAACTCTTTATGTGACCATGGACCCTTATGGGGAGATAAAGGAAAGCAGCATTGTAAAGAATTACCAGATGAATGGAAACAGCAAGGTGGTGGATTACGGTGCTTACGAGAAAGTGATGAACTTAACGGATCATTCGGAACCTGTCATGGGAGAAGACGGCTCCATCACCTTTTCTCCGGAAGAGACGGGAAGCCGGTTCTATTTTGAAGGCCGGACCCAAACAGAGAAATCCCAGCTTCCCTGGGATATTAAAGTGAGCTACCGTTTAAACGGGGTGGAAAAAAAGGCGGAAGAGCTGGCCGGAGAAACGGGGCTGATTGAGATCAATGTGGATCTCATCCCCAATAAAGGGCTTTCCGGCTATTACCAGAATAACATGGCCCTTATGGCCAGTACGATGGTGGATATGGATAAAAACTTAAGCCTGGAGGCTGAGGGAGCCCAGGTACAGGCCATGGGAAATCTAAATATGGTTGTTTTCTTTGAATTGCCGGGGGAGGAGGGCCATTATTCCATCCGCATCGGTTCGGAGGATTTTAAATTTCCCGGCATTGTATTTGCCATGGTGCCTTTGACGGTGAGCCAGCTTGATAAGGTTGCGGATTTAAGAGATGCCAAGGAAACCATGGAAGATTCGGCAGATGCCATCAGCGACAGCCTGGATGTGGTTTTAAACACCATGGGGAATATGCAAAAAAGCATTGGGGATACGGCGGATGGCATCAGGGGACTGGATAAAACAAGGCAGATATTCGCTGATTCCAAGGGTAAGGTGTATGAGAATGCGGACGAGGCTCTGGCAGCGCTTGACGGCCTGTCCCAGACCCTGCGGCCCTTTTACAACCACACCCAGAACGCCGGAAATGCCTTAAATGACATCAGGACCCAGACAAATCACACGGTGGAAATTCTTGACGATCTGTCACCGGATTTGGGAGATTTGCAGGACAGTGTCCGGCATTTAAGGAACGAAGTGGAAGAGCTTCGGAAAATGGCAAAAAACTCTCAGACGGATCTGAAATCCCAGGCGTTTCTTGGGCAGGCAAAAAAGATAGAAGAGCACTTATATACCCTCACCGCTGAGCAGCAGAAGCTGGCAAAGGAGCTTGCTTCCCTGGGGCAGACCCTTCCAAAGCTGACGGCGCTGAACAATTCCCTAAGCAGCTCGGCAGCCGGAATTGAGGCTGGGGAACTGCAGGATTTAATCCAGGAGATCAAGGATGAGGGACTTATGGATGAAGATGAGATATCTTCCTATTTGTTTAATGAAAAAGGCTACTCCCTGCCGGAAATCAATGCTCTTACCGGCTATCTGTCCTCTGCACTGAAAACCGGCCGGCCGGCAACTCCCAGCAATGGGTCCAAGGTCGTGGTGGAAGCGGCAGCTCCTTTGGCAGCCCTTCTTCCCCAACTGGTTGACAGCGGTGCTGGGCTGACCGGGGATTTGGGAAAAATGCTTGGGATGACCCAGGCACTGATCGGGGATCTGTATTCCTTAAGAGGTCCTGTAAGCGGGGCTTTTGACGGGGCCATGGGAATAGCAACTGCTGCAGGGAACATCTGCGATACAGCCGATGATCTGATCGGCGCTGCCGATGATTTAAATGGCATTTTAAACCGTCACCATGACGAAATGATCACGACCCTGAATGATGTTGGAAAAATGACAGACAGTGCTTCCAGAGGCATTGATTCCATGAATGTATTTTTCCGTTCTCTTGAAAACCAGATGAAGACTGTGGGGGATTCTTTAAACGGAAGCACGGAGAAAACCTTAAACGGCCTGGCCGGTGCTTTGGATGAGGCTGGAAATGGGTTAAACCAGACAGATGTATTGAGAAACGCAAAGAATACCATCAAGGGAATGATCGATGATAAATGGGATGAATATACGACGGATAAAACGACAATATTAAGCATTGACTTAGAGGCCTCCCCAATGTCCATAACATCGGAGAAGAATCCTTCCCCCAGGAGCATTCAGATGATCCTGCGTACAGAGGAAATAAAAGCGGAAAAGGGCAATGATGATGTAAACGTTGATGAGGATTTTTACCCAGATGGAAATATTTTTCATCGGATCGGAAATATTTTCAAACATATCTGGCAATCTATAACTTCAGTTTTTAAATGACAGTAAGGCAGGAATTTTGGCATATCCCGGAGCAATGAGAGATCATGAGGAGAAACTACATATCCGGTTCCTGCAGAATCCTGACACCCAGCCGCCTGATTCTGGCAGGCGGCTGGGTGAGGAACAGAATTTAAGAGATATATGCCGGAAGTGACCTTGCGGCTGAGGATTTAAAATAGCAGGGGTTTAAGTTTACCTGAAGGCAGCGGTTAGAGAGACGGATCAGGCGTTCTCTCTAACTGCTGCTTTCTTTGCAATCAGGTGTTCTCCGGTCTTTTTAAAGAACTGTTGATTTTTATAATTGTATAAATCATATAAAGTCTTTTGCAGGCCCTGGTTCCGTAGATTTTCTAAAAAGTAGAACATACATTCGAAAATGCTTGAAAAAATAGTCTGCTTATGCTACAATAAAGAAAAAGAACGTGTGTTCGAGGTGAAAAAATGCTGATTCAGGAAGAATTAAGTGTAAAGGAAAAGCTTGAAATATTGTCTGATGCCGCAAAATACGACGTTGCCTGTACTTCCAGCGGAGTGGACCGGAAGGGGAAGGCTGGGACCCTTGGGAATACAACGGCACCTGGAATCTGCCACAGTTTTTCCGCAGATGGAAGATGTATTTCTCTTTTGAAAATATTATTTACCAACCAGTGTATCCATGATTGTAAGTACTGCATCAACCGGTGCTCCAACGATGTGGTGAGGACTGCATTTACCCCGGATGAGGTGTGCCGGCTGACGATCCAGTTTTACCGCCGCAATTACATTGAAGGGCTGTTCCTCAGCTCCGGAGTTCTTCACAGTGCTGATTACACTATGGATCTGATTTACCAAACCCTTAAAAAACTTCGGGAGGAGCACCATTTCCGAGGTTATATCCATGTAAAGGCCATTCCGGGAGCAGATCCGGTTCTCATTGAAAAGACTGGGTTTCTGGCGGACCGTATGAGCATCAACCTAGAGCTTCCCACGGCCGATGGACTTAAGAAGCTGGCTCCCGGTAAGAGCAGGAGCAAGATCCTTACGCCCATGAAGCAGATCCAGAGAGGGATCGCGGCCAACCGCTGCGAGTTGATGGAATACGGAAAGGTCCCGTCCTTTGTGCCGGCAGGGCAGAGCACTCAGATGATTGTGGGGGCCACCAGGGAAAATGATTTTCAGATGATGATGGTGGCGGAGGCCCTTTATCAGAATTATGATTTAAAAAGAGTGTTCTATTCTGCATTTGTCCCTGTTAACCAGGACAGCAGCCTGCCTGCTCTTCCCGGGGGACCGCCTCTTTTGCGGGAACACAGGCTGTACCAGGCCGACTGGCTCATGCGCTTTTATGGATTTCAAGCGGGGGAATTGCTTTCTGAGGACCGCCCTAATTTTAATGTGCTTCTGGATCCCAAGTGTGACTGGGCTTTGCGCCATCTGGAGCTGTTTCCGGTGGAAGTAAACAGGGCAGACTATTATACACTTCTGAGGGTTCCTGGAATGGGCGTGAAGTCAGCAAAGCGTATTATTGCGGCCAGAAGAAATGGGCCTCTGGATTTTGACGCTTTGAAAAAGATCGGTGTCGTATTAAAACGGGCGCTTTATTTTATCACATGTTCCGGCAGGATGATGTATCCGGTTAAGATCGAGGAAGACTTTATTTCCGGTCATCTCATCGGTGAGGAACAGAAAAAAGTATGGGACATCGGTTCGACGGGAACGTTTCAACAGCTTTCCCTGTTTGATGACATGAATTTACCCGCTTTGGCAGATTTTGGAGGAGTCCGGATATGAAAACAGTCTATTTATGTGAGAACAGCGTAGAAGGCATTCTCAGCGGCGTATATGCAGCATGGACCGGTAGAAAGGGGCATGAGAATGTGAAGCTTGGCATCATGGGGAATGAGGACACCATGGAGCTGTTCTGTGAGTACCAGGAGGTTCCGGTCAATGCAGTGAATGTGGATAAGGTGGTGCAGGCGATCAGAAAGAAGATATCAGAGGAAGCCTATATTGCTGTATACAAAGCTGCCTTAAGCAAGGAAAAGGACCGTGCAGATAAAATTTACCGTTTCTTGATTTACGGCTTCCATTTTGGAGCAAACATTGTCCATATGCTTCAGGTCCAGGAGGTATACGATATATTTCAAATGTGCCGTCATATTGATAATGAGACCCATCTGCTCACAGGCTTTGTGCGCTTTGTGGAGATGGAAGGAGGCCTGCTGGTGAGCCGGATCGGACCAAAGAATGATGTGCTTGTTCTTCTGGCTCCTCATTTTATGGACCGTCTGTCAGGAGAAAATTGGGTTTTATACGATGAAAACAGGAAAAAGGCGGTTTTGCATCCGGCCCTGAGGCCCTGGTTTTTGGCTGATCTGATTTCGTCGGAATGGGAAGATCGAATGAAAAAAGCGTCGGATGAGGACGAGTATGAAGTACTTTTTCAGCGCTTTAGAAAAAGCATTTCCATAAAAGAGAGGACAAATCCGGCTTGTCAGCGCAACCACATGCCCCTCCGTTACCGGGCCTATATGCCTGAATTTTCTCACGGCTTAAAAGATTACTGATTTTTAGAGTAATCCTTATTTTGTTGTGAGAAAGGGTGATACCAGGGAAAAAACCATTGCCTTTTTCCTTTTTTTCGGCTATTATAAAAGCAGGTTCCAGTTCAGGAACATTCCAGATGCGTTTCTGCATATTTTCCAGGCTTATTATTTGCGATACAGAAGAATGAAATACCCTGGGGGTATACCTTTGTGCCCGGAAAGCATGGGCGTACATAAGCAAATACCCAGGGGTATACCTTTATGCCCAGAAAGCATGGGCGTACATAAGGAAAGGAGAGGCGGTTTTGTACAGTAAAGTTCATAGTGTGGGCATTAAGGGAGTGGAGGGCGTCCCCATTCTGGTGGAGGCAGATGTCAGTGACGGGCTTCCAGGCTTTTCCATGGTGGGTTATCTCTCCGCTGAGGTGAAGGAAGCCCAGGACCGGGTAAGAACGGCCTTGAGAAATTCCGGTTTCCGGCTGCCTGCAAGAAAAATCACCATTAATTTGTCCCCTGCCGACATCCGCAAGGAGGGGACTGCTTTTGATCTGCCCATTGCGGTGGCCATTCTCACAGCTTCCGGCATGATAGAGCCTGCTGCTTTGGGAAATTGTGTGATTTCCGGGGAATTGGGTTTAGATGGGGAGATTAAGCCTGTACGAGGGGCCCTCTCCATCACAGCGGCCGCAAAAAAGGACGGAAAGCGTCAATGTTTTCTCCCCAGTGAAAACGTCAGTGAGGGCTTAGTAATAGAAGGAATGGAAATCATTGGTGTGGATCATCTGAAAGATTTAACGGATCAGCTTAAGCTTTCTGAGAAACAAAGAGCAGGCTGCCATGGCCAAGGCGGACTGACGGGGCAGGAAGAGGCCTATGGCGTGGATTTTTCAGAGATTGGAGGGCAGATGCTCTTAAGGAGGGCCACAGAGGTGGCGGTGGCAGGTATGCACAATATTCTTTATATCGGTCCCGCTGGAACCGGAAAGACCATGCTGGCCAAAAGGATTCCCACCATCATGCCCTCCCTGTCAATGGAGGAGGCCGTGGAAATATCAAAGATATACAGCGTATGCGGACTGCTTTCCCAGGAAAGGCCCTTAATGACAAAACGGCCCTTTCGCAGCCCTCATCATACCATCAGCCCCACGGCCTTGGCCGGGGGAGGGCGGATACCAAAACCAGGTGAAATCTCCCTGGCATCCGGAGGCGTTCTGTTTCTGGATGAATTACCCGAATTTGAAAAAAATACCATAGAGATTTTAAGGCAGCCACTTGAAGAGAGGAAAATAACGGTTTCCAGGATGTTTGGCGCCTATGAATTTCCGGCGGATTTTATGATGATAGCCGCCATGAACCCTTGCGCCTGTGGATTTTTTCCCGACAGGGCAAGATGCAGGTGCTCTGAACAGCAGGTGCGCAAATATTTAAGCAGGATATCAAAGCCGCTGCTGGACCGGATCGACATCTGTGCAGAATCCGGGGCAGTTACTTATGAAGAACTCCAGGAAAGAAAGGGCGGTGAGTCCTCCTCTTCCATACGGACACGGGTGGAGGGGGCGAGACAGATTCAAAAAAAGCGGTTTGAAGGCCAGGAGATATATTTTAACAGCTCCATGAATAAGGCCCAGATCCAGGAATCCTGCGGTCTTGGAAGGAGAGAGCAGGAATTTCTAAAAAAAGTTTATGAAAATCTGGGGCTCAGTGTGAGAGGCTACGAAAAGATCCTGAAGGTGTCCAGGACCATAGCGGATTTAGAAGGCTGTGAAAAGATTAAAAAGGACCATCTGGCAGAGGCGGTGGGGCTGCGAAGCCTGGAAGGAAAGTATTGGGGAGGAATCTATGGGTGATCATGTAGAACGGGAGTATTTATACTGGCTTTGTCATGTTCCGTCTCTGGGGGCGGTGAAAATAAAAAAACTGTATGATTACATTGGAAGCTATAAAGGGATATATAATATAGAAGGAAAAGAACTGGTGCGGTCAGGACTTTTAAAACAGGCAGAAGCTTCATTTTTTGAGAAGATGAAAGGAGAGAAAGACGCCTGCAGATGGGAGCTGGAGGAATTAGAAAATAGAGGGATTCATTTTGTTACACCCTATGACAGGGAATACCCGAAACGGCTCCTTGCAATTTACGGATATCCCATGGGAATCTTTTTTAAAGGAAAGCTGCCTGAGGATGAAAGGCCTGCGGTTGCCATAATCGGAGCCAGAAACTGTACCAATTACGGAAAACAAATGGCCTCTTACCTGGCAGGAGAGCTATCCAGGGCAGGGATTCAGATCATCAGCGGACTGGCCTGGGGAATTGACGGGGCAGGACATCAGGGAGCACTGGAAGCAGGCGGGGATACTTATGGAATTTTAGGCTGCGGGATCAATATCTGCTATCCAAAGGAAAATTATGGATTATACCAACAGATGGCGGCCAGTGGAGGAATCATTACAGAGTTCATGCCAAAAGAAGCGCCAAGACCCTGTAATTTCCCCATGAGGAACCGGATCATCAGCGGGCTGTCGGATGTGATTTTAGTGATTGAGGCAAGGGAAAAGAGCGGTTCCCTGATCACGGTGAACCTGGGTCTTGAACAGGGAAAAGAAATTTTTGCCCTTCCCGGAAGAGCCACGGATCCCTTAAGTGCCGGCTGCAACCGGCTTATTTTTGAAGGTGCCGGAATTTTGTTAGGCCCTGATTCTGTACTGGAATATTTCAAATTACAAAGTGGTAATATATTAAGAGTTCATGAAAAAGATAAGAACGGACTTGTCAAAAAAGAAAAAATGGTGTATAGTTGCCTAGATTTGCAACCAAAGAATCTGGAAGAGATCATAGCTTTAAGCGGATTGTCTGTCAGCGATTGTATGAGCGCCCTTTTGGAATTAGAACTTAAAGGCTGGGTTGTGCAGACATCCCATCAATATTATGGTAAGAAATTATAGGCGAGGAGTTTGGTATGGCGAACTGTTTAGTAATTGTGGAATCACCGGCAAAGGTAAAGACGATAAAAAAGTTCCTGGGAGCGAATTATGAAGTAGATGCCTCTAACGGACATGTGAGGGATCTCCCGAAAAGCCAGATGGGAATTGATGTAGAGAATGATTTTGATCCTAAATATATAACAATCAGAGGGAAGGGCGATATCCTGGCCAAGCTTAGAAAAGAAGTAAAGAAGGCTGATAAGATCTATCTTGCTACTGACCCTGACCGGGAGGGAGAGGCGATCTCCTGGCATCTGATGAAGGCTTTGAAGCTGGATGAACTGAAGGATAAGCAGGTGTACCGGATCAGCTTTAACGAGATTACGAAGAACGCGGTAAAGACTTCCTTAAAAACCCCAAGAGTGATTGATATGGACCTGGTGGACGCCCAGCAGGCCAGAAGGGTTTTGGACCGTATGGTAGGATATATGATAAGCCCTCTCCTTTGGGCAAAAGTAAAGAGAGGCTTAAGCGCCGGCCGTGTTCAGTCAGTGGCGCTGCGGCTGATCAGTGACCGGGAGGAAGAGATCGACGCATTTATTCCTGAGGAATACTGGAACCTGGAAGCAGTTTTAAAGCAGGAAGGGAGCAAAAAGCTTCTTACTGCAAAATTTTACGGTGACAGAGACGGCAAAATTGCAATCCGGAAAAAGGAAGAACTGGAAGAGATCCTGGAAGGTCTTGAAAACCAGACCTACCAGGTGGAGGAAATCAAGAATGGGGAAAGGATCAAGAAAGCCCCCATTCCATTTACCACCAGCACCCTTCAGCAGGAAGCGTCCAAGGTACTTAACTTTTCAACACAGAAAACCATGCGCCTGGCCCAGCAGCTATATGAAGGTGTGGAAGTTGCAGGACGCGGGACAGTGGGACTTATCACCTATTTGAGAACCGACTCCACCAGGATCGCTGAGGAGGCAGACATTGCGGCAAGGGAATATATTGGAAAGCAGTACGGCAGCCAGTATGTGGCAAATGGAGAGCAGGCGAAAAAAAGCAATGCAAAGATCCAGGATGCTCATGAGGCCATCCGTCCCACAGATATTTCGCTGACGCCGGTTATGGTAAAGGAATCCCTGCAGCGGGATTTATTCCGGCTTTACCAGTTGATCTGGAAACGTTTTACAGCCAGCAGAATGCAGCCAGCCGTTTATCAAACTACTTCAGTCAGGGTGGGAGCCGGAAAATATGTGTTCACTCTTTCCGCTTCCAAGTTATCCTTTGACGGCTTTATGTCCGTATATGTGCAGGAGGATGATAAGGAAGAAGCCAATGTATTGCTGGGCAATCTGGAAAAAGGCAGCCTCCTTAAGCTGGATATGCTTGAGAGCGGGCAGCATTTTACCCAGCCGCCGTCGCATTTTACGGAGGCCTCTCTTGTAAAAGCCATGGAAGAACAAGGCATCGGGCGCCCAAGTACCTATGCCCCTACGATTACCACCATTTTAGCCAGGCGATATGTGGCAAAGGAGAGTAAAAACCTTTATGTGACAGAACTGGGAGTAGTGGTCAACAGCATGATGAAGCAAAGCTTCCCAAGCATTGTTGATGTCACCTTCACTGCCAACTTAGAATACCTTCTTGATAAAGTGGGAGACGGTTCTGTCCAGTGGAAGACAGTTGTGAAAAATTTCTATCCGGATTTAAAGGAGGCGGTGGATAAAGCCCTTGTGGAATTAGAAACCGTGACCATTGCCGATGAGGTGACGGAGGAGATCTGCGAGCTATGCGGACGGAACATGGTTATAAAGTACGGCCCTCACGGGAAATTCCTGGCTTGCCCCGGATTTCCTGAATGCAAGAATACAAAGCCTTATCTGGAAAAGATCGGCGTTCCTTGTCCGAAATGCGGAAAAGAAGTAGTAATAAAGAAAACCAAAAAGGGAAGAATCTATTACGGATGTGAAGCAAATCCGGATTGTGATTTTATGTCCTGGCAAAAGCCTTCTACGAAGGCCTGCCCCAAGTGTGGAGCCTATATGGTTGAAAAGGGAAACAAATTGCTTTGCTCAAACGAGCAATGCGGATATAGCACTGACAAATAGGAAAAAAGAATAATTATTAAGAAAATCGAAAATCTTCAAAAAACTATTGTTATTTGAAAATAATAATGTTAATATTTAATCATTAGAGGTGTATTTTAGATTTTCACATAAATTCTTAAGGAGGTTTTCGGCTATGAGCGTACAGTTGTTGGACAAAACTAGAAAAATTAACAAATTATTGCATAACAATAATTCGCATAAGGTTGTATTTAACGATATCTGTGAAGTGCTGACCGAGATCCTGAATTCGAATATTCTTGTGATCAGCAAGAAGGGAAAGGTGCTTGGCATTGGCCTGACACCGGACATCGAGGAAATTCAGGAGCTGATCGCGGACCAGGTAGGCGGTTATGTAGATACGATGTTAAACGAGCGTTTGCTCAGCATTTTATCAACCAAGGAAAACGTCAATCTGGAAACGCTGGGTTTCACTGGTGACGATATCAGAAAATACCAAGCAATCATCACACCTATTGACATTGCAGGGGAAAGGCTTGGAACCCTGTTTATTTATAAATCCGATTCCCAATATGATATAGACGATATCATTTTAAGCGAATACGGCACAACAGTGGTAGGACTGGAGATGATGCGTTCCGTCAATGAGGAGAATGCGGAGGAAACCAGAAAAGTACAGATTGTCAAGTCAGCAATCAGCACCTTATCTTTTTCCGAACTGGAAGCCATTACTCATATCTTTGAGGAACTGGATGGAAACGAGGGTATCCTGGTGGCCAGCAAGATCGCTGACCGTGTAGGCATCACCCGTTCCGTTATTGTCAATGCCCTTAGGAAATTTGAAAGTGCGGGAGTGATTGAATCCAGATCTTCCGGCATGAAGGGAACTTATATCAAGGTATTGAATGACGTAGTCTTTGATGAATTAAAAACCATTAGAGCCGGAACCGTTAAAAATATAGCGGAGCGCCGGGAAATAAAAGATATATAAAATCCAGAGTCAGGAAAAAAAGAGCAGAGGGAAACAACTGCTCTTTTTTTAGTAAAAGCCCAATGAAAAACCCCTCAACCTTGTGTCTGGAGAACCGACAATATGACCAAATATCCAGTTGATTCATTAAATCACAAAATATGGCAGGATATGTTTGTTTTGCACATAAAATACAAAAAAATACTTGCATCATGTAGAAAGATATGCTATACTGGCTAGGCTGACAAAAAACACGTCTGCGGATTCCAGAGGAGGGTGCCGGATACCGGTCTCCCCGGAAGCACGAGAAGCGGGCGGAAGTAAAACCAAATGGAGGTAGTAACATGAGTGTTATTTCAATGAAGCAGCTTTTAGAAGCTGGCGTACACTTTGGTCATCAGACCAGAAGATGGAACCCTAAGATGGCTCCATACATTTACACAGAGAGAAACGGTATCTATATCATCGACTTACAGAAGTCTGTTGTAAAGGTAGATGAGGCTTACAAGGCAGTGTCTGACATTGCTGCAGAAGGCGGCAAGATCCTTTTCGTAGGAACAAAGAAGCAGGCTCAGGATGCCATCAAGGCCGAGTCAGAGCGCTGCGGTATGTATTTCGTTAATGAGAGATGGCTTGGCGGTATGCTTACAAACTTTAAGACAATCCAGTCCAGAGTTGCAAGATTAAAGAAGATCGAGACCATGTCCCTTGACGGCACATTTGATGTTCTTCCTAAGAAAGAAGTTCTTGCTCTTAGGAAAGAATGGGAGAAATTAGAGAAGAACTTAGGCGGAATCAAAGAAATGAAGAAGATTCCCGATGCGATTTTTGTTGTAGATCCTAAGAAAGAAAGAATCTGCGTTCAGGAAGCTCATACACTGGGGATTCCGTTAATTGGTATCGCTGATACAAACTGTGATCCTGAAGAACTTGATTTTGTGATTCCAGGCAATGATGATGCCATAAGAGCCGTTAAGTTAATTGTATCTAAGATGGCAGACGCAGTGATCGAGGCAAACCAGGGCGAGGCAGTAGCTGAAGAAGCAGAAGCAGCTCAGGAAACAGAAGAGACTGTAGAGGCTTAATTATTCAGGCGATTTAATGCTTCGACCTGCTTTGAGAAGCGGGTCGGAGCTTTTTTTACTGGAAAAAAGTTCCTGTGAATCAAACAGCCTTTGAGAATATCAAAGTTGAAAAGAACGCCCTGCGGCATACCTTTATGCCCAAAAAGCATGGGCAATAGCAATGAAATCAATTGATGGAGGGAAAACAAATGGCAGCAGTTACAGCTGGAATGGTAAAAGAATTAAGAGAGATGACCGGCGCAGGTATGATGGATTGCAAGAAGGCTCTTGCAGAAACAGATGGTGATATGGACAAAGCAGTAGAGTTCTTAAGAGAAAAAGGACTTGCGGCTGCTTCTAAGAAAGCAGGAAGAATTGCGGCAGAAGGACTTGTTACCACTGTTGTAAGCGAAGATGGAAAGTCTGCTGCAATCGTAGAGGTAAACAGTGAGACAGACTTTGTTGCAAAGAATGCTCAGTTCCAGGGCTATGTTGCAGACGTTGCAGCTCAGGTGCTTGTTTCTCAGACAAAAGACATGGATGCATTTCTTGCAGAGACATGGACAAAGGACAGCTCCTTAACAGTTGCTCAGGCACTGTCCAGCCAGATCGCAGTGATCGGGGAAAATATGAACATCAGAAGATTTGAAAAGATCGTTACCGACGGTGTGGTTGTTGATTATATCCACGGCGGCGGAAGAATCGGTGTTTTAATTGAAGCTGATGCAGAAGTGGTGAATGACGCTGTCAAGGAAGCTTTAAAGAATATTGCCATGCAGATTGCCGCATTAACACCAAAGTATGTGAAGAGAGATGAAATTTCTCAGGAATTCATTGATCATGAAATGGAAATCTTAAAGGTACAGGCTAAGAATGAGAACCCGGATAAACCGGACAACATTCTTGAGAAAATGATTGTCGGCCGTTTAAATAAAGAATTAAAGGAATTCTGTCTGGTAGACCAGGCTTATGTAAAAGATGGAGATTTAACCGTAGGCAAGTACTTGGAGCAGGTTTCCAAGGAAGTTGGCGGTAAGGTAGAAGTGAAAAAGTTCGTACGCTTTGAGACTGGTGAAGGTCTTGAGAGAAAAGAAGAGAACTTTGCAGAAGAAGTTGCAAAGCAGATGCAGTAATCTTGTAACAGGATTCTGGGGGGAATCCCATGGGTATCCATGGGATTTTTCTATTCAAACAATGTCCGTTTACCATTGACATATGTTTCCATAATAGGCGGACATCACTATACCAAAGGAGTTGAGGAAAGTGGCTAAATATATTTTAAAACGTATCGCTATGGCGATTGTAACCATTTTTGCTGTTGCAACGGTTACTTTCTTTGTCATGAACATGGTGCCAGGCGGCCCCTTCATGTCTGAGAAGGCCATCAGCCCACAGGCCCAGGCGGCCCTTAATGAAAAGTACGGCCTGGACAAACCGTTAGGTGAACAGTATGTGACCTATATGAAAGATTTGCTTCATGGCAATTTAGGATTAAGCGTAAAACAGCGCGGCCGTACGGTGAATATGATCATCGAAACAAAGTTCCCGGTATCTGCAAAGATCGGCGGAATCGCCATCCTGACTGCTGTCTTAGTTGGCGTTCCATTGGGAAGTATCGCTGCATTCAAGCGGGGAACCGCTGTTGATAATGTTATTATTATATTCAGTACATGCGGCATCGCAGTACCAAGCTTTGTAGTCTGTACTATTTTAATGTATGTTTTGAGCCTGAAGCTGGGCCTCCTGCCTACCTTTGGACTGGCATCATGGAAAAATTACATTATGCCCGTAATGGCTCTTTCATTTTATCCGTCCTCATATATCGCACGTCTGATGCGTTCTTCCATGCTGGATGTTATGGGACAGGATTACATGAGAACAGCCCGTGCCAAGGGGCTTTCCCAGATGGTCAGCATCTTTAAGCATGCGCTTCGTAATGCCATTCTTCCGGTTGTTACATATTTAGGTCCTCTTTTGGCCTATACCGTAACAGGAAGCTTTATTGTTGAGAAGATATTTACGATACCGGGCTTGGGATCTGAATTCATTGGTTCCATTACAGGACGTGACTATCCGCTCATTATGGGTACTACGATTTTCCTTGCTACTTTAATGGTTATCATGAATGTGCTGGTGGACGTTGCTTATAAATTCATCGATCCGCGAATTAATCTGAAGTAAGGGAGAGGAGAAAGAAGATGCCAAAGAATAAATTATCATTGCAGCTTAATGTGGAAGACTTTCTCCCGGCAAGCGATGCAGAAAAAGAAAGCCTAACCGTCATGCGCAAGAGCGTAGGATTTTGGAAGGATGGAATCAGGCGCCTTAAAAAGAACAAGATTTCAATGGTCAGCCTTGTTGTGATCATTATTGTATTTATTTTATCATTTATTGTGCCTCAATTGTATCCCTACAGCTATGAACAGCAGATCAGGGGAAGTGAAAACCTTGCTCCCATGCAGTATTCCCAAAAGGAACTGACTGCCATGGATGCAGGAGAGGATGTATTTCCTCATGTTTTGGGAACAGATAACCTGGGCCGTGACTATGCCATCCGTGTCATGATGGGAAGCCGTGTTTCCCTGATGGTTGGCTTGATCGCTTCTTGTATCATTTTGCTCATTGGTTCCCTTTATGGCTCCGTTGCAGGTTTCTTCGGCGGATGGGTGGATATGATCATGATGCGTGTCGTGGACATGATCTATACGGTGCCTGATATTCTGATCATCGTACTGTTGTCCGTTGCTTTTGACCAGCCTCTAAAAGCTTTGTCTCAAAGGCCCGGCTTTCAGTGGATCCAGGTCATCGGCGTCAACTTAATCAGTATTTTCGTTGTATTTGCCCTGCTCTACTGGGTAGGTATGGCACGTATCGTGCGAAGCCAGATCCTGATTTTAAAGGAACAGGAATATGTAACTGCGGCAAGAGCTCTTGGCGCTTCCAGCGGTCATATTATTAAGAAGCACCTGCTTACAAACTGTATTGGTACTCTGATCGTTACAACTACACTGCAGATTCCTTCTTCTATTTTTACGGAGAGCTTTTTAAGCTTCCTGGGTCTTGGCGTTGCTGCGCCCATGCCTTCATTGGGAAGTCTTGCAAGCGCTGCGTTAAATGGTCTGCAAAGCTATCCTCACCGCTTATTCGCACCGGCTCTTGCGATTTCTGTTATTATTTTAAGTTTTAACCTTTTGGGTGATGGTCTCCGTGACGCATTCGATCCAAAACTGAAAGATTAAAGGAGGAGAGATTCCATGAGTGAATATTTAGTTAATATTGAGAATGAACGTCTTTCCTTCTTTACTCCGGCTGGAGAGGTTAAGGCGCTTAATGATGTATCCCTTCATCTTCGTGAGGGAGAGGTTTTAGGAATTGTAGGAGAGTCTGGTTCCGGTAAGTCTGTAACAGCCTACAGCCTTATGGGCCTCACTGCTTATCCCGGGCGCCTGATTGGCGGTTCTCTTCAGTTTAACGGACATCAGATTGAGAAGATGTCAGAGAAGCAAATGAGAAAAATCCGGGGAAATGAAATTTCTATTATTTTCCAGGATCCCATGACCAGCTTAAATCCGGTCTACACCATTGGAAACCAGATCACGGAAGTGGTCATGCTTCACACAAAGAAAAACCAACAGCAGGCAAATGAAAGAGCAAGAGAGCTTCTCACCCTGGTAGGCATCAACGAACCGGATAAGCGTCTGAAGCAGTACCCTCACGAGCTGTCCGGCGGTATGCGCCAGCGTGTTATGATCGCCATTGCCCTTGCATGTGAGCCAAAGCTTTTGATCGCCGATGAGCCGACTACGGCTCTTGACGTTACCATTCAGGCTCAGATTCTGGAATTGATGATGGAATTAAAAGAAAAGCTTGGTATGGCGATCATTATGATCACCCATGACCTGGGGGTTGTTGCCAACATGTGTGACCGCATTGCAGTTATGTATGCAGGAAAAGTGGTGGAGTACGGAAATACTGATGATATTTTCTATAATCCCAGCCATGAATATACCAAGGGGCTCATTCGAAGCATTCCGAAGCTTACGGAAAAAGAACACAACAAGCTGGTTCCCATTGAAGGAAGCCCTGTGGATATGCTTAATCCGCCGGCCGGCTGTCCCTTTGCGCCCAGATGCAGAGCCTGCATGAAGATTTGTCTGCGTGAAATGCCGCCATATACGGATATATCTGATATTCATTACAGTGCCTGCTGGCTGCTTCAGAAACAAGAATTTGAGAAACAACAGGCCCAGAAGGGAGATGCATGATGGATAATAAATATCTTGTAGAGGTACAGAATTTACAGCAGTATTTCCCTGTTGCAGGAGGCAAATTATTTGAGAAAAAGGTGGTAAAGGCAGTAGATGACGTTTCCTTTGGAATCAAAAAAGGTGAAACTCTGGGACTGGTTGGAGAATCCGGCTGCGGAAAGACTACAACAGGACGTACTCTGCTCCGGCTTTATGAGCCTACCTCAGGAAAGATCTTTTTTGACGGGGAAGATATTACAAAGGTGAATATGCTCCCTTACCGTCAGAAAATGCAGATCGTGTTCCAGGACCCCTATGCCAGTTTGGATCCCCGTATGACTGTTGGGGATATTATCGGTGAAGCCATCGACATCCATCATCTGGCTTCCAATAGAAAGGACCGTCAGGACCAGATCATTTCGGTTCTGTCCACTGTAGGACTTAATTCAGAGCATGCAAACCGTTATCCTCATGAATTTTCAGGCGGACAGCGCCAGCGTGTGGGAATTGCCCGGGCTCTTGCAGTGAACCCTCAGTTCATTGTCTGTGACGAGCCGGTATCGGCTCTTGATGTGTCCATTCAGGCACAGGTTGTCAATATGTTCGAACAGCTTCAGGAAGAAATGGGACTGACCTACCTCTTTATTGCCCATGACCTTTCCATTGTAAAGCATATTTCCAACCGGATCGGCGTTATGTACTTAGGAAAGATGGTGGAGCTTGCAGACAGCTATGAGCTGACCTTCCACAGCGTGCATCCATATACCAAGAGTCTGATCTCTGCCATTCCCGTTGCGGACCCGAAAACCAGCCGTAGTTCCAAGAGAATCGTTCTGGAGGGAGATGTACCAAGCCCGGTAAATCCGCCATCCGGCTGCCGTTTCCGTACACGGTGTCCTTATGCGGATGAGCTTTGTGCAGCCCAGGAGCCGGAGTGGAAAGAGGTTTCTTCCGGACATTTTGCAGCGTGCCATCATCTGGACAAGGTGAACTGATTTATATTGCTAATTTACAGTTTATATGCTATGCTAAAAGTGTATCGGCACAGAATACATGATCATGTATTGCTGTGCCGATAAATATATTTTATAGGAGGGAATTTATGAAAAAAATGTCACTGGTATTGGCTGCTGTCATGGCAACAGGCATGATTCTTTCCGCCTGCGGCGGTAATAAATCGGCTGGCCCATCTGCAGGCGGTACGACCTCAGCAAACGGGGAAACAACTGCTCCTGCAGGAGCAACCGGAGGCCTTGACCTTGCGGTTCAGGTAGGCCCTGACCCTGAAACCATTGATCCGGCTTTAAATAGTGCGGCTGATGGTGCAAATGTAATTGTACATGCCTTTGAGACCTTGCTGATCGTGGATTCAGAAAACAAGATTGTACCTGGTCAGGCGGAATCTTATGATGTATCCGAGGATGGGCTTACCTATACCTTCCATCTTCGTGAGGGTCTGAAATGGAGTGACGGAAGTCCGTTAACTGCCAATGACTTTGTGTATTCATGGAAGAGACTGGCGGATCCTAATACGGCAGCTCCTTATGGGGCAGATATGCTGGGCTATGTAAAGGGCTATGAAGAGGCTGCTGCCGGAAATCTGGATGTTCTTGCTGTTTCCGCTCCGGATGATAAGACCTTTATAGTAGAATTATCCGTTCCCTGCGTATATTTTTCAAAGCTTGTTACTCATGCATCTATGGTTCCCGTACAGCAGGCATCTGTAGAGGCAAATGGGGAGCAGTGGAGTTTAAAGCCAGAAACTTATATTTCCAACGGACCTTTAAAGATGATCGAGTGGGTTCCAGGCTCTCATATAACTTTCGCAAAGAATGAAAATTACTGGAATGTGGATAAGATTACTTTAAATACCTTGAAATTTGTCCTGATGGAAGATTCCAATGCTGCTTACAGCGCTTATCAGACCGGCGAAGTGTCCATGATCAAGGATGTTCCAACAGAGGAGATTCCGGCGCTTAAGGGCAAAGAGGAGTTCCATGTAGAGCCAGGCATGGGTATTTCCTATATAGATTTCCAAAACCAGAAGGAGCCATTTAACAATCCGGATGTTCGCAAAGCCTTAAGCCTTGCCATTGACCGTGAGTATGTGGCCAATACGGTTATGCAGGGCATTGGTGCTCCTGCAGCAAACTTTGTTCCCCGAGGCGTTTCTGATGCGGAAGGTGGAACTCATTTTGAGGATGTAACACGGAAGAACAACGGGGGCGACTTCTTTAACGTTGAAGATCATGAAGCAGATGTTGCAAAGGCAAAGGAGCTTCTTGCAAAGGCAGGATATCCTGACGGACAGGGCTTCCCGATCATTGAGTACATGACCAATGATGCAGGTCATAACAAAGCGGTGGCAGAATACCTGCAGAGCTGCTGGAAGGAAACCCTTGGCATTAGCCTGGACATTAAGATTGTTGAATGGGCTACCTTTACACCTACCCGCCGTGCAGGAGATTATCAGGTTGCACGTGATGCCTGGAGCTTTGATTATGATGATCCTTCTAATCTGCTGAATCTGTTAATGTCTACAAGCGGCAATAACAATGCGTTGTACAAAAATCCTGAGCTTGACAAGCTGCTTAATGAAGCCAACTCCACGGCTGACATTGAAGAGCACTATGCAAAGCTTCATGAGGCGGAAAATATGATCCTTGAGGATGCAGCAATTGCTCCCATCACTTATCGGAATGAATTCTGGTTACAGGATCCTAAGTTAAAGGGAACCTGGTATTCTCCGTATGGTTACTGGTTCTTCCAGTATGCTACCATGGAATAAGAAATATCTGTTATGTATAAAAACACTCAGGATTGTTTTCTGGGTGTTTTTGTTTTTTGTGACCTGTCTGCCTGTCTGCCGAACTAAAATCTCATTGCTATTTTCCTGCTTTTATGGTATGCTAAAAGATAAGTTGATGCAGTAGCTGATTAAAGTATTATTGCGTTGATAGAATATGATTTTTATTAGGAGGACGATCTATGAAAAAAATGTCACTTGTGTTGGCTGCTGTTATGGCCTCCGGTATGATTCTTTCCGCTTGCGGAGGGAATAATACTGCAGGTACAAAAGCAGGCTCTGACACAACCAAAGCTGCGGCAGCCGACGGCGAAACAACGGCTCCCGCCCAAGGAACATCCGCAGGACTTGATCTTGCAGTCCGCATCGGTCCAGATCCGGAGACCGTCGATCCCGCTTTAAATAGTGCGGTTGATGGTGCCAATATGATTGTTCATGCATTTGAAACGTTGATGGTCGTGGATGCTGATAACAAAATTGTATCTGGTCAGGCAGAATCTTATGATATATCCGAGGATGGACTTACTTATACCTTCCATCTTCGTGACGGACTTAAGTGGAGCGATGGCTCTCCTTTAACTGCCGGTGATTTTGTGTATTCCTGGAAGAGGCTGGCAGATCCAAACACCGCTGCTCCCTATGCAGCAGACATGCTGGGGTATGTAAAGGGCTTTGAAGAGGCAACCGCAGGAAACATTGATGCACTTGGAGTTTCTGCTCCTGATGACAAGACCTTTGTGGTGGAATTATCTGTACCATGCGTTTATTTTGCAAAGCTGCTCACTCATGCAACTATGGTTCCTGTACAGCAGTCCACCGTTGAAGCAAATGGCGATAAGTGGACCTTAACGCCTGCAACCTATGTATCCAATGGTCCCTTAAAGATGATCGAATGGGTACCAGGTTCCCATATTACATTTGCAAAAAATGAGAATTACTGGAATGCAGATAAGGTTACTTTAAATACACTGAAGTTCGTTCTGATGGAAGATCCCAATGCTGCGTACAGCGCATACCAGGCAGGTGAAGTTTCAATGATCAAGGAGCCGCCGACAGAAGAGATTCCAAGCCTTAAGGGGAAAGAAGAATTTCACGTAGAGCCTATCATGGGCACTTATTATATTGATTTCCAGAACCAGAAAGAACCATTTAATAATCCGGATGTGCGTAAAGCTCTGAGCCTTGCCATTGACCGCGATTATGTTGCCAATACGGTTATGCAGGGAACCTATACTCCTGCAACAAACTTTGTGGGACCTGGTATTTCAGATGTGGAAGATGGGTCATTCTTTGAAGAAGTGACAAAAAAGAACAACGGCGGTGATTTCTTTGATGTTGCGAATTATGACGCTGATGTAGCAGAGGCAAAGGAACTTCTTGCGAAAGCAGGTTATCCCGATGGCCAGGGATTCCCAACCATTGAATATATGACCAATGATGCCGGTTATCATAAGTCGGTAGCAGAGTATCTGCAGAGTTGCTGGAAGGAAACTTTAGGAATCAATATGGATATTAAGGTAGTTGAGTGGGGTGTATTTACGCCTACACGCCGCGCTGGCGATTATCAGGTGGCCCGTGATGGCTGGGTATATGATTACGATGATCCATCCAACATGCTGAATCTGATGATGTCCACCAGTGGTAATAATAATGCGAAGTACAGCAATGCAGAAGTTGACAAACTGCTTGATGAAGCCAACTCTGCCGCTGATTTAGCAGAGCATTATTCCAAACTGCATGAGGTTGAAAACATGATCCTGGAGGACGCTGCAATTGCACCGGTTGCTTATTACAATGACTTCTGGTTGCAGGATCCCAAGTTAAAGGGAACATGGCATTCTCCATATGGCTACTGGTTCTTCCAGTATGCTACCATGGAGTAAGAATATCGTTTTTTGATTTAAGAGCGCCCGGGAAATATATCCCGGGCGTTTTCTGTTTGTGCACCCAGCGGGTGCACGTTCTTACGATTGCAAGTCTCAAATCCACCCGGTGGGAAGGACGTACCAAAACAAGACGGAGGAGTACGAAAACTTGGTATTCCAGATGTATTTTGCACACATGACAGCGAATAGCTGAAAGGCTTACTGGTTTACATCTGCATCAAGTACGGTTAACAGAGCGCTGTCAAAAGAAAGACTGATACGCTCGGTATTGTGAGATGGCAGCGGTTAGTCACCACCTCCTACTCGATTACCCGATCTTTCTTCCTAGCCTGAAAACAGCTTTGAAAGGTAAAAGTTTTCGCGAAGGAGAATTTTACAGATAGCAAGAACAGGGATAAGATAATTAAAAATATGGATTAGAAGTGGTTTATCAAAACGTCATATTAAAACATAATGTTATTTTTAACGAACAAAATGCCGTTGTAAATATGAATGGAACATGCTAGTATTAGCTCAAATTTAAACAAAGGAGAGTCTGGTAATATGAAGAAAAAACCGGTGATAGGAGTTTTGCTGGGGGATTATTCCGGGATTGGAACCGAGTTAGTGGTGAAATGCCTGCAGTCGGGGGAACTAAGCAAGGATGCAGTTCCTCTGATTATCGGGCATGAATCCATATTGAAAAGGGAAATGGAGCTTTTACAGGTCAGCTTTGATTATGAAGTGATCAGCAGTGAAACGGATTTTGTAAAAAAGGAACAGGAAATCACAGAGGAAATTACAGTATATGAACTGGAGGAGGCGGATCTGCGCGGGATTAGGTATGGGGAGTTGAATCCTGTTTGCGGGCAGGCAGTTTTTAATATGATCGCTAAGGCGGTGGAGCTGTACCAAAAGGGAATCATTGACGGGATCTGTTATGCACCTTTTAACAAAGGAGCCATGAAGCTGGTCAGGCCGGATATTGAAAGTGAGCTGCAGGTGTTTCAGGAAGCCATGGGATACAGCGGCCTGACCGGAGAAATGAATGTAGTGGAAGGCCTGTGGACTTCCCGGGTGACAAGCCACATCCCTCTGGCCAGGATCGGTCAATATTTAAGTCGTGATAAAATAGAAGAAGCCATTCTGCTGGCAGATCAGACCATGAAGGCGGCGGGCATCACTACACCAAGAATCGCAGTATGTGCCCTGAATCCCCATGCTGGTGAAAACGGGCTTTGCGGCAGGGAGGAGATTGATATAATCCAACCGGCCATCGCTGCTGCCATAGAGAAAAGGGTCTGTGTGGCGGGGCCATTTCCTTCGGATACTATTTTCATCCGGGCCTTCCGGGGGGAATTTGACGGGGTGGTGACCCTGTATCATGATCAGGGCCAGATCGCATTGAAATTGAAAGATTTTGCAAATGCCGTTACGGTGGCCGCCGGACTTCCGGTTCCTGTCACCACTCCGGCTCATGGAACTGCTTTTGACATCGCCGGGCAGAGGGTAGCCGCTGCCAATGCTTTTCTTAGTGCCTACCGGATCGCTGCTGCCCAGGCTGCCGGGCGGATCTGAAAACTCATTGTGTAATCTATGCATTCCGGCCCGCAAAGTGGAAAGTACATCTTAACTCAAGCAGTTTTTAAGTACACCCTAATAAATCAGTTCCCTCTTTGAGAATTTCGAAGGGGGAACATTGAATTTCTTTTTGAACATCCTGGAGAAATTCAGTACATCGGAGTAGCCGCAGGCCATGGCGGCATCGCCGGTTGTCATCCCCTTGAAGGCGATGAGTTCGGCTGCTTTGCTCAGACGCAGATCCATAAGATAGGCCTGGGGGGATTTATCCATATACTTCTTAAATAATGTGCTGAAATAACTTCTGTCCAGATTGATTCGGTCGGCGATCTGGGCGACGGTT
Source organism: Lacrimispora brassicae (assembly GCF_054772055.1). NCBI lineage: Bacteria > Bacillati > Bacillota > Clostridia > Lachnospirales > Lachnospiraceae > Lacrimispora > Lacrimispora brassicae. The sequence goes on along the minus strand of NZ_BRYH01000048.1, from coordinate 61,718 downwards.
AGATCAGGATTCTGATAATTGACCTCTATAAAATTCTTGGCAGCTAAGATATATTCTCTGCTTTTGTTATTTTCCTTGTGCTTCTTTTTATTGATCAGCGCTAAAATCTCAAAAACCTTTGCACAGATAAAATATTCTTTCAGGCTTTCCATGTGCTCGCATTCCATAATCAGACGGAATAGATAGTCACATTCCGGTGCTGAGATTACATCCTCATCAAGAATGGCCGAAAGATCCAGATCGGACATAAAGCCCACCCACCGATAATGCCAGGGCTGCTCTTTGCCGGCTTGGTAGCTGGTGACTTCAAATGGGCGAATCACGAAGATCTGACCTCTGTCAACCGAATATGTGCCCCGGTCGGTGATGAAAATTCCTTTGCCGGAGGAAACGTAGTGAAGCAGGTAATATTCACGCATCTTAGGTCCGTATATATAGCCTGACTCGCAATATTGTTCTCCGCAGGTAAGGGGATTGATATCCGTCAATTGCTGATTGATGATCATGATGTCTTTTCGGCCCATCTCATGCTCGTAGTTGCCGGGGGCGCAGGGATCAAAGACTGTCTGTTTTATGGTATCGGTATATTGCTGTTCTGAAATCTCATAATTGTTCTTCATCGTTAAACCACCCCTCATCATTTCTATAATTCCAAAATTATAACATATAAAACAAACAAAACACAATATGTATTTTTAAAATTATATGTTATCATGTATGAAAAGATATACAAATAAAAAAGATAAAAAACGAAAAGAGATGTTAATATGCATAAAAAATAAAATATTTTTCATCTGTATTAGTGATAATTATGATTTTACTTTTGAATTGTGATATTATTATCAATAGGGAGGAAGGGTGGAGGATTTTTAGAAAAATAAAAAAGTCTGTTTGTTTGAAAATAAAAAAACAACATAATGCAAAAAAAGGATGGTGGGATTATTGGCGAAAAGAGCAGCATCAAATGCAACTATAAAGAAACGTCCGTTTTGGCAAAATGTAAAAATAGTGCCTTACCTTTACATTTTACCCAATATGATTTTATTCATGGCGTTTATGATCATTCCCCTGATTATGACCGGGTATTACAGCCTGGTCAAGTGGAAGGGGCTTGGAAATCCGAAGTTTGTAGGTTTGGATAATTTTAAGAAAATATTGACTGATCAGATATTTTTAACCTCGTTACTAAATACGGTTAAATTCTCCCTCATAACGGTTCCGCTGTTGATGGTTCTGGCTCTTGGATTAGCGGTGCTGTTAAACAGAAAGCTGGTGGGACGGGGATTTTTTCGAAGTGCATTGTATATTCCGTCTATTATATCCATGGTAGCAGCCGGTATGATTTTTATATGGATTTTTAATCCGCAGCTTGGACTGATTAACTATCTGTTGGAATCAGCAGGGTTTACGAAGATCGACTGGCTCAATAACCCCCGTTTTGCAATGATCATGATTGTGGCAGGTACGCTGTGGAGCAGGGTTGGATACAATATGGTGATTTATCTGGCCGGGCTTCAGGGAATATCGTCGGATTATTTTGAGGCGGCCACCATTGACGGCGCCACTGGCTGGCAGAAGTTTTTGTACATAACATTTCCCCTGCTTCAATCCACTCATGTATTTATACTGATTACCTGTATTATTTATTCGTTTAAAACTTTTGATCTGATTTATATCATGACAAAGGGCGGGCCGCTCAACGCTACCAAAACCCTGGTCGTGTATATCTATGAGACAGCATTCCTTAAAAATAACTATGGGCAGGCATCGGCGTCCGGAGTAATCTTGTTTGTGATTTTGTTCCTGTTTACATTGTTTCGATATAAATTCCAAAAGGAGGAAAGCTGATGGTCAAGAAAAGAATAACTGCCCTGGATGTGTTCGCCTATATCGCGATTATTTGCATCACCATTATTTTTCTCTTTCCGTTTTATTGGATGTTTGTGACGGCGGTTAAGCCGGTGGAGGAAATATTTGCCTATCCGCCCACCCTGTGGCCCAGCCGGTTTGAGCTTGGTAATTTTGCCAGATCGTTTCGGGAAAACAATTTTCTTGTGTATTTTAAGAACAGTACGATTGTAACTGTGTCAGCTACCACGATAACTGTTTTTATTAACCTTCTGGCGGGATTTGCATTCGCTAAGTATAAGTTTAAAGGCAAGGAGCTATGTTTCCTGATCATCTTAAGCACACTGATGATTCCGGTGCAGGTGACCATGATCCCAAACTTTATAATCCTGTCAAAACTTAAGATGGTCAATACCTATGCAGGACTGATTCTGCCGCCATGTGCGGAAGCTTTTGGGCTGTTCTTGTCAAGGCAGTTTATGTCGGAAATTCCCGATGAATTGATTGAGGCGGCCAGAATAGACGGTGCTACCGAGTTTCAGATCTTTACAATGATCATTTTACCCAACACAAAGTCTCTGATCAGTGTTCTGGTGATCTTTACCGTTATGTGGCGTTGGAATGATTTTCAGTGGCCTCTGATCGTACTGTCAAAAAGCAGCATGTATACGGTTCAGATAGGGCTGCAATTACTCAATGGGGCACAGTTTGTCAATTGGAACATGCTGATGAGTGCCGCATTGATCACTACGATACCGGTGCTGATTGTGTTTTTGATATTTCAGAAACAATTTGTACAGGGTATCGCTTCATCGGGTATCAAGGGCTAGTGAAATATAATGTGAATAAACAGGAGGAGCAGAATGAAATCAAAAGCAGGAAAGATGTTAGCAGCAGTTCTTATGGTGTCAGCCATTGTGTTGACGGCAGGGTGTTCGGGAAAAAACACACCGCCGCCGGCTGCAGCCGGCCAGACCGAAACAAACGCCCAGGAAACCGGAGCACCGGCTCAGGCCGAAGCAGCAAATGCAGAAGAATTAAAAGCAGAAGACGGTGCAGTGATCAAGTTCGCTTATTGGGAAGGCTCTCCGTCGGATACGGCAGCCTGGAAAGCGGTTCTTGACCGGTTCCGGAAAGATCATCCGGAGGTTGAACTGGTTGCGGAAGCTTATCCATCCAAAACCTTCCGGGATCAGCTTGATACCATGATCGCCGGCAATGAATGGCCGGATGTAATGCGGTATACCTATCAGAGATTAGGTAAATTTAAAGAAGCGGATGTGATGCTTGACCTGACTGGGAAAATTTCACAAGAGACTTTAGATGATTTGATTCCGGCTTATAAAGAAGCTCTTACTTATGACGGAAAGCTGGTTGGTTTGCCTCATCATACGGATACCATTGCAATTTTCTACAATAAGAAAATGTTTGAGGAAGCGGGAATCCGGATTCCACAGAATGCCAATGATGGCTGGAGTTTAGAAGAATTGACTGACATTTCCAGGAAGCTGAAAGCAGATTATAATCTGGATACAGCATTTTCGGGAATTTGGGAGAATGGTAACGGTTATCGGTTCCTTCCCCTCCTTTACATGAACGGCGGTAAAATCTTAAGTGATGACGGAACTGAAATTGCTATCAATTCTCCGGAGACTCTGGAGGTCCTGACCATGCTGGGCGATTGGACCAAAGAAGGATTGATGCCTAAGGCGAGCTTTCCCCAGGATGCTCAGACCAACATGATGTTCTCGGCGCAAAAGACTGCATTTGTATTTGCCGGAAGCTGGCATACTGCTTTTATGGATGAAAACTTCAAAGACGGCTGGGCTGTTACATATATGCCGCAGGTCAATGGGAAAACAACTTCTGATCTTGGCGGAAACGGATTATTTGCTTATAAAGAAACCAAGTATCCCAATGCCTGTGCCATCTTTATCGACTATATCGCCAGAAAAGACAATATGAAGCTTTTCTGCGAAGAAGGCAATTTTATTCCGGTTTCCCAGAGTCTGATTGCAGAAGGGCTTGAATTTAAGAATTTTCCTGAGGAAATGAAGATTTTCTTAGAGATTGCAGCAACCGTAGATCCTAAGATGGCTCAGGATGAGACCTCCAGCAGGTTCCAGCAATTAAATGTAATCTGGTGTGAGCAGACCGAAGCGCTGATTGTAAACGGTTCCGTAAGCCCCGAAGACACCATGAAAAACCTTGAAGAAAAAATGCAAGAGGCTTTAGACGAATAAGGCGAAGGGAGCACAAAACAATGAAAATCACATTTTTGGGCGCAGGCAGTTCTGTGTTTGTAAGAAACGTCCTGGGTGATTGTATTTTAACACCTGAGATAAACGATGCCACATTTGCACTGTATGATATTGACCAAAGCAGAGTGGAAGAGAGTTACCGGATGATGGTAAATATCAATGCCAATTCAAACAACAACCGTGCTGTATTTAAGAAATACGTTGGTCTGGATGAATTACCAGAGGCTTTAGAAGATGCCGACTTTGTCATCAATGCCATTCAGGTCGGTGGATATGATCCTTGTACCATCTGGGATTTTGAGATACCTAAAAAATATGGTCTGCGCCAAACCATCGGAGACACTATGGGGGTCGCAGGTGTATTCAGGGCTCTCAGGACCATACCTGTTATGGAGATATTTGCAGAGCAGATGAATCGCTGTTGTCCTAATGCACAGCTTTTAAATTACACCAATCCAATGGGAATCCTGACCGGCTATATGCTGCGTCATACGGATATCAAAACCGTAGGGTTGTGCCATAGCGTTCAAAAATGCACAAAGGAATTGCTGACAGGGCTTGGTCTTAAAGATGATACAGATATTCAGTCAAAAATTGCCGGTATTAACCATATGGCATGGCTGCTGGAGATATCAAAGAATGGAAAGGATTTGTATCCTGAGCTTAAAAAGCTGTACCGGGAGAAGGGCTGTGTAGATACCGATAAGGTGCGATTTGAGATCATGGATAAATTCGGCTGCTATGTAACGGAATCCAGCGAGCATAATGCGGAGTATATGCCCTATTTCATCAAGGCGGCCTATCCTGAATTGATTGATTACTACAATGTTCCTCTAGACGAGTATCCCCGGCGGTGTGTGAGAAATATCAAACGCTGGGAAGACATCAAAGCGGAGCTGACTGAGAATTCCAGGTTGACCCATGAAAAGTCCATCGAATATGGGGCCTATATCATACAGTCATTTGTAACCAATCAGCCATATAAGTTTGGGGGCAATGTAATCAATAATGGAATGATCTCCAATCTTCCCATGGAGGCTTGCGTGGAAATTCCCTGCATTTCTGATTCCACCGGTATCACCCCGACCTATATCGGAGCATTGCCGGAGCAGTGTGCGGCTCTGAACCGGACCAACTTAAATGTACAGCTATTGACCATCGAGGCGGCCAGAACCCGGAGTAAAGAGGCGGTCTATCATGCCGCTATGCTGGACCCTCACACAGCGGCAGAGCTGCCTCTTGATAAAATTATCAAGCTCTGTGACGAGCTGTTTGAGGCGCACAAGGACTGGATGCCGGTTTATCATTAAATAAGAAGGAACATCTGAATCTCAAGAGAACATCCGGGAATTATTTCCCGGGTGTTTTGTCTTTGTCCGGTCTTTGTTCCCGGCCTGCAAACTTCCTCTTTCCAACCATCCGAAAGTATGTTATAATCTCCTAAGACAATACAAAAGTACAGGAGAGTTAAGGCTATGAATCCAAGACGTGTATTATTAAAACTCAGTGGCGAAGCACTTGCAGGTCCCAATAAGACAGGCTTTGACGAAGCTACTGTTAAGGAGGTTGCACGGCAGGTTAAAATATCCGTAGAGGCAGGCGTCGAAGTAGGCGTTGTCATTGGCGGAGGTAACTTCTGGAGAGGCAGAACCAGCGATGCCATTGACCGTCCTAAGGCGGATCAGATTGGCATGCTTGCTACCATAATGAACTGCATTTATGTTTCCGAGATTTTCCGTAATTCCGGGATGAACACTCACATACTGACTCCCTTTGAATGCGGTTCCATGACAGAACTTTTTTCCAAAGACAGGGCTAACGGGTATTTTGCACAAGGAGAAGTGGTATTCTTTGCCGGAGGAACAGGCCATCCTTATTTTTCAACGGACACGGGCATTGCACTCCGGGCAATTGAGATGAATGCAGACTGCATTTTGCTGGCAAAAGCCATTGACGGAGTCTATGACAGCGATCCCAAGACAAATCCCAATGCTGTAAAATATGATACGGTCTCCATTCAGGAGGTCATTGACAAACAGCTTGGTGTCATTGATTTAACCGCTTCCATCATGTGTATGGAAAACAGAATGCCCCTTGCGGTATTCAGCTTAAATGAAAAAAATGGCATTGCCAACGCAATGCAGGGAAAAATAAACGGTACCATAGTGACCGCATAACCAGGAGGACGATATGCAGGAAAGTTTACAGATTTATGAAGACAAAATGAACAAGACATTAAAGGCGCTGGAGAATGAATTTATGACGATCCGCGCAGGACGTGCCAACCCACATGTATTGGATAAAATAAAGGTGGACTATTATGGAACTCCCACCCCTATCCAGCAGGTGGGCAATATTTCCATTCCGGAAGCCCGTATGATCTTGATTCAGCCATGGGAGAAGGGCCTGTTAAAAGCGATTGAAAAGGCAATTCTCACTTCCGAACTGGGAATCAACCCCACCAATGACGGCAATGTGATCCGTCTTGTATTTCCGGAGCTTACAGAGGAACGCAGAAAAGAACTGGTAAAGGATGTTAAGAAAAAGGGAGAGGCTGCTAAGATCGCCATCCGCAACATCCGCCGGGATGCCAATGACGCTTTCAAAAAGCAGTTAAAGGCAGAGGAAATCTCTGAAGATGAGCAGGCAGAGGCTGAAGATAAGATCCAGAAACTGACAGACAAGATGGTCGACAATGTCGAAAAAACAGTTGAGGAAAAGTCAAAGGATCTTCTTACTGTATAAAAATCTTAAACAGGGGGGCAGGCATTTTGCCTGTCCTGTTTTGTGTTTTTAAAGGAGCGGCATTCTATGGATAAAAGGAACGAGAATATGGTGATTCCGGAGCATGTAGCCATTATATTGGATGGCAACGGCAGATGGGCAAAAAAACGGGGACTTCCAAGGAGTATGGGCCACAAGGAAGGCTGCGTGACCGTGGAAAAGACGGTAGAGGATGCGGCCCGGCTGGGAATCAAATATCTGACCGTTTATGGTTTTTCAACAGAAAACTGGAAGCGCACCTCAGACGAAGTGGGAGCCTTGATGCAGCTTTTCCGTTATTATATGGTCAGGCTTTTAAAGGTTGCCAAGGCTAATAACGTGTGTGTAAAGATGATCGGCGACCGGAATAAGTTTGATCAGGATATTGTAGAGGGAATCGGCAAGCTGGTGGAGCAGACAAAGAACAATACAGGCCTGACCTTTGTCATTGCAGTCAATTACGGAGGCCGTGATGAGATTGTCCGGGCTGCCAGGAAAATCATAACGGATTCGGTAGAGGGAAAGCTCCAGCCAGAGGACATGACAGAAGAAGTTTTTGCCTCTTACCTGGACACAGAGGAAATTCCTGATCCGGACCTTCTTATACGTACCAGCGGGGAGTTAAGGCTTTCCAACTATCTGCTGTGGCAGCTAGCCTATACGGAACTCTATGTTACGGACTGCTATTGGCCTGATTTTAATATGGAAGAAATGAAAAAGGCAATTGCTGCGTACAATAGTAGGGAACGAAGATTTGGGGGAGTGAAGTAATTCGGAGGGAGGAAGCGCCATGTTTACAACCAGACTGATAAGCGGAGTCATTCTCGTTTTAATTGCTCTTTTTACAGTTGGAAGCGGAGGAGTCTTGCTTTTTGCCACAACCATTTCCATTTCCATGATTGGTTTGTTTGAGTTGTATCGTGTGATGAAGATACAGAAAAACCCATTGGGGTATATTGGGTATGTGACGGCCCTGTCCTATTATGGGATGCTGTGGTTTCATGAAGAGCGGTTTATGATGCTCATGTCCATTGCATTTTTGATGATCCTCATGAGTATTTATGTATTTACCTTTCCAAGGTATCAGATGGAAGAGGTGACAGTGGCCTTTTTTGGAGTTTTTTATGTTGCTGTCATGCTGTCTTATCTTTATCAGGTCCGCACTATGGCGGACGGGAAATACCTGGTGTGGCTGGTGTTTTTAAGCTCATGGGGATGTGATACCTGTGCTTATTGCGTGGGAATGCTTATGGGAAAGCATAAGCTGGCTCCGGTACTCAGCCCTAAAAAATCCATAGAAGGGGCAGTGGGAGGAGTGGCAGGTGCGGCACTTTTGGGAGTTCTTTACGCATCTGTTTTTGGTGGGTTCATGACGGAAATACGCAATCCTCAGGTTGCCTGCGGACTGGCTTGCGCCATTGGGGCAGTGATCTCCCAAATCGGGGACCTGGCTGCGTCTGCAATCAAACGCAACCATCAGGTGAAGGATTATGGAAAACTGATTCCAGGACACGGAGGGATTTTGGATCGCTTTGACAGCATGCTTTTTACAGCCCCTGCTATTTATTTTGCGATGACATTCTTGCGTTAAAGAATATCTTCATCTGGAATTTTTGAAACACCTTACAGGTGTACCTTTTGCCCGGAAAGAATGGCAGTAAATTGGAAAAGAAAAGGAGTAAGCAGCATAAGATGAGGAGAATAGCAATCCTGGGTTCAACGGGATCCATTGGGAAACAAACTCTGGAAGTAGCTGAAAATCAAAAGGACATAGAAGTAACCGCCTTGGCTGCAGACAGCAATATCCGCCTGCTGGAGGAACAGATCAGAAAATTTCATCCAAAGGTGGTTTGCGTGTGGAAGGAAGATAAGGCCAGGGAGCTGGCGGCATGGGTAAAAGATCTGCCGGTCCGCATTGTTTCCGGAATGGATGGACTAATTGAAGCAGCCACAGAAAGCTCTGCAGAAATCGTGGTCACTGCCATTGTTGGAATGATAGGGATACGCCCTACCATCGCGGCCATTGAAGCTGGTAAGGACATTGCCCTTGCAAACAAGGAAACTCTCGTGACTGCAGGACATATTATCATGCCCCTGGCAAAGGAACGGGGAGTGAAGATCCTTCCTGTGGACAGTGAACACAGCGCCATCTTTCAGTGCTTAAACGGAGAGGATAAAAAAGCCATCCGTAAGATTCTTTTAACGGCTTCCGGCGGCCCTTTCCGGGGGAAAACAAAAAAAGAGCTGGAATCTGTACAGGTGGAAGATGCATTAAATCATCCCAACTGGTCTATGGGCAGGAAGATTACCATTGATTCCTCTACCATGGTCAATAAGGGCCTTGAAGTGATGGAAGCCAAGTGGCTTTTCGATGTAGAAATGGATCAGATCCAGGTGGTGATCCAGCCTAAGAGCGTGATCCATTCCATGGTAGAATTTGAGGACGGAGCAGTGATGGCCCAGCTTGGAACGCCGGATATGAAGCTTCCGATCCAGTATGCGCTCTATTATCCGGAGAGGAGACTGCTTCCTGGGGAACGTTTGGATTTCTGGACCATGGGTCAAATTACTTTTGAAAAACCAGATATGGTAAATTTTCCCGGACTAAGATTGGCTTATCTTGCCGGCAGGGAAGGCGGAACGCTTCCAACAGTTTTCAATGCTGCCAATGAACGGGCAGTTGCCAAATTTTTAAATAGAGAAATTTCATATCTAACCATAACTGATATGATAGAGGGGGCTATGAACGGGCATACTGTAAAGGAGAATCCTACAGTAGAGGAAATTCTTGAAGCAGAGGCTGCAGCTTATGAATATATAGAAAGCAGGTGGTAAATTGTCCAGTGTTATCGTAGCGATTCTGGTTTTTGGACTGATCGTATTAATTCATGAATTAGGGCATTTTTTATTCGCAAAAATGAACGGGATCGCAGTGGTTGAGTTTTCAATCGGTATGGGACCAAGACTGGTCCGTTTTAAAAAGGGAGAAACCATTTATTCCATTAAGGCACTGCCCTTAGGCGGTTCCTGTATGATGCTGGGAGAAGATGAGGAAGATCCTGATGAGAGGGCATTCCAGAATAAATCAATTCCTGCCCGGATGTCGGTGATTGCGGCCGGTCCTATATTTAATTTTATTTTAGCCTTTTTCCTGGCTGTGATCCTTGTGGGGATGAATGGATATGATACTACTTATATAAAGGAAGTAACAGAAAAATCCCCTGCCTATGAGGCAGGAATCCGTCCCGGAGATAAGCTTCTTAAGATCAATGGGGAGAGTGTATCCATGTACCGGGATTACATCCTTTATAAGCTTTTAAGACCTGAGGAAAAGATGGATCTGGTGGAATTTTCCAGGACCGATCCGTCTACCGGCACCGCTAAAATCCAGTCTGCAACTGTTACGCCCCAGTATTCAGCAGAAAGCGGAAAGTATTTAATCGGTATTACCATTGCACCTGAGAATAAGAAGGCGGCTTCATTTGGAGAACTGGTAAAATACGGATACATGGAAATGGAATATGATGTGAAACTGACAGTAAAAAGTCTTGGCATGCTCTTTACAGGAAAGGCAAGCGTCAATGATTTAAGCGGTCCCGTAGGCATTGTGGTCATGATTGATGATTCTGTTAAGGCAGGACTTTCGGTCAGCATTGCTGCGGCCCTTATGAATGTGATCAGCATGTGTATCCTGCTCAGTGCAAACCTGGGCGTTATGAATCTTCTTCCTATTCCGGCCCTTGACGGAGGGCGGCTTTTGTTTCTGATCATTGAAGCTATCAGAGGCAAGCGCATGGACCCGGAAAAGGAAGGCCTGGTCAATATGATCAGCATGGCAGCTCTTATGGCTCTCATGATTTTTGTAGTGTTTAACGATATCAGCAGGTTTACGTAAGCAAGCCATAGTTACACAGGCAGCGGGCCAAACCAACTTGCCTGCATGTTTACCTGGCCGCTGCCGTGATAACCGGATGGAACTGGCGAAGCTGGTTGCTTCCGGTTTGAGGCATGCACAGGATTTCCAGTGTGGGAAAGGCGTAAGCAGAATGGAGGAACCCATGAGCAGAGAAGGAACAAGAGTAATCCGTATTGGAGACCGGGTGATCGGCGGAGGAAATCCGGTCCTGATCCAGTCCATGTGCAATACAAAAACACAGGATGTGGAAGCAACCGTTAGCCAGATCAAAGCTCTGACAGAGGCGGGCTGCGATATCATCCGGGTTGCGGTGCCGGACATGGATGCGGCGGCGGCCTTAAAACAGATAAAAAAGCAGATTTCCATTCCCCTGGTAGCTGACATTCACTTCGACTACCGGCTGGCTATGGCTTCTATAGAATCCGGAGCGGATAAAATCCGGATCAATCCCGGGAATATCGGATCAGCCGACCGGGTCCGGGCAGTGGTGGAAAAGGCCAGGGAATATGATATTCCCATCCGGGTAGGTGTAAACAGCGGTTCCCTTGAGAAAAATCTGATTGAAAAGTACGGTGGAGTGACTGCAGAAGGAATTGTGGAAAGTGCTCTACATAAGGTTCGCATGATCGAAGAACTGGGATATGAAAATCTTGTCATCAGCATTAAATCCTCTGATGTGCTCATGTGCGTCAAAGCCCATGAGCTGATCGCCGGACAGTCAGATTATCCTCTTCATGTGGGAATAACCGAAGCCGGCACTTATGTTTCCGGAACGGTGAAATCCTCTGTAGGCCTGGGAATCATTCTTTACCAGGGAATCGGGGATACCATCCGTGTTTCCCTGACAGGAGATCCGGTAGAGGAAGTAAAGGCCGCAAAGCTGATTTTAAAGGCACTGGGTTTGAGAAAAGGCGGTGTTGAAGTGGTATCCTGCCCGACCTGCGGAAGGACCAGGATCGATCTGATCTCTCTGGCAAATCAGGTGGAGGAAATGGTTTCAGGCTTTGACCATCTGGATATTAAAGTGGCTGTCATGGGCTGCGTGGTAAACGGGCCGGGAGAAGCCAGGGAAGCGGATCTGGGTATTGCGGGAGGAATCGGAGAAGGCCTTTTAATGAAAAAAGGAGAGATCATCCGCAAGGTGCCGGAAGCTGAACTTCTCAATGCCCTGAAGGAAGAACTTATGAAAATGCAATAGGTGATAGAATGGCAAAAAAATTTTTGGAAGTATTTCCAAGCTTACATATCACAGATGAATTACGGGAGCTTTTAAATCTGGTGGAAGTGGAAAAGGTCACTTTAGGCAGAGATAGAAGCTCTATTCGTGTTTACCTGATGAGTCCAAGATTAATACATAAAAAGAATATTTACGGTTTAGAAAAGGGGATCAAGGACCAGCTTTTTCCTTCCAAACGGCTTACCATAAAGATTATAGAGCGGTTCCGCTTATCGGGCCAGTATACCCCTCAGAAGCTGTTAAAGGCCTATCGGGAAAGCCTTTTAGCGGAGCTTAAGAATTACAGTATTATTGAGTACAACATGTTACGCAAAGCGGAGTTCCTGTTTCCGGAGCCGGACCTTCTTAAGATGACGGTGGAAGATACCATTGTTACCCATGAAAAGGCCGGGGATTTAAAGCGGGTCCTGGAAAAGATTTTTCATGAACGCTGCGGCATGCCGGTGGAGATCCAGTACGAATATGTGGCTCCCAAGGAAAATGAGCTGGCAAAGCAAAAGGAGCTTCAGATGCAGCGGGAGGTGGAGGAGATCGTAAGCCGGACCTCTCTGGCAGTTAAAAAGGAAGAAGACCGGAATGAGTATGGTTCGGGAAACAGCCAGGGAAATGCCGGACCTTCCTTGATGGATGGATCTTCCGTAGATGCCTTGGCTGCAGGATATATGGCTTCTGCCCCGGTTGACCAGGCTCCCGTGCCTTCACTGCGCATGGGCGGGAAAAAGGAAGCACCAAAGGCAGGAGATTCCGGTGGCGGGAAAAAGGAGTGGAGGGATTTTAAAAAGGGCGGTAATTCTTACGGGCGCCGCTCGGATAATCCTGACGTTTTATACGGCCGTGACTTTGACGGGGAAACCATTGAGATTGAAAAAATCGACGGTGAAATCGGTGAAGTGGTCATTCGCGGCAAGATTTTAACTGTGGACAGCAGAGAACTGAGAAGCCAGAAGACCATCATGATCTTTGATGTGACGGATTTTACAGATACGATCACTGTGAAGATGTTTGCCAGGGAAGAGCAGATTGAGGATTTAAAGGCAGCCGTGGTACAGGGAACCTTTATACGTATTAAGGGAGTTACCACCATCGATAAATTCGACGGAGAACTGACCCTTGGGTCAGTGGTGGGAATTAAGAAATCTGAGGATTTTATGGGAAAGCGGGTGGACAACAGCCTTGAAAAGCGGGTGGAGCTTCACTGCCATACGAAAATGAGCGATATGGACGGGGTTTCTGAGGTCAAGGATATTGTGAAACGGGCAAAACGGTGGGGGATGCCTGCCATTGCCATAACAGATCACGGCTGTGTCCAGGCATTCCCTGATGCCAATCATGCCCTGGACAAGGGAGATACCTTTAAGCTGATTTATGGAGTAGAAGGGTATCTGGTGGATGATTTGAAGCAGTTGGTGGAAAATTCCAAGAACCAGGGTTTTTCGGATTCCTATGTGGTGTTTGATATTGAGACAACCGGCTTTAGTTCTTCCAGGAACCGGATCATTGAGATCGGAGCGGTAAGGGTGACAAATGGGGTTACTACTGATAAATTCAGCACCTTTGTGAATCCGGATGTCCCCATCCCCTTTGAGATCGAGCAGCTTACAGGCATCAATGACAACATGGTTCTTCCTTATCCCAAAATCAATGAAATCCTGCCGCAGTTTCTGGAATTTTGCGGGGATTCTGTTCTGGTAGCCCATAATGCCTCCTTTGACGTAAGCTTTATCGCCCATAATGCGGGGAAGCTTAATCTGGCCTTTGAGCCCACCGTGATTGATACGGTGGCTCTTGCAAGGCTTCTCCTTCCCAAACTTAACCGCTATAAGCTGGATACGGTTGCAAAGGCGCTGAACATTTCCCTGAAAAACCATCACAGAGCGGTAGACGATGCAGGATGTACGGCTGAGATGTTCGTGGCATTTGTGAAAATGCTCCGGGAACGGGGAGTGGAGACTCTTGACGAGCTGAACGGGTTAAGCACCATGTCTGCTGATATGATCAAAAAGCTTCCCACCCATCATGTGATCATTCTGGCTGCCAACGACGTGGGAAGGGTGAACCTTTATCGTCTGATTTCTTGTTCCCACATTGATTTTTATGCAAGAAGGCCCAGAATTCCCAAAAGCGTGCTGAACCAGAACCGGGAAGGGCTGATCGTAGGCTCTGCCTGTGAGGCGGGAGAACTTTACCAGGCCCTCCTTCGTGGCGTTTCCGATGCAGAGGTTGCAAAGCTGGTGAACTTTTATGACTATCTGGAAATACAGCCCTTGGGAAACAATGGGTTCATGCTCAGGGATGAGAAAAGTACAGTAAAGTCGGAACAGGATTTGATCGACATCAACAAAAGGATCGTGACCCTTGGAGAGCAGTTTGGAAAGCCGGTCTGCGCTACTTGTGACGTTCATTTTCTGGATCCTGAGGATGAGGTTTACCGAAGGATCATTATGACAGGCCAGGGCTTTAAGGATTCTGATGATCAGGCGCCCTTGTATTTACGGACCACTGAGGAGATGTTAAAGGAATTTGAGTACCTGGGGCCAAATAAGGCGGAAGAAGTGGTAATAAAAAACACAAGAAAAATTGCTGACATGTGTGAAAAGATCTCTCCTGTACGTCCGGATAAGTGCGCGCCGGTCATTGAAAATTCCGATGAGGATTTAAGGCAGATCTGTTATGACAAGGCCCATGCCATCTATGGGGAGAACCTTCCGACCATTGTTACGGAGCGGCTGGAAAGAGAGCTTCATTCCATCATATCCAACGGATTCGCGGTTATGTATATTATTGCCCAGAAGCTGGTTTGGAAATCCAATGAGGATGGGTATCTGGTAGGCTCCAGAGGCTCTGTCGGATCTTCCTTTGTGGCCTATTTGTCAGGTATTACGGAAGTAAACTCTTTAAGTCCTCATTATTATTGTGCTGCCTGTCATTATTATGATTTTGATTCGGAAGAAGTAAAACAGTTTTCCGGTATGGCAGGCTGCGATATGCCGGATAAGGTTTGTCCGGTGTGCGGACGCCCCCTGGCAAAGGACGGATTTGATATTCCCTTTGAAACCTTCCTGGGCTTTAAGGGAGACAAGGAGCCGGATATTGACTTAAACTTCTCCGGTGAATACCAAAGTAAGGCCCATGACTATACGGAGGTCATCTTTGGCAAAGGCCAGACCTTCCGTGCGGGAACCATTGGTACCCTGGCAGATAAAACCGCATTCGGCTACGTGAAAAATTATTATGAAGAACACGGTGTGAGAAAACGCAATTGTGAGATCAGCAGGATCGTACAGGGCTGTGTGGGGGTCAGGAGAACCACCGGGCAGCATCCGGGAGGAATTATCGTACTTCCCCATGGAGAGGAGATCTATTCCTTTACTCCGGTCCAGCGGCCTGCCAACGATATGACCACCATGACAGTAACGACCCATTTTGACTACCATTCCATTGACCACAACTTATTAAAGCTTGATATTCTGGGGCACGACGATCCTACCATGATCCGTATGCTTCAGGATTTGATCGGATTTGACCCGGTAAAGGATATTCCCTTAGACAGCAAGGAAGTCATGTCCCTGTTCCAGGATACCTCGGCCCTGGGGATCAAGCCGGAGGATATCGGAGGATGCAAGCTTGGAGCTTTGGGCGTTCCGGAGTTTGGTACGGATTTTGCCATGCAGATGTTGATTGACACGCAGCCTAAGTATTTCTCTGACCTGGTGCGCATTGCCGGTCTTGCCCATGGTACGGATGTGTGGCTTGGAAATGCCCAGACCCTGATCCAGGAAAAGACAGCCACCATTCAGACGGCGATCTGTACCCGTGACGATATTATGATTTATTTGATATCAATGGGAATCGAAGAAGGCCTTTCTTTTTCCATTATGGAGAGCGTCCGAAAGGGAAAAGGGTTAAAGGAGGAATGGGAGGAAGAGATGACCGCCCACGGAGTTCCGGATTGGTATATCTGGTCCTGTAAAAAAATCAAGTACATGTTCCCTAAGGCCCACGCTGCTGCCTATGTTATGATGGCCTGGCGAATTGCTTATTGCAAGGTGTTTTATCCTTTGGCTTATTACGCCTCCTTTTTCAGCATCAGGGCCAACGGCTTCAGCTATGAGCTGATGTGCCAGGGGCCGGATAAGCTGGAACATTATCTGGCTGACTATAAGAAACGGATGGATACTCTATCCAAAAAGGAGCAGGACACCTTAAGAGATATGAGAATCGTACAGGAGATGTACGCCAGAGGATATGAATTTATGCCCGTTGACATTTACCGGGCAAAGGCAAGGCATTTCCAGATCATTGACGGCAAGCTGATGCCATCCTTAAGCAGCATTGACGGACTGGGAGAAAAGGCGGCGGATGCCGTTGTGGATGCGGTAAAGGACGGATCCTTCCTGTCCAGGGAAGATTTCAGAAACAGGACAAAGGTCAGTAAGACCGTTTGTGATCTGATGGGGGACTTGGGCCTTCTTTTTGAACTTCCGGAATCCAATCAGTTGTCCCTGTTTGACCTGGGCTGATGAGGGAAAAATAAAAACCTCTGATGCCCGGGATTTTCCGGACAGAATAATTACAGAATTTTATAGTAATTTTTCCAGAATTTTAAAATAATAAAAAAATTTTGAAAATAAGGTTGACATACGCTGGAATTTATATTATACTACCTAACGTAATCGAGGCGTGGCTCAGTTTGGTAGAGCGCTGCGTTCGGGACGCAGAGGTCGCAAGTTCGAATCTTGTCGCCTCGATTCTGCATCAAAGATATTTGGTCATGGCCTATTGGTCAAGCGGTCAAGACGCCGCCCTCTCACGGCGGAAACCCGAGTTCGATTCTCGGATAGGTCATAATAAAAACCTTCAGGTGCAACCTGAAGGTTTTTGCGTTAAATGAAACAATTTAAAAATGGGCTCTGATATTTTTTGATTGATGGTATACAACCATTGGGAACACATAGGTTTGTCATAAATATAGAATATAAGAGGAACCTGTTATGAACAAAATTGCTGTTGTATTTCAGTCAAAATATGGGGCCACCAGAAACTATGCGCAGTGGATCGCAAAGGAATTACCCTGTGATCTGCTGGAAGGGAAACACATAAAAGCAGTTGGTGATTTTTACCTGCGGACTGGCTGACCCTTCCAATGCAATTATTAGGGAACAAATTCAAAAGAGCCTGGATAAGGTGCTTTCTCCGGACATGAGGGATAAGATCAAAGTGTTTCATTTTCGCGGAGCCATGGATTATTCCAAACTCAGCCTGATGCACCGTGCAATGATGGCTATGGTCTGTAAAATGCTGGCAAAAAAAGCTGAAAATACTTTGACAGATGAAGAGAAAGAGATGCTTGCCAATTACGGAAAAACCGTTGATTTTACAAATAGGGAAACAACATTGCCGCTGATAAATTATATACGGGGTTTATAAGTATTGCGGGGCAAAAGTGGATTACATTTCACTTGATGAGATAAAGGATAAAGTGGATTTTTTAACAGATTTTAGCCGAGAATTTCCCCGTCCTCTTAGGCGGTGGGCTGAATCGGTTTTTGTAGTAAGGTGTGGTTACGTATTTTGTAACCATATGGCAACAACCCACAAGAATGGCTTGCAAAAGAAAAAGATTAGATATATAATATAATCAGTCGAACGAAAGGAAAATAGCTTATTATAATGGAATTAGATAGCAATGCACATTCAGTATTTTTGCTGCATTATCATTTGGTGCTTGTGGTGAAATACCGAAGAAAAGTCTTTGACAACACGGTTTCCCATAGGGCAAGGACTATTTTTGAGTATATCGCCCCAAAATATCATATAACATTGATGGAATGGAATCACGACAAAGACCATGTACATATATTGTTTCGTGCACATCCAAAAACAGAAGTGAGCAAATTTATTAATGCATACAAAAGTGCAAGCAGTAGGCTGCTTAAGAAAGAATTCCCGCAAATTAAGCAAAAATTATGGAAAGATTATTTCTGGAGTCAGAGTTTTTGCTTAATAACGGCAGGAGGCGCACCACTTTCAGTAATAAAGCAATATATTGAATCGCAGGGGGAAAAGTAATGAACAAGGCTTATGTCTTCAGGCTTTATCCAAATAAAGAACAGAGAACCTTGTTGACTAAGACATTTGGCTGTACAAGGTTTATTTGGAATATGATACTGTCGGATAAGAAAGATTATTACGAAAGGACGGGCAAAACCCTAAAGACAACGCCCGCAAAGTACAAGAAAGAATTCCCTTGGCTTAAGGAAGTGGACAGTCTGGCACTTGCTAACGAACAGCTGTCTTTAGAGAAATCCTACAAGAATTTCTGGAATGGAAAAGGCAAGGTGGGATTCCCTAAATTCAAGAGTAAGCACAAAGACAAGAATTCTTATACAACTAATTATGTAAATGGAAACATAAGAATCGACCAAGGCAAAATCAAGCTGCCAAAGCTTGGAACCGTAAGCATAAAGCAGCACAGGGAAATCCCAAAGAGCTATCAACTAAAATCTTGTACAATAACACAAGATCCAGATGGAAAATACTACATTTCCATCTTATTTGCGTATGAGGAAAAGCTGGAGCAGCAAAAAGTAAAAGATATCGTAGGTTTAGACTTTTCCATGAAAGAATTGTACGTTGATAGTAACGGAGGGATTCCAGAATATCCAAGATATTATCGCAAAGCACAGGAAAAACTTGCCAGGGAGCAGAGGAAGCTGTCTAAATGCGAAAAATGCAGCAATAACAGGAATAAGCAGAGGAAAATAGTTGCCAAACTCCACAAAAAAGTATCAAATCAGAGAAAAGATTTTCTGCATAAGCAAAGCAGGCAGATAACCAATGCCTATGATGCAGTTGTTGTGGAAAATCTCAACATGAAAGATATGTCAAGGGCATTAAAAATTGGCAAATCCGTTCATGACAATGGCTGGGGTATGTTTGTGCAGTTCATGCAGTATAAATTATATGAAGCTGGGAAACAGCTTATAAAAGTGGACAAGTGGTTTCCATCAAGCAAGACCTGTTCTGTATGTGGAAAGAAAAAGAACGAACTTGCATTATCTGAGAGGGTCTACATCTGTGAATGCGGAAATATAATGGACAGAGATAAAAATGCCGCAATAAATATAAGGCAAGAAGGACTTAGAGTCTTAGGCATAGCCTAAGAGATGATATAAACCGTGGGGCACACGGGGTTAGCTTGTTGATACTGTCGAGATTACTCGGCCTGAGCAAGAAGCCCCCACTTCAAGAGAAAATCATTCAGTGAATGATTTTTTCTAAGTGGTGGGAGTATGTCACTAAGATATATGATGTAGCAGGGCCGGTGGATCCAATTCACAAAAAGGTGTTGGAACTGTTTAAAAATGCAGGGAAGTCAAAATATTTTATAAAATATAGAAATTTAGTTGATTTATTCATGCAACAGGAATTATACTTTATATCATAAAAAGAGTTTAAACAACGGAGGTAAAAACATGTTCAAACATATGATTGCTGCACTGAAAGAGCAAAAGAGAAAAATCGTATTTACAGAAGGAACTGATCCGAGAATCCTGGAAGCGGCAAGCCGCCTTTATAAAGAAGGAATTCTCACCCCCATACTTCTGGGGAATCTTGATGAAATAGATGTGGCTGCCAAAGAATGCGGCTGGCCCATTGACGGCATTGAGAAAATAGATCCTCTTAACTATGGGGAAATTGGAGAAATGACAGCTAAAATGGTAGAGGTGAGAAAAGGCAAGATGGATGAAAATGCTTGCCGGGAAGCGCTTGCCAAATCCAATTATTTCGGTACTATGCTGGTTAAAATGGGGAAAGCAGATTGCCTGCTGGGCGGTGCCACCTATTCCACTGCTGATACGGTAAGGCCGGCTTTGCAGTTGATCAAGACCAAGCCTGGCAGCAAGATTGTTTCCAGTTGTTTTATCCTTTATCGTGAGGCAGAAAACGGCAATGAAATGTATGCCATGGGTGACTGTGCCATTAACCTTAATCCTGATGAAACTGAGCTGGTGGAAATCGTATTGGAAACAGCCAGAACAGCCAGAACCTTTTCCATTGATCCGAAAGTTGCACTGCTGTCTTACAGTTCACTGGGTTCCGGCAAAGGGGAATCTGTAGATAAGGTGCACAATGCAGCCGAGAAATTGAAAGACATGGATTTAGACTTCCTGGTAGATGGGGAACTGCAATTTGATGCTGCGTTCTCTCCGGTCGTGGCTAAGACAAAAGCTCCTGATTCCCCAGTGGCCGGACAAGCCAATACCTTTATTTTCCCCAACATTGATGCCGGTAACATCGGATACAAAATTGCACAGCGTTTAGGAGGCTTTGAGGCGTTCGGCCCTATATTACAGGGATTAAATGCTCCTATTAACGACCTTTCAAGAGGCTGTAATGCAGAGGAAGTCTATAAAATGTCTATTATTACGGCATCTTTGATATAAGACTTATCATTTCATGAGCCAGATAGAAAGAATACAGATCTGCTGATTTGTGTTCTTTCTTTTTTTATTTCAATGGAATATTATTCCATAGCATTTGAAAAATAAAAATTAATTCATAAAATAAAAAAAACCCCGTAAACACGAGGTTTTCAACCAGCTCCCAGGGGGACTCGAACCCCCGACCTACGCATTACGAATGCGTTGCGCTACCAACTGCGCTACGGAAGCAATCCGGCTTTTCCATATAAGATTTGAGCCTCTGATAGTATAACAGCAAAGCAGTGAAAAATCAACCCCTACATGAAAAAAAACTTAAATTACGTAATGATTGCCAAATCTTCCATAAAAAGCTATAATTAATGAAGAGTCCAAGAGAGAAATCTTATTTCTGAGGAGTTAATTTTTTATGCAAAGGATGAAAGATGTAAAGATTAAAAAAGGACAAATGCTGGTTCCTGTGTTCCTTTGTTTGATTTTTATTGCATGTTGCTTTATATTTTTGACATATATGATACAAAAAAATGAGAAGGAAAACGCGGCATACTTTTACAGTGCGGCAAAACAGAATCAGGTCACTTTTAAGAACCAGATGGAAGGAGATTTTCATGCTCTTAAGGGACTGGCTGTAAGTCTTGGCGCCATGGATCCGGATAATAAGGAGCAGATGGACCGGATCATAAATGAGATTAACGGTGAAAGCCGGTTTATGAAGATCGGCCTTGCAGACAGCGCCCATTGGAAAGAATCGGGTGGTTATGATGATTACTATAGGGTCCCTGTAAAGAACGGGGAGGATCAGCCTGTGGGCTTTCTTTATGCCACAAATTCCGGTGACATGATACACAATATGATCCATAGAACTGTTCTTGCTGAGGGCGGTTTTGCGGAGATCCTTGACCAGAATGGAAAGGTGATCGCAGGGGCGGCCGTGAAGGACCAGGAAAAAGTCAGGGAAGTAATCCACAAGGGAAGTCAGAAACCATTTACCATGGCGTCACAGGGCAGCCGGCAGCAAATGGCCGTTTTGATTCCTTTGGGAATTAATAACTGGTATGTATTAAGCGTTTTTCCTCAATACAGTATGAGGAGCAGACATATAGAAGCAGGGATCGGGGCGCTGATTTTGCTGTCCTCAGGGCTGTTTCTTTACTTTTTCTGCAGGCAGTGCAAGATCATCAGCCAAAACCAGGAAGCTCTTCTGGAACTGGCTTATAGGGACAGCCTGACCGGGTGCAGGAATTTTTCTTCCTTTAAGAGAGAAGCGGAGCGGGTGATACAGGAAGAAAGTATCTCTTCTTACGCAGTGTGGTATTGTGATATAAAGAAATTTAAATTCATCAATGATATTTTGGGATATGAGGAGGGGGACAGGATCCTGACTTCCATTGCGGATCTGTTTCGGGATTATGGGGAACAGGAAGCTTTATTCTGCAGAGTATCGGCCGATAATTTCGCAGGCCTCCATAAATATGAAACCCGGGAGGATATGCGCAGTTGGTTTTATAAGCTGGTTGAGTTTTTTCAGAGCAGGGAACTGCCTTTCAATAAAAAGATTACCATGGAGCTGTGCATGGGCGTCTACTGTATGGAGGAAGATGACCGGGAGCTGTCCATAGAACAGATCGTAAACCGGGCAAATATTGCACAGAAACATGTAAAGAGCCAGCCGGGAAACCAGTTTGGTTTTTATAATAAGGAAATACGCAATAAGGTGGTATATGAGTCTGAGCTGGAATCGGAAATCGACAGGGGAATCAGGAACCGGGAATTTAAGCCGTTTATACAGCCGAAAGTATCCATCCAAAAAGGAAACCGGATCGCAGGAGGCGAGGTTTTAGTGAGATGGGAGAATCCCCGTAAGGGCACCATACCGCCGGGACTGTTCATACCTCTTATGGAACGTGACGGAAAGATCGTGAAGCTTGACCGGTACATGTTTGAGGTGGCCTGCCAATGGCTTCACAACTATTTAAAGACCGGCAGAGAGCCCATAAACCTGGCTGTCAATGTTTCAAAGATCGGAATACTGCGGGAAGACTTTGTGGATTTTTACGGAAGAGTGAAAGAAAAGTATCAGATACCTGACGGACTTTTGGAACTGGAGTTTACGGAAACCGTCATGCTTAATGACGATGCTGTTTTCAGCGGCCTTGTGAGCCGGCTTCATAAAAAAGGGTTTGTTTGTTCCCTGGATGATTTCGGTTCGGGATATTCATCCCTGAATCTTCTGAAGAATCTTCCCATTGACGTATTAAAGCTGGATATTATGTTTTTCAGGAAAAGCACGGATATAAAAAGAGAGAGGATCGTCATATCCAATATCATAAACATGGCAAAGGAGCTTCAGATGAGAACCATCGCAGAGGGGGTGGAGTATGTAGAAACCGTGGATTTTTTAACATCTGCGGGCTGCGATGTGATTCAGGGATATGTATTTGCGAAGCCAATGCCGGTTGAGGCCTTTGATGAGATGTTATTAATGAAAAATGGGGAAGCTCTGACGCCGGAGGATGTCAGGGTATAGGTGACAGTGATGGAAAAATGGGAAAAGATCCGAACGCATATTTATGTCAGCGGACGGGTCCAGGGAGTGGGATTTCGCTTCCGGACCCAGCAGCTTGCCCGGGGCATTGGCCTTACAGGCTGGGTAAAAAACTTAGATGACGGGCGGGTGGAAATGGAATTGCAGGGAAGAGAGGAAGAAATTGACCGTCTGCTCGGCCGTTTGGGACAGGACCGTTATATCGTGATTGACGGCTTCCAGTCAGTACAGATTCCCGCGGTGGAAGAAAACGGATTCCAGGTAAGGTATTGAACGGGAGAAAGTGAAAAGCGGACTGTCACTGAAGGGACAATCCGCTTTTGCAAACAAAAAAAGCAGATAACGGGAATCGGACCCGCCTCCTCAGCTTGGGAAGCTGATGTTCTTTGGAATAAGGTTTACTGTGGTTTATCTTGCCCTATTTACTGGTAAAATCTTGGGTATGTATTTATCTTAAATTACCTTTATTTATAGAAGGTGGTGTCAAAGTGGTGTCAAAATAAAGTGTTGAAGATTTGTATGGTCGATCAAATATGGATGCTGAGTGAATGGAATGACTTAAGCAGATATTAACAGTTTCAATCTTAAAAGGGATCAGCATTGTGAACGCTGTTTTTACTTGACAGGACTATGTCTACTTTACTATTAATTGTAAGCGCAAAAGATTTATATGGTGAACGATGATAGGAAGTCGGTATCAAGGAAACTTGTTTTAACAATAATTATAATTACTATACAACCATACGTTCCGTCTAGCCATATAAATAAAAATGTTATAGAATAAAATAAATAAATCTGGAGGTGTATTATGGGATCTGCGGGAAGTGGTAAATTTGGAAACTATCGTGGAAGTGGAGCGGGATCGTTTTATGGAGATGGAAGTGGTGGAGATGGAAGTGGTGGAGATGGAAGTGGTGGAGAATTAAAATGTCCATTATCTATAGAAAACATTAATTTGGACGATGTGGGCATGTGTGATTATTATCAAAATTATAATAAGGTACCTTTTGTAAATGAAAAAATTGAACTGAGTGAAAACCTAGTCAATAAGCGAATGGTTGTAGTGTTGTCAGATACAAAAAAAATTATAGGAAATCTGCCGATTCATTATAATTATTTAAATTTGTGTTTAAAAAAGGAAATGCGATATTCTGGGGAAATAATATCATCTGGCTTATCACCAATTCCATATATTGTGGTAAATTTGTATGCTTAACAAGAAAATGCTTATAATTGGAGAAGTTTTTGTAGATAATCATCTTGATTTAAAAGGAAATAATTCATATCTCGTTAGATTAGGTGGCATTTTTCATGCTATAAGAGCTTGTTCTGCTTTAAATCTTGATTATGCTTTCGCTTATTATGCACCGGATTACTTAGAAAAGGATATTAAAAAGTATTCAAAAATCCTTAATTCTTCTGGAACATATAGATTAGGATTAGTTGATAAAGCTCCGAATGTTTTCATCATTGGAGTGTCTGATGAGAGTGGAAAACAGGTATATAATAATGTATTGTGTGATCAAGCCGAATATATACATGAAAATAATATATCCGGGTTGTTGGAAGAATTTAACCCAACAGATATACTTATTTTTCCTGGACGATACGGAACAAAGCAAATATTAAATAATTTAGTAGAGTTTGAGGGTTGTATACATATTGATTTTAACTATGATAGTGAAGATATACTGAATTTTACAAACACTAATATTACTACAGCTATACTTTCGACATCATCAACAACCTTTAGTAATTGTTTTAGTGATTATAATTATGACACAATAGTAGATTTATTTGATAAAAGGAATATAAAAAGGTTGTTAATCAAAGAAAACAGAGGGGGATCATGCTTATATGATTATGAATCTAAAAGGTGGCATCAAGCACCCGCCTATTTAGATCGCATAATGCATTCCGTGGGAGTAGGAGATGTTTATGATGTTGCATATATTTATAACGAATTTCCGGAAGATATTGAAAAAACAATGAAATTTTGCGCTTGGAGTTCTGTGTTTTATGCAAAAACAATGTGTTTTGAGGATTTTAAAGAACAATTGGATTTACTTTTACAAAACGCAGATGAGCAGACAGAGTTAATGGGAATTAGAGTGCCATGGATTCTCAGAAAAAAAATTAATATTTATATGGCAGCACCTGACTTTAGTTATGTAGATACATCCAAATTAGATGAATTAGTAGAAGCCCTTATATATCATAACTATAATCCAAGGTTGCCAATACGTGAGAATGGTCAAATAACAAAAAATATGAATTTTCATGAAGAACGTGTAATTTTTTCGAAAGATTTAGAATTATTAGAAGAATGTAATTTTATGATTGCAACATTGCTGTATAATGATCAAGGTACATTAGTTGAAATAGGAACATATCAAGCAAAACGGAAAAATGTGATACTATATGATCCATACAAATTATTAGATAATATGTTTTTAAAGCATTCATGTAATAAATACTGTCAAAGTTTGAATGAAGTTATCGATGCGGTAT
Source organism: Lacrimispora brassicae (assembly GCF_054772055.1). Lineage (NCBI taxonomy): Bacteria > Bacillati > Bacillota > Clostridia > Lachnospirales > Lachnospiraceae > Lacrimispora > Lacrimispora brassicae. The sequence continues at coordinate 36,193 of NZ_BRYH01000048.1, read as the reverse complement.
TTGAAATTACAGGTAAGGTGGTAGAGTAAATGAATATATACGATGGATTGCTATTGGCTTCAGGTGGAATGGATTCTACAGTTTTGGCATATAAGTTAGAGAAAGAAAATAAAAATTTAATTATACTATTCATTGATTATGGTCAACATTGTGAGAAAAAAGAATATCAAACACTGTTGGAGGTAATACCTTTAAAGTATAAGGATAACATTAAGACTATTAAAATAGGAGATGTATATAGAGAATCGAATTCCAGAATGATTATAGAGGCAAATTTATGGGAGGATACAGTGGTAGCTGAAGACATGTACTTACCATACCGGAATATACTATTTATTTCATTAGCTGCTGCTTATGCTCAGTCGATGGGTATAAAGGAAGTTTATACTGCTTTTATTAACAGTAACCATGCAAAAGAGATTGATTGCTCAATGGAATTCTTCACTAAGCTCGAAAATCTTCTTTATGATTATGGTTCTATCAAGATAAAAATGCCATTTCGTGAAATGACTAAAACTGAAGTGGCTAAGTTAGGAATAAATTTAGGAGCTCCAATAGAAAAAACATATTCATGTCAAGTAAATTCTATAACACCTTGCGGTGCATGTCCTAATTGTGTTGATCGTTTAACGGCCATTAATAATGTATTGGGAGAACAAAACAATGGATAATATAGAACAATCTATTGAAAAAATTATTACACTATTAAATAAAATTCCGAGCAGTTATCAGGAAGTAAGTCAAAGAACTCCATATCATAATATGGCAGCAACTTTAACAGATGCTGTTTTACAAGCAGGAATGAATTACAGAAATGTTGTATATCCAAGAATTTGCAATATTTTAGATAATTATGAGCATTATAAAACTACTTGTGATTTTATAATTTTATTTCAAACGTATCCAATAGAAAAAATTATACAATGGAAAAATAAAACAAAGCAAAATACTATTTGCAAATTAACATGGTTTTTATATGGATGTGGAGTTAATAATGAGGAAGACTTGGCTAACTGGTTAATGTTTGAAGAGAACCAAAACGAATTACTAAAAATAAAAGGAATAGGATTTAAAACAGTTGACTATTTAAAATTACTTTCTGGCCAGCAGGCTATACCGATTGATAGACACATGTTTCAGTTTCTGGAAATGTCCAATATAATTACGAGTAATTATAAAGAGGCAAGTTTTTTATTAAAAAAAACAGCTCATCACTTAAACATAGGTGAGAGTACGTTAGATAAAGTTATATGGGATTTTATGTCTTCAAAAAATGATACAAGGCAAATTACTTTAGAAGACGTATTTGGAAAATTTGTTTAGCCTATACAGATGTTAAAATGAACATTACAAAAGGTTAGCACCCCAGATCTCAGTCTGTAAGCCATAATAAGGCGTAGGAATAGGAAAGTCCAATTTTGGATTCTCCTTTTCCTACGCCTTGTTTATGCTACTTAGAGAGAAGCTTTATTTTTTCGAGTTAACACAGATTTTGAAAAGGCCTCTCCATCAATTTTTGATAATTTCAATCTTCCCCTTCCTCAGGCATGAATTTTTCTGAATTATCGTATATCCATCTTTTTTTCTTCTCATCATATCGGCCACCATGAGCACATTTATTCCAATCAACATAAGCCAGAGAACCCATTCCTTTATTATGATCCACCCATAAAGAATTGGATAAGATATCCGGATAGTCGTATACTTTCTTTTGCTCGTATACCTTTATGATGCTGCCCTTAGTAACATAACCATTTTTTTTGCCATCCTCAATTTCCCACCAATATTTACTTTCCAATTGTTTGAAGCGAAAGTGTATAAATTCTAATAGTTCATGTTCCAAAAGGGAGTAGTCTATAGAGGAACAGGCAAACCTTTTTCCATTTGGGGCCTCAATAACAGTATAAAAATCCATTTTACTATCATAATAGTCGGGAATACGGTGTTCGATATTTTCTCCTTCCTGAAAGGGACCATAAACAACTCTATCGAGCCCCAGTTCCTGGAAATTGGCAATATATTCACAGACTCTTCTGTAACCAGCCAAGCTAACAAGTGATTCTAGAATGTTACCTTGGTTTTCAAATAATTCATGTCTTTTAGACCACCAGTGCTGATTAGTCATATAATCATCTTCGCATAAGAGATATTCTACCCTGACATGAAGTATCTTGGATATGCATCTTGCTGCCTCAGCCGAAAGCCTCTTTTTCCCAACAATAATATTGCTAATGTATTGAGGCGTGTATCCGGTATCTTCTGCTAATTGCTTTTGTGTAATGCTACTATTGTCCAAACACTCTCTTAAACGGTTTCCTATTTTTTTGTTTAATTCCTCCATCATTAATCTCCTAATTGTGATTTATCTTAAACTTCTGAATATTAAACTGCTGTTTGATTTAATTATAACTATAGTTTAATATATAGTCAAGAGGTTGAATTAAATAATCTTAAACGTGAAAGGAGTCAACACAATGAGAGCAAGAGCCATGAACACGATAGCAGGAGAAAGTCGTTTGCTGGACACGGAGGAATTAAGGGCCTATACAAACTTGGGTCGTAACAATGCCATGAAATTTGGGGAAGAAATCGGAGCCAAGGTTAAGATAGGAAAGCGTGTCCTATGGGATAAGGTCAAGATTGATCAACATTTAAATGAATTAACGGGGACATGATTATGCAGGAAGAAAAACGCACAGGGCCAATAGAAAAAGCCCAGGATCACACACCACAGGGAGCGTCGGCAAACGTAGAACCTGACAAAGCCTTACCATTCGTGATAGTGGAGGCTTTACAAGCAGGAAAAGAAAATGCTATCAGCGCACAGGATTTATGTACATATTTGGGATTTAACAGCGTTCGGGAGCTGCAGAACGAGATCGCCAGAGAGAGAAAGGCAGGGGCCGTTATTCTTTCCACCTGCCAAGACGGCGGAGGGTACTTTCTTCCGGAGAATGACCAAGAAATCAGGCAGTTCATAAGGACTTTGGAGAACCGGGCCAAGAATACCTTTGCGGTGCTGCATTCGGCCAGAGGGCTTTTGAGGCAGCAGGAGGTGACCGAAGATGAGCAATCCTCAACTGGAGGACGGTTACACCAGGATAGCCAATGAACTATTAGAAGCTGTTTCTCGTGCCAACTTTAATGGTGCTCAGCTAAGGATACTGTTTTGCCTGATAAGAAATACCTATGGATTTGGACGTAAGGAATGTGACTTTTCTAACAGTTTTGTGGCTAAAGGTACCGGGCTTAGCAAGAGTAGTATAATTGCAGTAATAAGCAGTTTGCAAGAGGGGAAAGTGATTGTGGTAACGCAGCAATCAACCTTTAATAGTCCCAGGAAAGTGAAGCTGAATAAACACATTAATGAGTGGTCTGTTCTACCGCCACAGTGGCAGACGTCTATACCAGGTACAGATATCATTACTTCAACAGGTACAGACGTCTGTACTACGACAGGTATAGACGTCTGTACCCAAAAAAGAAAGAATTTAAAGAAAGAATATAAAGATATAGTCGAGAAGGATCTCGACAAGCCCCCTTACAAGGAAATTATTGATTATCTTAATGACAAAACGGGTAAGGGATATCGGTGGCAGGGAAGGGCTACACAAGGCCATATCAATGCTCGTTTTGCAGAAGGATATACCTTGGAGGATTTTAAGAAGGTTATAGACAACAAGGCAGCCGAATGGAAGGGCGGAAAGATGGAGCAATACTTAAGGCCAGAAACATTGTTCGGGACAAAGTTTGAAGGATATCTTAACCAGCAGCAGGGAGAGGAGGAAAAAGAAAACGGAGACAGTATTAAAACAGGGGAGTCAACAGCAGATTACTATCGCAGGAAATACGGTGCAAGCATTGGTTAAGTCGGTAGATGCTGTACCTGGCGGGGCATTTATAATCTATGATGTAGAAAATTATGGTGAGACACAGCCGTTCTGGGTTCCAGATGGAACTGTGCAGGGGACAGAGGCGCGGAGAAACCAAAGCATGATTCCGCCGGAGTATGTGTATAAAAGAGCAAAGGATTTTCAATGGGACATATATGGCGAAAATGTTAAGCTCCAGAAGCAAATTGTAAATGCCTTTATTATCAATTTCAGAGAATTTGAAAGACAGGGCAGGGGATTATACATATACTCTGCAACTAAAGGATCAGGAAAAACAATGCTGGCCTGCTGTCTTTGCAATGAGATTATAGAGCAGTATGCTATTCCGGTAAAGTTCATATCGGTTCCTGATTTTGTAGAATTGATAAAGGACAAGCGAGAAGAAAGCAAAGAGAGGACCGATTCACTTTATCAAGCCAGGCTTTTGGTCTTAGATGATATAGGGGCTCAGACGGGGAAGTATGAATGGATTGATAATGCCCTGTTTCGCCTGGTTGACTATCGCAAGAGAGAATTCCTGCCAACCATATTTACCAGTAACTGCGATTCGGAGGAGTTGAAAATGGATAATAGAACCGTGGACCGGATTATTTCAATTTCTGTAGATGTGAAGATGCCAGAGCGCAGCATTCGCCGGGAAAAGGCAGCAGAAATGAACAAGAAGTTTATTCAAGGACTTCTTGATGCAGAAAAGTAGAAGGGAAATAGAAGACCATTTTCCTGATGCCGGGAGTATGGTGTTGTCCGGGAAAAGCATGAATTGAGAGGAGAAAAGGATGGAATCAGCAAGGGAACGGGCTTTAACAGCAATTAAAGCAAGGAGGGACTTAAGTCCGCCGATGATTAGTGTGTATAACCTTTTAAAAATAGACAAGGTGGAAACATGGACCGGGTTGTGTTGTGACCGCATAGCGGATGAGAACCTAATAGACATGGAGGACGTGCAAATCGATTTAATCAATATGTCAGGACTTTGCCTTACTGCCAATGGAATTATGGTGTGCCGGGATATTCTGGAATCTTACATTGACAAAAATACTCTTCGTGATGTGTTCAAGTGGATGTGCTCTGAGGAATCCATAAATGCAAATATTAATACTGCTGTTCAAGTCTTGCGGGATATGAGTAATTCACGCTTAAAAGAGTTGTACAGAGAAGCCGAGTCATTACAATTACCAGAAAGCGTCAGTGCCCGGGAGTTGATTCAAGAAGAGATGCGTCAGAGATCGCCTTTTATGGCGCTGGTTCGCAAAGTCAGGAAAGAATTCAGGCTACTACCTGTCAGAAGGATTCTTTTAAGAGCAAAAAGGAATAAACGATAGGTAGTAAAAGACGTGGTTACTACGGTCTATAAGGCAGTAACTACGGGAAGGGAAACGGATGTACTGCGTTATTCAGGGAATTGAGAAAATAACAGTGCCGGTGGGTGAGCCAAAAGAAATTGAAGTATATGAAACCAACGGGACGATAAATGGAGAACCTTACACCTCTTATGGATATAGATACAGCCAGGAACGCTATGAACGCCAGATCAGGAAGGCTTACCGCATCAGTATCCATAAAAGTTTCCGGGAAGGCGGCAGAGTCCATAAAAAGCAAACGGTAATATGCACCATTGGATATTATGATCTTATTGACTGGGGTAGTTGGGTCGGTGACTACATAAAAGGCAGCAGGTTGAGTAATAAAGCGGAAACATTGGGACTGTCGGAGGAAGCGCTTGCCAACATGATTTATGAGAAGTTTCAGCCTATCGTTGATCAGGTAGAAGCGGAATTCCATCAGACAGAGGAATATAAGGCTAAGGAAAGACACAGATGTATTCTAAAGGAGCATCAGCAGAAGGTTGCTGAATTCATAAAAAAATACGAGTCTGCTGAGAGTGATTATAAGTCTTGCTATGATGTTTTCGGAAACCTAAGGAATCCAGGATATCTCAAAAAAATTGAAGAGAATTATAAGCAAAGACAGGAATATGAGCAAAGGAGCCAGGAGCAAAGCCGTAGTTATTATGAGAATTTCTATAGTAACTACACTGGAAGCAGTTCCAATAGCTTTGGCTCTGCAGGCGGACAAGGAAACGAGGAGAGCAAAGCAACTCTTAAACAGTTTTACCGGACGCTTTCAAAGGTATATCACCCGGATAGCAACCCAGGAAAAGATACATCCGAGGAAATGAAGGTTCTCAATCAGCTTAAAACGGAGTGGGGGGTGTAGTGGTTTGCAACGGTATCTAAATCAAAGACTCAGGCCTTGAAAATAAAAGAAGAAAGGAACTTATAAACATGATAGCAGTCGGTATTTTATTGTTCGTAATTATCTGTCAGTTAACGGCAATCTACGGAAAGATGGAGGAAAAGAATCATGAATGATACGCAAAATCAAAAAGAAATTATTTTAGCTGGATTAAGTGGAGTAACGGAGGCATTAAAAGGTCTTAAACCTGCCATGAAGCAGGCAGAAGAGGTTGTACCATTGGCTCTTAAGGCAACGCTGGAATCTCTAACGAGGGGAGCTGAAAGCCTGAGAAAACATAAGGAGCAGTACGATAAGGCAATGAAGGAATGTGAAGAAACAATGATGGAGGGAAATGCCAATGAGTAGTAAAATGCAAAGCATCAATTTTTCGGACGGTTATAAATCTTTCTGTATTAACGATGACCCGGGCAGGGTAATCCGGTTTAACCCGACTGATATTGATATCGTGAAACGATTTAATCAGGCAATGAAAGAACTGAGAGAAGAGAAGGACGGGCTGGAAGATGTAAGCCTTAATCCAGATGGGACCGTTGCGCTTGATGATGATGCTACACTGGAAAAGACTTCGGAAGTGTTGGAAAAGTTCAATCAGGTAATCCGTGAGAAGCTGAATTTTATTTTTAAATCTGACGTATATGACACCATATTTGATGGTCAGTCCCCCATGGCTATTGTGGGAAAGGAAAGGCAACTGCTGTTTGAAGCATTTATGGATGCAGCTTTTCAGGTGATCACTGAAGAAGTGGAAAAGGCCACCAGGGAAAGGGTTGGCAAGTATACGGCGAAATATAAGAAAAAAGATCCCCGGAGCTGATGAACATGAATGAAGAAATGCAGAGAGTGATACAAGAAATACATAGCCGGGGGAATACCGCTGAAATCAAACAGCGCAAAGATGATGTTATTATCTTGGAGGTAATTAAAAAAATTGTATATAAGTATGACAGACAAAATGGTGTTTGTTAATGGCTAAATGGTGCCGATGGCTTTCAGAAATGGGAGCTGTCGGCCTTTTTATTTTAAGGTGGTGAAACATGGAGCAATATGATGGTTCGGTACTTATTGATACAAAAATCAATGCTGATGGGGCAGAGAAAGGAACCAGGAATTTAAAATCAGAATTTGAAAAAATAGTGTCCAGTGCTCAAGCGGCAGGTAACAAGGTAAAAGATGTTTTTTCAAAGTCCATGAAAGAAGTGGGGCAATCTTCACCCGGTGTTGGTTCCGGTTATGACCCTAAGGCAATGGAGATGGTATTTGGCAAGTCAGCAGCAAATATCAAGAACTATGCGCAGGCGGTTCAACAATACGGGCAGCAGGCGGGAATGGTCATGAACAAGATGAGCGTGGATAGCCAACAGGCAGCTTCCTCGCTGAGAAGTACATCAAATGCGGGAAAGCAGACCGGAGGTGCCTTAAAAGAGGTCTCCAGTGGAGGGAAAATAGCTTCTGAAGCATTAAAGTCAACGGCCGCTGCCGGTCAGACCTCAATGGTAAGTTTAAAAGATTCTGTTTTGTGGGGAATGAACACAGTCAAAAACACTTTAATATCCGCAATTATGAATATCCCAACTATTATACGATCCGGCCTTAGTAAGATCCCTGCTATTGCGCAAGCTGCGTTAAAGGGTATGGCAACAGTAGGAAAGATGGCCTTTCAATCTCTTGGGAACTTGGCAGTAAAGGCAGCAGGACAGATGAAAAACCTTGCTAAAAATGTGATGAAGTCAGCGGGAGAAATCACAAAATCCTTGTTAGGTCTTAGAAAAGGCACGCAGAAGACGGGGAAGAGTTTTAGTATGCTGGGCATGCTTTTTCGTACACTTGTGTTTAGCATGTTTTACCGGGCTATAAGAGGAATTACATCTGCTATAAGAGGGGGAATTGAGAATCTGGCTCGTTATTCGAGTGAAGTTAACCAGACAATGTCTCAATTGAAATCTTCGCTCACAATGCTTAAGAACAGCTTTGCAGTTGCATTCGCACCTATCATAGAATTTGTGGCACCGGCTCTAACAAAGCTGATATCAAAAATGGTAGAGCTAAATAACTGGATTGCGCAGACAATGGCTGCTCTGGCCGGGAAAGATACCTTTACTAAAGCCATAGCTGTTCAAGAGGATTATGCGGCCAGTCTTGCAGCAACCAAAAAAGCTACAAAGGATGCAGCAAAAGAAACTAAAAAAGCTACATTCGCTTTTGATACTTTGATTCAGGCACAAGGCAAGAACTCTGACAAGGAAGAATATACCGGACCGTCACCGGATCAGATGTTCAAAACCGTGGAAGTAGCAGAGAATGTGCAAAAGGCTGCAGATAAAATACGGGAATTGCTCAATAGTGAGGATTTCGCTGGTATTGGGGAATTGTTGGGACAAAAGATTAATGGAGCTATAGCCCGAATCAGTTCTTTGATTGACTGGAATAATGTGGGCGGACGGATTACAGAAATTGTAACAAGATTTGTGAGTTTGTTTAATGCTATGGTGTCAACGATCAATTGGGATTCACTGGGCAGAATGTTAGGTAAGGGTATTAATACAATCGTAAATACGTTATACCTTCTGTTAAATGGGATTGATTGGGTAAAGTTAGGCGAGGCTTTTGCAAAAGGGCTGAACGGGCTTATATATGAGGTGGACTGGGAAAAATTTGGTGCCACAATCGGAAGTTTTGTTCAGGCAAAGATTGATTTGATATATGGATTTGTTACAACTGCAGACTGGCCGGCTATTGGAAAAGCTATGGCTGATGGTGTGATGGGTCTAATAAATCGAATTGATTGGGCCAGATTTGGAGAAACGCTGGGAAAGACCTTGTCGGGAATGATAAGCAGCATACATAATTTTATCCAAACCATAGACTGGACAGGGTTAGGAAAGAAAATTTCTGAGACTCTTAATAACTTCTTTGCAAATATTGATTGGGCTGATTTCGGTCAGACATTGAGCGATTTTGCATTAGGTCTTTTAGAAACTCTACGCACAGCATTAAAAGAAACCGACTGGGAAGCAATAGGACAGGACCTGGGAGAATTCCTTGTAAATGTTGACTGGTGGAAAGTGTTTACAAGTGTTGTGGATGTGGTTATCCGGATCGCTTTGGCAGTAGTAAAAGCGGCATGGGGAATGCTGAAAGTTATCGGAAAGGCTTTATGGGAAGGTATTACAGAAGGAATTGCAGAGTTTTCCGAAGATCCTGGGGCATGGATTAAAAAGCATATAGTTGACCCATTCATGAAATGGATTAAGGATTTGTTTGGGATTCATTCGCCATCTACGGTTATGGCTGAAATTGGAAAATATTTAATGGAAGGATTGATACAGGGACTTGAAAATTCAATGGGTAATCTTGTTCGGCCACTGACAAACCTTTCTGAAAAGATTAAAAATGGTTTCCAAAGTGCGTTTGATGGTGTGAAGAGTATAGCAGCAAATGCAGTAAACTCTATTATTGATACTTTGAACAAATTGAAATTTGATGTGCCGGACTGGGTTCCTGGAATTGGTGGGAAGTCATTTGGATTTAATATAAAACATGTGGCGGTTTCTGGAAATGGGTTTTCAGCCTCAAGGACTCCGGTCAATTATGCCGCCTATGCCGATCATATTCCACGTCTGGCTACTGGAACGGTTGTCCCCCCAAGAGCCGGCAACTTCATGGCTATGTTGGGCGATAACAACAAAGATTATGAGGTTGTATCCCCTCTTGAAACAATGAAGCAGGCATTTAAGGAAGCTATTGAAGAAATGGGAGGAATCGGAGGCGGAACCGTACAGGCAGATTTGATCGTTGACGGTACAAAGTTCGGGCAGTTGGTCTATAAGTATAACAACAAGGAAACTGACCGTGTAGGGGTTAGGCTGGTAACATCGGGAGTCTAAAGAACCTCCTAAAACCTCGGCTTTTGTCACTTATAGTATTAAAAAAGAGAAAAGATATAAGAATACTATTTTAAATACTATGAAAGTAGAGGGAAAAATAAATGAATGCAGAGCAGGAAGTTAAAATTTTGTATGATGCCCAACAGATTGCGGAGCATGTGACAAGAAAGCTATTAAGCGCAGCTCAATATCCTGAATTTGGAGCTGGCGGAGTACCAATGACAATTGCAGCAGAGGTATACGGGAAAGATGCTACATGGGTTCGCCAAGGTATAGAAGATGGGTGGCTACCTATAGGACACATGACACGAAGCGAGAATAAAAGAAATTTCTATATTTCTCCTAAGAAGTTATGGGAGGATACGGGATTTATATGGAAAGAAAGTAATTTTACCAGGGGTTATGATTAATATCGCAAAATGTGATGCAAAGTCATGAGAGGTAGGTTATTCAGAGGGCGGCTGAAAATTCAGTCCCCTCTTATACCCCCTAATAAGAGCGGCATTGAAAAAACTTGAGGTTTAAATCTATATTGTAAAATGCAGGGAGGCAGCAGGATATGAATAATGAGGAGCTTGTAATCAGGATCAAGGCCGGTATTAATCCGGCAGAGGATATGCTTGCCCTGTATGAGCAGGTAAAAGCCTTTATTGGCTCCATTGCCTGGAGATATAGAGGACGGGAGGAATTGGAGGATTTGGAGCAAGAGGGATATCTTGCTCTCTATGATGCAATAGATGGCTACGATCCGGAAGCTGGCTGCAAGTTCCTCACCTATGCAGAATATTGGATCAGCCAGCGGATCATGCGATACATAGAGCGGAATTCTTCTTGCTTACGCATTTCCTTTCAGAGTCAGGCACGATTAAGGCAATATAAGCGTCTCTGCGATTCCTTTATTAAGGAACATGGCCGGGAGCCTTCAGAGGCCGAGACAGCCTATTTTATGGGATTAAGCATAGAACAAGTAAGGGATATACATAGAAACGCCTGTATTGGCAACATAACGAGTTTAGATGCACCTGTAAAAAACATAGAAGAGGGAGAATACACGGTGGGGGATGTTATTCCTTCCGGTGAGGATATGGAAGGGGATACTGTTGATCGGCTGCAGCAGGAGCAGCTTAAGGCGGTGCTATGGGAATGCGTAGATAGTTTACCGGGGAATCAGCCGGAAATTATCCGTAAGAGATTTCGGAAAAATATGACTTTGGCTGCCATAGGCGAATCGTTTGGGGTTCGGCCAGAAGCTATCCGCCAGGACGAAAATAAGGCAATGAGAGAATTGCGGAAATCGCATAACAGGAATAAACTGAGGCCATTTCTACCAGAAACAGATGTTATTTATAGTGAGGGGATAAGGGGAACTGGCTTTGAAAGGTTTAATCGGACATGGACCAGTGCAACGGAAAGGGCAGCCCTTAGATATGAGGTTTGACACAGATGAAAATTATTGCTATCTGGAAAAGTCGGGACAAATGGAATGTTGTACAGCAAAGAAAGTACAACAAAACAATGCAGAAAGCACGGTTCTGTACTTGGGAGTCTGCTGAAATTTCAGCACCCTATCTTTAAGAAAGAGTATAATTGAATGTGGTCGATGATGCTTGTAAATGATAAGGTTTAAAAGCAAATGATGTTAGAAAATGTTAAGGTGTGTACACTAAGAAACCCTAAGACATTATACATTGTCATGCCCTCCAATACAGGAAATTGTATGCAAAGTTCTGCACACAATAATGCACACAAAACCCTTGTAAATCCCAGTATGATCCTCGGATAGAAATGATGGAAAATGCTGGAGTAATTTAAACTGGAAAGTGTAGGTTATATCATGAAAATAGTATGTAATGTAGGCCCTTTTAAGAAAAAATGAATGCAACGCAAAGCGAACGTTGCAAAACGAACGTTGCGAACGTTCGGTATTCTCGTGGCGGAAAATTCCGCCGCCAATACATAAGCTGGTACGGCAATTTTGCCGACTCAGAGTAATCAAGAGTAATATACTGTTTGTTGGAAAATGTTGGAATATCTGCCTATATAGCTGTTTGGCAAATCAGTTGGCTTTTTGAAGAGTACTGCGAGATCAAATGGAGAAAGCATGTTGACATTTGTTGGTGTACTGGGCTATATAGCGGGAATATCCCGTATAGCGTACAGACGGTTGCAAATAGTTGCATTTTAAGCATATAGCCTACAGGTCTGCCTGGAACAAAATATTAAATGGATGATGACTTATGATGCCATATCTGTATATATAGCGGACCGGTAAACTAGCTGGCAATTAAGACAAAGCAGTTAAGCTACTATAAAACACTACAATTTCAGCCTATATAGCAGAACAACAGGAACACCAGATATCATATAAAAAATAGTGGCAATTAGTGGCCTGTTAAATTATATAGCAGGCAGAATATTGAGAGTAAGCATTTGTGTGTAAGATACCTGGAGTGCTATACGGAATAATAATTATGGTACAATCTCCTTGCAGTAGTATATTTAAAGCATATATGTAAAGGAGAGAATCAGAATGCAAAAAAGTCACATGAAGCAACGAGCAGAAGAATTAAGGATACTTATTGCAACGGTAAAAATCAAACATAAACTTACCAATGCTCAATTAGCAAAAAAGATTGGGACACCACTAAGTACTTTTAATTACTGGAAAGCAAACATTGAGAGATTTCCAGTAGGAAAGATCTGGTTGTTAGAGGTGATGGCAGAAAAATAGGATATTGGATTGTCGAATAAAAAAGGAGAGAATAATCATGCGGTATCCAAGGCCTATTATGAGTATTACAGAGTTAGTTGAACTGGGGTTTTCAAGGCGGGAGCTTAATAAAAATGTGCACGCAAAAGGACAGACTTTTGCTCTTAAAACAGAAGGTGGCGGTAAATGGGTATTTGATACCGCTGAATTTGAAAAGTGGAGGTTAGGAAAAAAAGGCTATAGCGGTCAGAAAGGAGGTGTTAAAAATCAAAAGGAATGAACCTTTAACCTGGACAAACTGGGTAACAATCGATGGACAGCCTGTAAAGGTATCTGATTTGCCAAAAAAGGCACAGCAAGCTCTTGGAAATCGGGTGCGAAGAGTACCAATGGAAGCATTGGGGTTTATCGTGGAGCCAGTGGAAAAGGATTCCCATTAAGCAAAAAATAAGACCAAATGAACAACTTAATCAGAGTTATTTACGGAACAGGTAATGAAACAAGAAACCAAGTTACATAGAGCGGAAAATTCCGCTGTACTGAAATGTCTGATAGTTCTTGTGGTAAAGAATTTAGACAATCCAATTTTGGAGACTCATGATGAAGTTATCCACTTGGGTAGAAAAGAGTCTAAAGCAAGTAGAGCCGAGAATACGGCTGTACTGAATTACTTAGGCTTTCTTGTGATAAAGAATTTGGACTCCTCAATTTTGAAGAGTCATGATGGAGTCCTCCATTTGTGGAGAAAAGAATCCCAATTAAGCAGAACCGAAAATTCGGCTGAGTAAAGGACAACGCAATTTTGCACAGTCCATACCAAAGGACGGCTAAATTTTGAGCCATCAGGGCGGAGTAAGCTGAACGCAGTTTTGCGTTGAGTATTTTGTCTCCTTGGATGTGGGTAGTGGAGGTAGTTGCAATGGACCATAAGTGAAAGAGGAGTTGCATTATAATCAGTGGAGGGACGGCCCCGGTACTTTCTTCCATTTTTGGAAAAAAGTCTTTTTTCTCTTCAAAACCGTATTCAGCCATATTTTGACCGCTATTGGAACCGCTTCCCAAATTTGGGAAGCACTTGCGCTGTCTATAGCAAGGAAATGTCCATACTTCGATCATTAAGGCTAAAGGAGGAATGTGCCACTAAGTGATTAATAGATCAAAACAGAGGAAATATGAAGCATACATAAGCGGTTAAGGGGGAGTTACGGCGGTTGCAATAGGTCAGAAGGGAAAGTGTGATCATATAGGGGTGTCAATCTGTCACCCCTATTATAACAACGGGTGCTCAGTCCATACTCCCGTCAGGGACAGATTGTCCCTTTCAGATTGCAGGGGTCAACATGACGTAGAACACAGGTATTCAATATTAGTGTTGAATGGGATCACAGAATGATACCCCTTACGTTCGCACCAGAGGACGAGCGCAAGATTGCGCTGGTTAATGGGCGGAGGTTTTCGTCATGAAGGACGAAAAGGCAGCAGGACTGTTATAGCCTACTGCCTGGGAAAAGTAATTGCACATTGAAATGGGATATGTTACCATAGGGACAAGGAATAATCGTGTCACTGCAAGGGCGTTGGCCTTCCATCATACATAGATGGGAGGTGGTGCGGATGAAATATGACTTTAAGGACCTTATGGCCTTTGGTATGTTCATAATCGCATTACTTACCTTTATTTTCGTTAATTGTAAGTAGCGTTTTTCTATAAAGTCCTGGAAACAGGCATAGAAAAACCACCCTTGTAAACTTTGGTCGGTTTGAGGGCGGAATTTTCTATCTTATTCATGGCCAACCCCTTGTAGGGGGCGGTTGTTCCTTTTGTAATTCTAATATAGCATATCTGGAATCACTATTCAAGTATCTATAGATGATAAATCATATATAGTTAATGGATTGCATTATAGTTGGTCCGCCTTGTCATAATTATTCTTTCAATTTTAAAATCCTCTCTGACTCAATGTGCATATCTGATGTGGGAGTTAAAGCCTATTCTTCATCATCAGGCAAATATTCCATAATGTCACCGGGTTGGCAGTTAAGAGCCTTGCATATTTTTGATATTGTTTTGCTGTCAAGTCCGCCAGTTCCATTTTTTAAAGCGGTCAAAGTTCCTTGTCCTATCAACTTTTCCTGACGTATTTTGTAAGTAGTCCAACCCTGTTGCTCCAGAAGAACAAAGAGCTTTTTATAACTGATTGCCAATACATTCACATCCCTTCTTGTTTTGGGTGGATAAAAATAGATATATCTTTTCCATCATAAGCATATTATAGCATCTTATATACACAAAGACAAGTGTACAATTGCGCCAAAAACATTCACTTAACTTTGTGTATAATGACGGTTGAATATTCACTTAACTTTGTGTATGATTGGTATATAAGATAACAAAACAACAAAGCACCGATAACCCCGAAAAGGTTATGAAATTCCAGTCAATATCCCTGTGAGTGAGCTGAGGCAAAACCAATAGTCAGGAAGATTACCGGAACGGCGCAAGGATTCAATCCCGGTGAGGAGGTGCCAAGACTGGCGAACAATAGCCCGGTAAGAATCCACCAGAAGGAAAGGAGATCAACCACATGGGAGAAAGAGCCATTGTAAACAGAGTAAAAAAGTTAAAGGCCATTGAAGAGCAGCAGGCAGCTCTTAAGGCAGAAGCGGATAAGCTGAAAGAGGAAATCAAGAAGGAAATGCATGCAAGAGGAGCCGAGGAATTAAAGGCCGGGGCTTTCCTGGTACAGTGGAAAACAATCATCAAGAACCGATTCGATTCCAAGAGCTTCCAGAAAGAGCACAAGACGCTTTACAGCCAGTACATGAGTCAGACAAGCGAAAAGCGGTTTACCGTAGCATAACAGGCCTGTAAGTGCTCAGGGCCAATAAAAGAATAACAAGCAGCAGTGAGTAACGGCAATTACATGGACCTGCTGCCAGATCACACACCAAATGTAAAAACCCTATGCGTCGGCAAACGCACAGGGCTAATAAAAAAATTAAACCCGATCACACACCAATGCAAAGGGGTACTCTGATTATAACACAGATTTATCCCTTTGCAAACCCTAACGTAAAGGAGAGGATCTTCAAAATGGATAGAGAATTCTACATCAGCAGTAAACTTACAGACATTGAGATATTGGCTCAAAGGGCAAAAGTAATGATTGAGGATTTAAGTGAGGATTATTTCAGTAATAGACCACAAGCGGATGTATGGAAAGCCATAGGATATTATTATGACAAGGCAAGTACAAAGGTTGATATTGCAAATGTCATGATTTTTGAACTTATGAAAGGTCTATCAACATTGCGCAGTGTTTTGGAAATAGAAGAAGATGATGTGGAGCGAGAGATAAAGATATATGACTTTATGGACAAACATAATTGTGATCGGGATGTTGCAGAACTTCTTTTCCAGGATCAAGAGGAAAAGTAGAGAGAACCTTCATGTTGAAAAATGTTGGAGGAATGCAGCATATAGCAATTATATTGTTGCATTCCTTATAAGGAGTATATAATATGGCAGTAGATAAGAACGGGAAGACGTTACCGAAAGGGATTACCTTGCGTTCTGACGGGAGATACATGGCCCGCTTTCAGTATGATGGGGAGAGGTATACCATATATGATATAAATATGAAGGACTTGCTGGAGAAAATGGAAAACATGAAATATGAGTTAAAGCATGGCATTTTCTGCAAGCCTAAAGATATTACGGTTTCTGCCTGGTTTGAAACATGGTTGGAGCAATATAAGAATAATACAAGCAAAGCTTCAACGATACAGACGTATAAGCAGACATTTTCAAGCTACATTGAGCCGGTTTTAGGGAAAAGGAAAGTGACTGACATACAGCCCCAGGCCTTACAGAAAATCATTAATGACCTTTACAAGAAAGGTTTTTCTAAGTCACGTGTTAATTTTGCATTTGTTATCTTATCGGGAATGTTCAATCAGGCACAAAAAAATAAGCTGATAATAAGTAATCCGGCTGATGCTTTGGTTTTTCCTAAATACAGGAAAAAGAACCAGAATGAAAAGAGAGTAATGTCACTGGAAGAGCAGCATACTTTTTTGAAATATGCAAAAGGGTCTGTATACTATAATTTCTATGTAATGGCTTTATCAACGGGCATGCGTGTCAATGAGATAACGGGCTTGCAATGGTCTGATATTGATTGGAAGAATAAACTGATCCATGTAACCGGGACCCTGGTATATCTTCGTGAGGGGTCAGGCAGGTACAAGGATAGCCCGAAGACAGAGAGCAGCCGGAGAGATATACCGATGCTTAATAATATAGAAGAACTTCTGAAAAGCATCAGACATAGGCAGCTTGAAAATCGGTTAAAACTGGGCGAACAATGGAAAGAAGAAGATAACCTAAAAAATATGGCCTTAACTTATGAAGATGGCGGAGCATTTTGGGATACGGGGATCCGGGTAGACATGAAAAAAATCGCCAATAAGATTAATAAAGATGGTATAAAATTTGATCCAATAACCCCACATACCTTACGTCATACATTTGCCACAAGAGGCCTGGAGCAGGGAATTCCTTTAAAGGTCATGCAGGTGATCTTAGGCCATAGCAGCCTGGCTATGACTGCAGATTTATATTCGCATGTACTGCCAGATACGAAAGCCGAGGAAATGAAAAAGATCGAAAAGATACTGTGAAAAAATAGAAGTGGTGTCAAAGTGGTGTCAAAGCAAAAAAAGAGGACTTTCCAGTTTGTTATGGAAGCCCTCTTTTTCCTTGTAAATAAAAGGTTTAAAGCAGATAACGGGAATCGAACCCGCCTCCTCAGCTTGGGAAGCTGATGTTCTACCAATGAACTATATCTGCTTAATGTCATTTGACACGTTTTATATTATAGCATAGAGCACTGGGAAAATACAATACTTTTTTATGAAATTTAGTAAAAAAATTGCCAGCAACTTGCCAAAAATGGAAAAGGCATTGTATAATGGAACATGACAATACTAGATGTGGAGGAGTATCATGGCAAAAGCACAGTATAATGCGGACAGTATTACCGTACTGGAAGGTCTTGAAGCAGTGCGGAAACGTCCGGGCATGTATATAGGCAGCGTTGGGACAAAGGGACTGAACCATTTGATTTATGAGATCGTAGACAATGCAGTGGACGAGCATCTGGCCGGCTACTGTGATCAGATATGGGTAACCCTGGAAGCAGACGGGTCCTGCACTGTCAAGGATGCAGGCCGGGGAATTCCGGTGGAAATGCACAGCAAAGGCGTATCGGCAGAGCGTGTGGTTCTTTCTACACTTCATGCAGGCGGCAAATTTGATAATGATGCCTACAAAACCAGCGGCGGACTTCACGGAGTGGGCTCTTCCGTGGTAAATGCCTTGTCTGTTCACATGAAAATCAAAGTATATAAAAATGGTCTGATTCATTATGACAAATATGAGCGGGGCATACCAACGGTAGAACTGGTGGATGGCCTGCTTCCTACGTTAGGAAAAACAAAGGAAACCGGGACAGAGATCAACTTCCTGCCCGATGGGGAGATCTTTGAAAAAACACGTTTTAAGGCGGACTGGCTGAAAAGCCGTCTTCATGAAACCGCCTATTTAAATCCGGCTCTCAGAATCATCTATATGAACAAACGTCAGGGCGAAGAGGAAACCGTCGTCTATCATGAACCGGATGGGATCATTGCCTATGTAAAGGAATTAAATGCCGGAAAGGAAGCAATCCATGATCCCATTTATTTTAAGGGAACAATGGACAAGGTGGAGATCGAGGTGGCCCTGCAGTTTGTGGACACCTTTGAAGAAAATATTCTGGGCTTCTGCAACAATATTTTCACCCAGGAAGGCGGGACCCACTTAGCGGGCTTTAAGACCCGTTTTACCCAGATGGTCAACAGCTACGCAAGAGAGCTGGGGATATTAAAGGAAAAGGATACCAACTTCACCGGAGCTGATACGAGAAACGGCCTGACAGCCGTTGTGGCGGTGAAGCATCCGGATCCTATTTTTGAAGGCCAGACAAAGACAAAGCTTGCCAGCGCAGATGCCACAAAGGCAGTGTTCACCGTGACCGGCGACGAGCTCCAGCGGTATTTTGACCGCAATTTAGAGGTTTTAAAAGCGGTCATCGGCTGTGCGGAAAAGTCTGCAAAGATCCGGAAGGCAGAGGAAAAGGCCAAAACCAACATGCTTTCTAAATCCAGGTTTTCCTTTGACAGCAACGGAAAGCTGGCAAACTGTGAAAGCCGGGATACGGAAAAATGCGAGATCTTTATTGTAGAGGGAGATTCCGCAGGAGGCTCCGCTAAGACCGCCCGCAACCGGCAGTACCAGGCCATTCTTCCTATTCGCGGAAAGATCCTGAATGTAGAGAAAGCTTCCATGGATAAGGTTCTGGCAAATGCGGAGATCAAGACCATGATAAATACCTTTGGATGCGGATTTTCCGAAGGCTATGGCAATGATTTTGATATTTCAAAGCTTCGGTACCATAAAATCATTCTCATGACTGATGCGGATGTGGATGGAAGCCATATTGATACCCTTCTGCTCACCTTTTTATACCGCTTCATGCCGGAGCTGATTTATAACGGCCACGTGTTCATTGCTATGCCGCCGCTGTTTAAGGTCATTCCAAAGCGGGGGGAGGGGCAATATCTCTATGATGAAAAAGAGCTGGAGCGCTACCGCAGGACCCATACCGGGGAATTTACCTTACAGCGTTATAAGGGTCTTGGAGAAATGGATGCAGAACAGCTTTGGGAAACAACCCTTGACCCGGAACGGCGGGTTTTAAAGCAGGTGGAGATCGAGGACGCCCGCATGGCTTCGGAAATAACGGAAATGCTTATGGGCAGCGACGTCCTCCCCAGGCGGCGGTTTATCTATGAACATGCAGATGAAGCCGAGATTGACGCGTAAGGAGAGGAAATATGGCAGAAAAAATCATTAAAACAGAGTATTCCGAGGAAATGCAGAAGAGCTACATGAACTATTCCATGAGCGTCATCACAGCCAGAGCCATCCCGGATGCAAGAGACGGTCTAAAGCCGGTGCAGCGGCGTGTATTATATGATATGAGCGAGCTTCGCTTAAACCACGATAAGCCACACAGAAAATCGGCCCGTATCGTGGGCGATACCATGGGTAAGTACCATCCCCATGGCGACAGCTCCATTTATGAAACCCTGGTGGTCATGTCCCAGATATTTAAGAAGGGAATGCCGCTGGTAAACGGCCACGGAAACTTCGGTTCTATTGAGGGGGACGGGGCAGCGGCCATGCGTTACACGGAAGCCAGGCTGGAAAAATTTGCAGAGGAAGTCTATTTAAGGGATTTGGATAAAACGGTGGACTTTGTCCCCAATTACGATGAAACGGAAAAAGAACCGGAGGTCCTTCCGGTACGGGTGCCCAACCTCCTGATAAACGGGGCGGAGGGTATTGCAGTAGGTATGAGTACCAGCATCCCGGCCCATAACCTGGGCGAGGTCATTGACGCAGTACAGGCCTATATTGACAACCCGGATATCTCCAGCCGTGAGCTGATGGAATATTTACCCGGGCCGGATTTTCCCACAGGCGGTATCATAGCCAATAAAAGCGATCTGCCCTCCATCTATGAAACAGGCGCAGGAAAAATCAAGCTCCGGGGCAAGATTGAAGTGGAGCTGGGAAAAAGGAAGGCAGATAAGGACAAGCTGGTGATCACGGAAATCCCCTACACTATGATAGGAGCCGGGATCAATAAATTCCTGATAGATGTGGCCGATCTGGTGGAAAGCAAGAAGCTGGGGGATGTGGTGGATATTTCAAACCAGTCCAACAAGGAAGGAATCCGGATCGTTCTGGAACTGCGAAAGGATGCGGATGTGGAAAAGATCCGCAACATCCTTTATAAGAAGACAAAGCTGGAGGACACCTACGGCGTCAATATGCTGGCCATTGCAGGTGGCAGGCCGGAGATTTTAAACCTAAAGGGTATTCTTAAAAACTATCTGGATTTCCAATATAAAAATGCCACCAGAAAATACCAGACCCTTTTGGAAAAAGAGCTGGAAAAAAAGGAGATCAGGGAAGGCCTTATTAAGGCCTGTGACATCATCGACCTGATTATCGCAGTTTTAAGAGGTTCCAAAAACTTAAAGGATGCAAAGAACTGTCTCATGACCGGAGACATTTCAAATATCAATTTCAAGGTCAAGGGATTTGAAGAGGATGCAAAGACCATGCACTTTACGGAGAAGCAGGCTACCGCCATATTGGAAATGCGCCTCTATAAGCTGATCGGCCTGGAAATCCTCCAATTGGAAAAGGAATATAAAGAGACTTTGGCTAAAATTGCGGAATATGAAAAAATCCTCTCCAGCAGGAAAAATATGGACAGGGTGATCAAGGATGATTTAAACCAGATCAAAAAGGAATATGCCACTCCACGAAGGACTTTAATCGAGGACGGAAAGGAAGCCGTCTATGATGAAACGGCTGTTGCAGTGTCTGAGGTGACCTTTGTCATGGACCGCTTCGGCTACTGCAAGGTCCTGGACAAGGCAGCCTATGAGAGAAATAAAGAAACCATTGAAACCGAGAACCCCTATGTGGTAAACTGTTTAAACACGGACAAGATCTGCATCTTTACCAATAAAGGAAATTTACATCAGGTGAAGGTTCAGGATATTCCAGGCGGAAAGCTGCGGGATAAAGGGACGCCCATTGAGAACTTAAGCAAGTTTGACGGAACCAGGGAAGAGATCGTGCACCTGTGCCATGCAGAGGGGCTTAAAGGACGTAAATTCCTCTTTGCCACAAAGCAGGCCCTTGTAAAACTGGTACCGGGAGAAGAATTTGAAACCAACAACAGGACAGTGGCCGCCACAAAGCTTCAGGATGACGATATGCTTCTTAAGGTCCAGCTTGTAAACGGGCAGATGGATGTGGTGCTTCAGACGTCGGCAGGCGTATTTTTACGTTTCCTGACAGAGGAAATCCCAGAGATGAAGAAGAACGCCAGAGGCGTGAGGGGCATCAAGCTGGCTCCTGGAGAAGAGCTGGAGGCAGTGCATTTGATAGGGGAAGATCCGGTCATTCATTACAAGGAAAAAGAGGTTCATTTAAACCGGCTGAAGATTGGAAAACGTGACGGAAAAGGCAGTAAGGTGCGCCTTTAGTGCTTTACTGCAGCATACATTTCGAGAAAACGTATGCCGTGGGCGTACAAATGTATTTTTCTGGCGAATAAATATTGATTTTTTTTTCACTTTGTTATAGGATAGTTAAGAATTTAGCATATCATAAGAATACAAAATGAAAAGAAAAGAGGAGAAAGCGATGGAAAAGAAATTGCGAGTTGGCGTTTTAGGAGCAACCGGTATGGTGGGACAGAGATTTATATCTCTTCTGGAGAATCATCCCTGGTATGAGGTAGTGACTGTGGCGGCAAGCCCCCGTTCTGCAGGCAGGACTTATGAGGAAGCAGTGGGCGGCCGTTGGAAAATGACTACCCCAATGCCTGAGTCCGTAAAAAAGTTATCTGTCATGAATGTCAATGAAGTGGAAGCGGTTGCAGCCAGTGTTGATTTTGTTTTCAGCGCTGTTGATATGACAAAGGAAGAAATAAAGGCCATTGAGGAAGCATATGCAAAGACCGGGACACCGGTGGTATCCAATAACAGCGCCCATCGCTGGACATCAGATGTTCCTATGGTGGTGCCGGAGATTAATCCTGAGCATTTTGAAGTCATTGAGGATCAGAAAAAACGCCTGGGAACGGACAGGGGATTCATTGTGGTAAAGCCCAACTGTTCTATTCAAAGCTATGCTCCTGTTCTGACAGCCTGGAAGGAATTCGAACCATATGAAGTGGTAGCCACCACCTATCAGGCCATCTCAGGAGCAGGAAAGACCTTTAAGGACTGGCCGGAGATGGTAGAAAACATCATTCCTTACATCGGAGGGGAAGAAGAAAAGAGTGAGCAGGAGCCTCTCCGCCTTTGGGGAAAGGTGGAAAACGGGGAGATCGTGAAAGCAAGTGAACCGGTCATCACCTGTCAGTGCATCCGGGTGCCCGTATTAAATGGACATACGGCGGCTGTATTCGTAAAATTCCGCAAAAAACCAACCAAGGAAGAATTGATCGACCGCATAGTGAATTTTAAGGGCCTTCCTCAGGAACTAAAGCTTCCAAGCGCTCCCAAGCAGTTCATACAATATTTAGAAGAAGATAACCGTCCTCAGGTGACCCTTGATGTGGATTTTGAAAACGGAATGGGAATCTCCGTAGGACGTTTAAGAGAAGATTCGGTTTACGATTATAAGTTTGTGGGCCTGTCCCACAACACGGTCCGCGGAGCGGCCGGGGGAGCGGTTCTCTCAGCAGAGCTTTTAACCGCAAAGGGATATATTAAAGCCAAGGAATGATTGGATCATAAAGCTCTCTCCATTATGGGAGAGAGCTTTCAGTAAAAAGGTATATGGAGGAAAGAACATGGCGTACAAGAAAGAGCTTTGGGGAAACATGTCCGATGGAAGAGAGGTGTATTTGTATACACTGGTAAACCGAAACGGAGTTTCCGCTTCATTTACGAATCTGGGTGCAGTTTGGGTTACCATGAACGTGCCTGACAGAAATGGAACTATGGTTGATGTAGTCCTGGGATTTGACAGTGTGGACCAGTATCTGTTAAACCCGCCTCATTTTGGAGCTCCCATCGGACGGAACGCCAACCGCATTGGCGGCGCGAGATTCAGCATTAAGGGAAAAGAATACATACTGGAAGCCAATAATGGACCAAATAATCTTCACAGCGGTCCGGATCTTTACCATAGCCGCCTTTGGGACAGTGAGGCAGAGGAAAATGATCTGGGAACCAGCATCAGCTTTTCCCTCTTTTCCCCAGATGGAGACCAGGGATTTCCGGGAGATGCAAACATTACCATAACCTATACTCTTACAGCCGATGACAGCCTTGAGATTTCCTACCATATGATCTGCGATGCAGATACCGTGGCTAATTTCACCAATCACAGCTATTTCAATCTGAATGGACAGAATGGCACAAACGCCATGAACCAGCGGGTCTGGATCGACGGGGATGCTTATACAAGGACGGATAAAGGTTCCATTCCAACCGGAGAGCTGATTCCTGTTAAGGGAACTCCCATGGACTTTACGGTGATGAAGCCCATTGAACAGGATATTAATGAAGAATATGAGGCACTGGCTATTGGCAATGGCTATGACCATAACTGGGTTTTAAACCATCCGGCCGGAGAGGTTTCCCTGTGTGCCGCAGCGGAGTCAGATAAGACAGGCATTCGGATGGAGGTTTATACAGACCTTCCGGGAATACAGTTTTACACTGCCAACTCCTTAAAAAATGGAACCGTGGGAAAAGGCGGAACGGTTTATGGAAATCGCTGCTGCTATTGCTTTGAAACCCAGTATTATCCCGATTCCGTGAATAAACCGGAATTCCAGTCTCCTGTTTTAAAGGCTGGCGAGGAATATAAGACAGCCACCATTTACAAGTTTTCCAATATAAAATAAAAGGTAACAAAAAGATAAACCAGGGACGCAGGATACTGCGCCCCTGCTCTTATGTGAAAGGACATCAGGTGTATACATGAACAAACAGGACGGAAAAGGGATCAAGGCATTGTCTGCCTTGGGTCTGATTATAACAACAATCATATGGGGCAGTGCCTTTGTTGTGATGAAACATTCGGTGGAAGTGATCACTCCTGCCTATCTGCTGGCTCTGCGCTTTACCATTGCTTCCGCCGGGCTGGTAGCTGTGTTTTGGAAACGGGTGAGAAGAATCCGTAAAACCGATGTAATGTGCGGCGGGCTTTTGGGCGTATTTTTGTTTATCAGCTATTTATTTCAGACCTATGGCCTTAAATATACCACTGCCAGCAAAAATGCTTTTATCACCACATTGTACGTGATCCTGGTACCCTTTCTTCATTGGTTTTATAATAAAAAAAGGCCTTTCCGGAACAATGTGGCTGCCGCGGCGATCGCTGTGCTGGGACTTGCCCTTTTGTCCCTGGAGGGAGATCTTTCTGTAAATACAGGGGATTTAATGACTTTAGTATGCGGCTTTTTCTTTGCATTTCATATCGTTTTTATCGACCGTTATACTGAGGACCATGACCCCATTGTCTTGACAGTCATCCAGATGGTTGTGGCGGCAATATTGAGCTGGGCAATGGCGTTTCCTTTGGAAGGTTCCTTTGATTTTAAGGTGATTGACCCTTCCATGATGACCAGCCTGCTGTATCTGGGGATTTTCAGCACAATGCTCTGTTTCCTTTTTCAGAATGTGGGGCAGAAGCATTTAAGCCCTAATACTTCATCCATCATATTATCTTTTGAAGCCGTATTCGGACTGGGGTTTTCCGTTATCTTTCTGGAGGAACCGGTGACGTTAAAACTGGCAGCAGGATGCGCTCTGATGTTTGCTTCTGTTATCCTGTCTGAGTATAAAAGAAAGGTTTCTGGAAAATCATAGTTGCCAGAAAGATTTGCTATTCGTGAATTTTAATGGTATAATAGAAGGGTTACTATCATAAGGCGGTAGGGAGAGATATGTCAAAATCGTTATACATTGCAGAAAAACCAAGTGTGGCCCAGGAATTTGCCAATGCTTTAAAGGCTAACGGAAGGCGCAGGGATGGATACATGGAATCGGACCAGGTGATCATAACCTGGTGCGTGGGGCATCTGGTAACGATGAGCTATCCGGAAAGCTATGATCCAAAATACAAGCGGTGGAGCCTTTCCACCCTTCCATTTCTTCCCAGGGAATTTAAGTATGAGGTGATTCCAAGCGTTGAAAAGCAATTTAAGATTGTGAGCGGTCTGCTGAACCGTCCTGATGTGGATACTATTTATGTGTGCACGGACTCCGGACGGGAGGGAGAGTACATATACCGTCTGGTGGCGCAGATGGCAGGAGTTGAGGGCAAGAAGCAGAAGCGTGTGTGGATTGATTCCCAGACTGAGGATGAGATTTTAAGAGGCATCCGGGAAGCAAAGGACGAATCCGAATACGATAACCTTTCCGCATCTGCTTATTTAAGGGCAAAAGAAGATTATCTCATGGGAATTAATTTTTCACGATTGCTTACACTAAGGTATGGACAGCACATTTCTAATTATTTAAAAAGCGGAAAGAACACGGTAATATCCGTGGGCCGCGTCATGACCTGTGTCATGGGAATGGTGGTGCGGAAAGAGCGGGAGATAAGGGAATTTGTGAAGACCCCATTTTACCGTGTGATCGGAACCTTTTCCAGGGAAGATCCGGCCAAT
Source organism: Lacrimispora brassicae (assembly GCF_054772055.1). Taxonomy (NCBI): domain Bacteria; kingdom Bacillati; phylum Bacillota; class Clostridia; order Lachnospirales; family Lachnospiraceae; genus Lacrimispora; species Lacrimispora brassicae. The sequence continues at coordinate 10,125 of NZ_BRYH01000048.1, read as the reverse complement.
CCCCAATTGTCTGGCATGGATTTTGACGGGGAATGGAGAAGCGCCCCCGGATCCAGGTATTATGAATCTCCTTTTCTTTATAAGGAAAACGGCTTTAAGGAACGTAAATACGCAGAAGAGCTGATAAACACCCTGTCTCTTATGGACCCCATGGAAGGAACCGTTGCTTCCATAGAAAAGAAAAAGGAAACAAAGAATCCGCCTCTGCTTTACAATCTGGCGGAGCTTCAGAATGACTGTTCCAGGATGTTTAAGATCAGCCCTGATGAAACCTTAAAGCTGGTCCAGGAGCTCTATGAAAAGAAGCTGGTCACCTACCCAAGAACCGATGCCAGAGTCCTGTCCACGGCAGTTGCAAAGGAGATCCATAAGAACATTGGAGGGCTTAAGGGTTTTGAGCCTTTGGCGGAAGCTGCGGCAGAGGTCATGGAGAAAGGCTCTTACCGGACCATTGAAAAAACCAGGTATGTCAATGATAAGCAGATCACGGACCACTATGCCATCATACCTACAGGGCAGGGCCTTGCAGCAGTAAAAGGGCTGTCTTCTTTGGGAGGCAGGGTTTATGAAGTCATAGCAAGAAGATTCCTAAGTGTTTTTTATCCACCGGCTGTCTACCAGAAATATGCACTGGAGCTTGTGGCGGATCCACCGTGCCCTGATCCACCGGTCAAGGAACATTTTTATGCCAATTTCCGAGTCATGCTGGAAGCCGGCTATTTAAAAATTGCAGAGGTATCCTGGGGGAAAAAGAAGCAGCAGGAAGAATGCAGCGGAGAAGCGCCCTCTGAGGGAACTGGCCAGGAAGAGAATAATCCGGAATCCTCTCAGAATCAAATGGATAATCCGGCGTTTGTCGCCATGCTTGGAAGTTTAAAAAAGGGAATGAAGCTTCCTCTTAAGAAACTGACCATTAAGGAAGGAGAAACATCTCCGCCTAAACGGTATACCTCCGGTTCCATAATCTTAGCCATGGAAAATGCCGGACAGCTTATAGAAGATGAAGAGCTTCGGGCCCAGATAAAGGGAAGCGGGATCGGAACCAGTGCTACCAGGGCTGAGATCTTAAAAAAGCTGTTTCATATTAAGTATCTTTCCCTAAACACCAAGACCCAGGTGATCATTCCCACACTTTTGGGAGAAATGATTTTTGATGTGGTCAATGCCTCCATCAGACAGCTCCTTAATCCGGAACTGACGGCAAGCTGGGAAAAAGGGCTGAATTATGTGGCGGAGGGGACCATAACCCCTGAAGAATATATGGAGAAACTGGAAAATTTTGTTGCCGGGCGGACCTCAGGAGTTTTGAGGCTTAACAATCATTATGACCTTCATAGCGTATTTGACACTGCGGCAGCTAATTATAAAAAACAAAAATAGGAGATTATTAAAATGAAAAAAGAAGATATGACAAACCAGGACTTATTTGATATCAATCATACCATAGCTAAATTATTATTTGAACAGACCACATATCCCTGGGAGATCCTTCCCAAAATCAGCGAATTCATCGTTTCCCTGGGAGCGCGTCTTCCAAAGGATGAATTTGTTCATGTGGGAAAAGCCGTGTGGATTCACAAATCCATAAACCTTCCGCCAACAGCCTGTATGGGTGAGCATGTGATTATCTGCAAGGGCGCACAGATCCGCCATTGTGCATTTATTAGAGGCAATGCCATCATTGGAGAGGGCGCTGTCATAGGAAACTCCTCTGAAATTAAGAATTCCATTCTTTTTGACGGAGTACAGGTTCCTCATTATAATTACGTAGGAGATTCCATCTTAGGCTATAAGTCTCATATGGGCGCTTCTTCTCTGGCTTCCAACGTAAAAACCGATAAGTCTCTGGTTACGGTTCATGCAGAAGACGGGGATATTGAGACCGGCCTTAAGAAATTCGGAGCTATCATAGGTGACTTCGTTGAGATCGGCTGCGGCGCAGTCTTAAATCCTGGAACCGTGATCGGACCGAAGTCCAATATTTATCCTCTTTCCTGTGTCAGAGGCTGTGTAGATGCCAACTCCATCTATAAGAACCAGGGAGAAGTTATAGAGAAAAAATTGATCGAGGAATAAGGAACAGTACAATGGATAATCAACACTCTGGGGCGAAAAACGAAACCTTTGGTTCGCGGATGGGATTTATTCTCGCCTCTGTTGGCTCTGCGGTAGGTATGGGGAATATCTGGATGTTCCCATACCGCCTGGGGCAGTATGGGGGAGCTGCTTTTTTACTGGTGTATTTTGGCTTTGTTCTTTTATTTGGTATAGTCGGACTTTCCGGTGAGTTCGCGTTTGGAAGGCTGACCGGGACAGGACCAATAGGTTCCTACGATTATGCCATGAAGACCAGGGGGAAAAAGGGAGGAGCCTTTTTCGGGGCAATTCCTTTGATCGGCTCTTTCGGCATTGCCATTGGCTATGCAATCATTGTAGGCTGGGTTCTTAAGTATCTGTTCGGTTCCCTGACCGGCGCCATGATGAACTCAGATACAAGAGAGTACTTTTCCAGCATGACGGGAAAATTCGGCAGCGTGCCCTGGCATTTCCTTGTGGTGGTCATTACGGTGGCAGTGCTGGCAGGCGGTGTATTAAAGGGCATTGAAAAGGTAAATGCCATCATGATGCCATCCTTTTTTATCCTGTTCGCCATTATTGCGGTACGGGTCTTTTTTCTTCCAGGTGCTCTGGCAGGCTATGAATACCTTTTGGTTCCCAGATGGGAATACTTGCTGAAGCCGGAAACCTGGGTAATGGCTATGGGCCAGGCATTCTTTTCCTTATCCATTACAGGCTCCGGAATGGTCATTTACGGAAGCTATTTAGATAAGAAGGAGGATATTCCCAAGGCAGCCATTACTACCGCATTATTGGATACGGTCGCAGCGCTTTTGGCCGGTTTTGCCATTATTCCGGCGGTCTTTGCCTTCCAGATGGACCCAGCCAGCGGCCCTCCCCTCATGTTTATCACAGTTCCCAAGGTATTTTCCATGATACCGGCGGGAAGATGGGTGGCAGTGCTGTTTTTCCTTTCCGTGTTGTTTGCCGGAGTAACTTCTCTGGTGAACATGCTTGAGGTATGCTCAGAGGCTGTCCAGACTCATTTGCACCTATCCCGGAGAAAAGCCATTTTTCTGGTGGGAGCCGCGGTATTTATTCCAGGGCTTTTCATAGAATATGAGCCATATATGGGATTCTTTATGGATTTAATTACCATATACGTGGTTCCCTTTGGGGCTGTTTTGTGTTCCATCATGATTTACTGGGTTTTAAAGGATGGAAGGATCATGGAAGAGTTAAACAAGGGACGGGAGAAGCCTTTAGGGGCGGCCTACCTTTTTACTGCAAAATATGTCTATGTTTTTCTTGCGGCCCTGGTGTTCGCACTTAGCATTTTATATAAAGGAATCGGATAAAATCTATAAGGAAGAAGTATATCCAAAAGCAGGCAAATGAAAACGCGCTTTGAATCGGCTTTATAAGCCGGTCAATGCGCGTTTTTACTTCGTATTTTATGGAGCTGCTTTAGGGCAGTCTCTTTACTGCCTGTTATTTTGTACCGAAAATCCTATCCCCTGCATCTCCTAAGCCAGGACAGATATAGGCGTTTTCATTTAACTGGCGGTCCAGATGCCCGATGTAGATCTGAATGTCAGGGTGAGCCTCCTGAAGCCTCTTTAAGCCTTCAGGAGCAGCGATAATGGCCATGAACTTGATGTTCCTTCCGCCATGCTGCTTGATGAAATCCACAGCAGCCACTGCGGAACCGCCGGTTGCCAGCATGGGATCGGTAACAACAATGGTTCTCTGCTCAATAGGGCTTGGCAGCTTACAGTAGTATTCATGGGGCTCATGAGTAATTTCATCCCGGTACAGGCCGATATGTCCTACCTTTGCAGAGGGTACCAACGCCAGGATTCCGTTGACCATGCCCAGTCCTGCACGAAGGATGGGAACGACAGCCATTTTTTTACCGGCGATCATAGGAGTCATACAGGTCTCAATAGGAGTTTCCACCTCCACCTCCTGTAAGGGAAGATCTCTTAAGGCTTCAAATCCCATGAGCATGGCGATTTCTTCGATGAGGGCACGGAATTCGTTGGTGCCTGTCTTCTTATCTCTTAAAATAGAGATCTTGTGCTGAATGAGAGGGTGGTTAAAAATGGTTACATTGTCCATTGAAAAGTCCATAATAATTTTAATCCTTTCTTTAAGCTCTTACTGTATCAGGAGTTTCCGGCAATATGAGGTTTATGAAAACACCGATTATAACTGCAGGAAAGGAACCTGAGAGTTTCATGTAACAGAGTCAGTTAAAACCTTAAGCCCTCCAAGCTGTGGGAATCCAAGCCCAAATACAGAATCGGTCTAACTGCGGTCAGACTCCTGCTGTGTGCAAAGTCAGGAGCAGATTCCCCCAGGGAGCGGATATCCACCGCTGGGAGCATACCCAACCGCAGGATCTTAATACCGTTCTTGACCGGTTCGGGGCTGGAATGGGAACCAGCTTAAAGAAGCCATGGGCAAAAATAGAGCAGAGGATGACAACAAGCATAGCAAAGGTGACAATTCCAAGGTTTAAAGGGATGCCCCTAATAATTCTGCCTGCAAAGCTTAAACTGCCGGTAGCATCATTAATGCGGTGTTTGCCAGGCTGATTTCCAATGACAACGATCACAGGACCGGTAATCACAAGAGGAAACACCTTTTAGATTTTATCACCGCCGAGATGTAGGCAATCAAGGCAAAAATAAGATAGTCCAGACCGCAAAAATAATTCCACTCTGTGCTAAAGATACGTTTCCTGGGATCACGGTTCCTTCCGGCCGGATACTTTTGGTGACGGCGGCCAGAAAAGTGAAGGATAAACCCCAAAATACAGGAATCTTTTAGTACAGCAGTGGAATATTAAGGTGGCGGCGCCTGCAGAAAATAATGCCGGCGGTGGATTGACCTGTCAATACGGGTGCCATTACGGCAGTGCCGAACATGGCGAACAGATGCTGGATGCTGAGCAGATAATCCCTGGCTGTCAGTTTTGCGTTGTCACTCATTTTTCTACCCCATTTCTTTTTATTTTCCGTCCTATTTTATCAAAGAAAGGGGTAAATGGCAACTATTTTTCCTATTTTGTCTCAGGAGTATATTTTATAAGCGCAAAATCCCCCAAACTGTGAGGTACTGGAATGGAAACGATGATGGTGCCATGATCCTCATAGCTAAAGGATTCCGGGAAAACAGGGGCGCTGTCTGAGGCGGCTGATTCCAGGGGAAAATCCGCGGTTTGAAACATTTTCATGTATTCGTCCAGGCTGGTTTCAGCAAGTATAGGAAGTAAGGCTGACTTAAGCTCAGGGGAAACATCATAAAACTGGCAGTCAGCGGAACGAATGTATTCCGCCAGTGCCTTAGGGTCCGCATAGTCCGTGAGCCTTATATCCTTTGCCAGGGACATGTCGACCGTGTTGGTAAAAAACACATTAACCGGATGAGCCGCCCCTTCCCCGGACAATAGCCCGGTGTATACGGCAGTGATCCGCTTCCTGTCTGCGGAAATTACTTTAGCTGTAATGGAAAGGTTGTCCTTTTCCGGATTGACGGAGTATGCCTTTAGTATTTCCAGGGCATTGCTTTTTAACAGGTCGTTGATTTTTTTCTCTTTTGCTCCATCCTCTGATCCGGAGACGGCCGGATATTGTATGGAAGCCTTTCCTTCCTCATAGGTGCAAAGAACGGTGGTGATGCGGGCGGCAGAAGCAGCCTTGCTTGTTTCGTTTTCCGATCCTTTGCCGTCAGAGCTTTCGTTTTTTTCGGGCTTTGGGGCTTCTGCGGCGGAGGACATGGATTCTCCGGCAACAGTGGTTGCTGATATATTGGCTTTCATGTAATTTTTGTGTCCGCAGCCGCTTAAAATCAGGGCGCAGCCGATGAAAAGGGCTGGGATGACTGTATTTCGTTTCATAGAATTGCCTCCCTTCATTTTTCGTGATTTTTTTACAGTATACCACAAATGTTGCGGCTGTGCCTGGATTTTTCCGGAATTAAGAAAATTGTTGGAAATTACTGGGAATGAGCCCTAAAGGACAGAGAAAAGGCCCTGGAAATCTGAAAAAATTCAGGTTTCCAAGACCTTGCTCCCTGCCAAGGGTGTAGTGCCGGCAGTGGGACTTGAACCCACACGATGTCGCCATCAACGGATTTTGAGTCCGCCTCGTCTGCCATTCCGACATGCCGGCGTTGTTTACAACGTTCATTATTTTATCATAGGATTTTCCATTTGGCAAGTGTTTTTTTACGATTATTAAATTGAAAATAAGTAAAATATATTGTATGATAGACAGAAGATGAGGTTAAGGAGGTGTCTGGACCATGACATGTAAGGAAGCGGAACGTCTGGTTATGCCATACATCAAAGATGAATTGACGGACGAAGAGCTGAGGGAATTTCTGGAACATATGGAATCCTGTACGGATTGCAGGGAGGAACTGGAAATATACTTTACTGTGGACGTAGGAATCAGGCAGTTGGACTCCGAAACGGGGAATTATAATATAAAAGGAGCGCTGGAGGCTGCCATAGAACAGTCCAGGCAAAGGCTGCAGGTGATACGGTGTATTAAAATTGCCAGATATGCGGTGTCCACGGTCAGTATCATGGCGCTGGTCTTAACGGTCCTTCTGCAGTGCAGGATCTGGATGCAGTGGGGATTACTATGATGGAAGGAAATACCCTGGGGTATACTTTTTGCCCTAAAGTAATGGGCAGGAAAGAGGAAACACCCTGTGGGTATACCTTTATGCCATAAATGTGGGCAGGAAAGAGGAAATATGGACAGAAAAAGAATTATATTAATTGACGGAAGCAGCATGATAGAGAATGCTTTTTATGGATTACCTTCCAGTGGAGCGAAAGGGGTCCAAAGCCTGGTCATGAAATTGATGGAGGCAAAAGAAGCGGAATATTTTGCTGCGGCCTTTGATTCAGGAACAGAAGATATCCGTAAGGAAAACCTTAAAAGTACAGAGTTGTATGAAGGGATTTTAAAGCAGGAAGAGCTTTTAAAAGAGGCCCTTCCTTCCTTGGGGATTCCTGTTTTTAATAAGGAAGGATACACTTCTTCCGATATACTGGCTACACTGGCAAAAAGGTGTCAGGAAGAGGAGGGAGAAGTCATGCTCCTGTCCGGAGATCGGAAGCTTTTGCAGGCAGTGGGGGAACATGTAACCCTTAAGATTCCTGCTGTAGGAGAAGAAGGCCTGGAATTTAAGTCTTATTCCACGGAACGTATCAGGGAAGAATTCGGCCTTGAGCCGGAGGAGTTAAAAGGAGTCTTTGGACTGGCCGGAGCACGGGGAATCGGAGAAAAAACCGCCTGTGAATTGATAAGAACGTATCAAACCATTGAAGATATTTATAAGCAAATTGAAAAAATAGAGTCTCAGAGGATCAGGGAGGCGCTTACAGAAAATCAGGAAGAAGTCAGGAGAAAGGAAGAACTTGCTGCCCTTCACAGGGATTGCGATGTCCGCCTGGATTACACAAAAACCCTGGAACAGGCTGAGATCCAGAAGATTATTGACATGGATTTTGTACCCGCCGTTTTCCCGGGAGAAGAAGAGGAAGACTCCCTGGAATCAGGCTTTCATGTTGTCACGGATCTTTCAGAGGCTGAGGCTGTTTTTTTAAGATGCGGGGAAGGCTGCCGCCTGGGGATCCAGTTGGTGGTCGAGGACAAGGCCTTGACAGCTCTGTCTCTTTGTCTCAGCGAAACAGAATGCTACTGCTTCATTCCCCAGGAGTCTCTTAAGCCGGAATATCTGGCAGAGAAAGGGACAGAGATATGCAAAAGAGCAGGAAAGGCAGCAGTTCTTCATTTGAAAAGCCAGCTTTCCTTCTTAAAGCTTACGTCGGAAAGCCCGGTATTTGATGCAAGCATTGCCGGGTATCTCTTAGATCCATTAAAGGTTTCCTATGAATATAACGATCTGGCGGCGGATTACCTGGATCTTTCTATTCCATCCAGAACAGAGCTTATTGGAAAAGGCTCCTTAAAGCGTGCTCTTGAGGAAAACAGGGAAAAAGCTGTTTCCTGTATCTGCTATATGTCCTATGTGGCCTTAAGGTGTCAGGATCTGCTTCATGAGGCACTGGAAAAGACGGGCATGAATAAGCTGTTTTATGAGATCGAAATGCCTTTGACCTACAGCCTGTTTTCCATGGAAGAGGCCGGAATCCAGGTGGAAAGGGAGCGGCTGAAGGAATATGGGGACCGTCTAAAGGTCCGCATCGCGGAGCTGGAGCAGAAGATATTTGAAGAAACAGGAGAAACCTTTAACATCAATTCTCCGAAACAGTTGGGAGAGGTGCTTTTTGACCATATGAAGATCCCGGGAGGGAAAAAGACAAAAACCGGCTATTCAACGGCTGCGGATGTATTGGAAAAGCTTGCCTCTGACTGGCCTGCGGTCAGCCTGATCCTGGATTACCGGCAGTTGACCAAATTAAATTCCACCTACGCGGATGGACTGGCCACCTATATTGGGCCGGATGAACGGATTCACGGGACCTTTAACCAGACGATTACAGCCACCGGAAGAATCAGCAGTACGGAACCAAACCTGCAGAACATTCCGGTCCGCGTGGAGCTGGGAAGGGAGATCAGGAAGGTTTTTGTACCCCAGGAGGGCTGTGTGTTCGTTGATGCGGACTATTCCCAGATTGAGCTGAGGGTTCTGGCCCATATGTCAGGGGACCAGCGTCTGATCGGAGCATATAAGCAGGCAGAGGATATTCATGCCATCACAGCCTCCCAGGTGTTCCATGTCCCCCTTCCTGAGGTAACGCCGCTTCAGAGAAGGAATGCAAAGGCCGTGAACTTCGGCATTGTATATGGAATCAGCTCCTTTGGGCTCAGCGAAGGCTTAAGCATCACCAGAAAAGAGGCATCGGAATACATTGAAAAATATTTTGAGACCTATCCGGGAGTGAAGACATTTTTAGACGGCCTTGTGGCTGAGGCGAAAGAACAGGGCTATGCGGTCAGCATGTTCGGAAGACGCCGTCCTGTTCCCGAACTGAAATCCTCCAACTTCATGCAGCGTTCCTTTGGAGAGCGGGTCGCCATGAATTCTCCCATTCAGGGAACTGCGGCCGATATTATTAAGATCGCCATGATACGGGTGGACAATGCCTTAAGAAAACAGGGATTAAGATCCCGGATCGTCCTTCAGGTTCATGATGAACTTCTCATTGAAGCATACCGGGACGAGGCAGACCAGGTAAAGGAGCTTTTGGTGGAAGAGATGAAGCATGCGGCAGACCTTGCAGTATCCCTTGAAGTGGAGGCCAATGTAGGAGACTCCTGGTTTGATTCCAAGTAAAGGGTCGGTGGCAGGATGAGAGTGATTGGACTGACCGGAGGGGTTGGAGCCGGAAAAAGCATGGTTCTTTCTATTTTAAAGGAAGAGTACGGTGGGGAAGTGATCAAGGCGGATGAGGTTGCCCACCAGTTGATGGAGCCAGGAGAAGAAGGCTATCTGGCGGTGACGGAAGCCCTGGGGAAGGGATTCTTAAATCCCGATGGGACCATTGACCGCAAGGTTTTGGCTGCACTCATTTTTCAGGATGACAGGGCAAGGAAAACCGTGGATGACATTATCCATCCTATGGTATGGAAAACCATAAATGATAAAATTTCTGCTTCCCAAGCAGGGCTTATTGTGGTAGAATTTGCAATTATAAATGAAAAGTCAGATGACAGTTGGGACGAAATGTGGTACGTCCGCACCTCAAAGGAGAACCGGATCCGCCGTTTGGCGGAAAACAGGGGCTATACGAGAGAGCATTCAGAACGTATCATAGCAAGCCAATCCTCTGAATCAGAGTTTTTAAGCCGCTGTACGCGGGTGATCGAAAATAATGGTTCTGTGGAGGAGGTAAGGAGCCAACTGGCTGAAATATTAAAAAGCAGAGGATAGGAATCCCTGGATTATGGCTGGGCAAATGGGCCATGGGAGGAAATATCCTGGGACATACCTTTTACAAAAAGCATGGGCAGGAAAGAGGAAATACCCTATGGGTATACCTTTATGCCCAAAAAGCAGGGCAGGAAAGAGGAAACACCC
>NZ_BRYH01000047.1:0-7944 GCF_054772055.1 Lacrimispora brassicae | reverse complement strand
TGTAAACAGTCTTTCATTGACTTTTTCTTCCAATAACGTTAAAATGATAGAAGCATAAGTCAAAGGAGGAATCACGGATGGCATTTTTTGAAGAGCTGGGAAAGACAATTAGTGGTACCGGCAAAGAGGTTGCAACCAAGGCAAAAGCACTGACTGAGACGATACAGCTAAAGACACAGATCAGTGTAGAGAAAACGAAGCTGGAAGAAGCTTATGCGGTCATTGGAAAACAATTCTATGAAGCGAACAAAGAGCCGGAGGAAGTTTATGCAAAGGCTTATGAAGCTGTCAGGGCCAGCCGGGAAAGAGTTGCCGCTCTGGAGATTGAACTGAGCCAAAGCGAGGGAACCCGTATCTGTGCGGACTGCGGAGCCAAGGTTCCGAAGAATTCCCTTTACTGCGGAAAGTGCGGAGCCTCTGTAAAGGAAGCATCCCAGAAAGCTGATACAGAAGATGAGTATGTAGAGAATGTAGTGGAAGTGGAACAGGAAGTGCCGGCAGAGGAAGTGAACCCGGCGGCTGGAATCAATACGGTTGGTGATGATGCATTTGAACCAACTGAAGAACAAGAGTAATTACTTAAAAGGCCGGCCCTAAAAAGCCGGTCTTTCCTTTGGGAATTTTCGCTATTTTTAAAAAAGTATGTAAATTTCCAGTAAAATGTGATAGACTAAATCCGATTCTGAAAAGAAATAAGAGATAAAGAGGTATATCATGAAACTATATGTCAAGTGGCTGGGAAGGCTTTTTGCATTTTCTGCCATGATCAATGTCTTTATTGAACTGGCCAGCAGAAAATCTCTCATAAGCCTTGGCTCTTATATAGGGGGAAGCTTTCCCGTTTTTTTGCTCAATACCCTGATCATCACCCTTCCCTTTACGGTTGTATTTGTGACAAAGCGCAAGGCTTTTACATGCATTACCCTATCTTTGATCTGGCTTTTTATGGGAGTAGTAAATGGCATCCTCCTTATTTTCCGCACAACACCTTTTACTGGGGCGGATTTCCGCCTGGTGAAGTATGCGGTCAGTCTGGCTACGGTTTACTTTACCTGGGTGCAGATCATTTTCATCGTAAGCGGCATTGTGTTTGCTGTGATATTTTTAGCTGCAGTCTGGCGCAGAGCACCTGTTTCCAGGGAAAGGGTGAGGTACGGCCTTGGAGCAGGGCTTATAGCCATAAGCTGCGTTGCTGTGCTGGGGGTGACGAGCGCAGCCATGAAAACAGGATTGGTGGCGGTTCACTTCGGCAATATCGGAGAGGCATTTAAAAGCTACGGATTTCCATATTGCTTTTCCAACTCCCTGTTCAACACAGGAATCTCAAAGCCCGAGGGATATGGAACTGAGACAATGGAAGAAATCCGGGATGAGGAGCTGGTTCCGGAAAATACGTATGCCCTGTCTGAGGACACAAAGCCCAATGTGATCATGATCCAGTTAGAGTCATTTTTCGACCCTTCCCTGTGGGAAAACAATCCGGTGACTTATGATCCCATCCCGTTTTTCCATCAGCTTCAGAAGAATTATCCCAGCGGTTACTTAAGCGTGCCCTCTGTGGGCGCAGGTACCGCAAATACGGAATTTGAATCCATCACAGGCATGAACCTGGACTTTTTCGGCCCGGGAGAGTATCCCTATAAAACCGTGTTAAAGAAAACCCCCTGCGAAAGCGTGGCCTTTGATTTGAAAAATTTAGGATACAAGGCCCATGCCATCCATAACAATGAGGCCACCTTTTATGACCGGAACCGGGTGTTTTCCCAGCTTGGCTTTGATACCTTTACTCCCATTGAATATATGAATAATATAGAAAGAAATCCTACGGGCTGGTGCAAGGACAAGATTCTTACCGGTGAGATCATCAGGACCCTGGATTCTACCAGGGGCCCTGACTTTATCTACACCATTTCCGTTCAGGGGCACGGGAAATATCCCAGCTTTGAGTATTACTGCCAGCAGATCGGGGAAATGGACCAGTTTATCCGTTCCCTTGTCAATACCCTGCGGACCAGGAAGGAACCTATCGTTCTGGTGATGTACGGGGACCATCTGCCTGGATTTGAATGGTCAGAAGATGAGATGAAGAATCATTCCCTGTTTCAGACGGAATATGTGATCTGGAACAACATGAATCTTCCGATGGAGAAAAAGGATGTGGAAGCATACCAGCTTGCTGCACACGTATTGGATATTCTCAACATTCATGAGGGAACCATGATGAGGTTCCATCAGAAATATTTTAGTGACCCCAAAGCAGGGGAAGAAAGCTATTTAAAGGATATGAAAACCCTGGAATATGACATTCTCTACGGAAGCCGTGAGGTGTACGGAGGAGAAAGCCCTTATGAGTCCACAAAGCTTAAAATGGGAATCGACGATATCGTCATTGATCATGTGGTGTACAATGACTCCAATGTTCTGGTTTATGGAGAAAATTTCACCCCTTATTCCAAAATCTGCTTTGACGGGAAGGCAGTGGAAACCACCTTTGTCTGGCCGGAGCTTATTATTGCAAAAAATGTCCCGGAAAAAAAGATGAAGGATTCGGAGCTTTCCCTTTGGCAGATCGGAAGGGACAAGGTTCCCCTGGGAGAGGATGGGACCTATTACAGGACTGACAGGATCAGGGATTTTAATTGAGCAAAGAAAAGGGAGGGCACAAAGATGATGTACCTTCCCTTTTCCTGTTTACAGTTTGCATAAAAAGCTGGTTTATCAAATCTCCTGTATTACAGTGTGATTAATTCGTATTCCCCATTTCCCAAACCGATTTTCACTGCATGTTCAATGGAGGACTTCCAGTTGGTGTTGGGATGGGTGTCTTTGAAATGGTCGTGGTGATGGCTGCCGTGTTTTTCCAGGACACTTCCCGCCATGACCGGCTGGCGGTTTACCGCATCTGCACAGGCCATATCCAGGGCTACCGGGTCAAAGGATGCAAACATGCCCACATCAGGAATGATGGGGATGTCGTTTTCTGAGTGGCAGTCGCAGTAAGGAGATACATCCATGACCAGGCTGATGTGGAAATTGGGGCGGTCCCCGAGAACCGCCTGGGTGTATTCCGCGATCTTGCAGTTTAGGATGTCGTTGGACTCATCAAAGTCTGTCTCAACGGCATCCACGGGACAGACTCCGATGCAGCGGCCGCAGCCAACACAAAGGTTTGTGTCGATGAAAGCCTTTTTATTCTGGAAAGAGATGGCGCCGTGGGCGCAGTTTTTTTCACAGGCATGGCAGCCGATACAGGTTTCTTCCGTTACATGGGGTTTTCCGGAGTTATGCATTTCCATTTTTCCGGCCCGGGAGCCGCAGCCCATTCCTATGTTTTTCAATGCTCCACCGAATCCTGTGCTTTCATGGCCCTTGAAATGGGTAAGGGAAAGGAAGATATCCGCATCCATAACGGCCCGTCCGATTTTAGCTTCCTTTATGTATTCTCCGTCAATGGGAACCAGGCTTTCATCAGTTCCCTTTAAGCCGTCGGCGATCAGCACATGGCAGCCGGTGGAAAAAGGGGAGAACCCGTTTTCATAAGCGGTATCCAGGTGATCCAGGGCATTTTTGCGGCTTCCCACATACAGGGTGTTGCAATCCGTTAAAAATGGTTTTCCGCCCTGGGATTTGACAAGGTCTACCACCACTTTTGCGTAATTGGGGCGGAGAAAGGATAAATTCCCCAGCTCTCCAAAGTGGATCTTAATAGCCGTATATTTGTTTTGAAAGTCTATCTGTTCCAGCATTCCAGCGGTTTTTATAAGCCTTCTAAGCTTCTGGGGAAGGTTTTCCTGAAAGGCGGTGTGAAAATTTGTATAGTAAACCTTTGATTTTTCCATAGGGATCTCCTTTGACGTGTTTTATGATATCGCCTATTATACTGTAAATAAACAGGGAATACAAGAAGGCAATTAGGACTTTATTTCCAGAACTATTTATGCTAAACTATGAGAAGTATTTGACTAAGGTTTACAGGAGGAAAAAAGATGAGTCAGAACGGGCGTTCCAGAGAGACGGTTTGCATCCAGGGCGGCTGGCAGCCGAAAAGCGGAGAAGCCAGGGTGCTTCCGATTTTTCAAAGCACAACATTTAAGTATGACGACAGCGATAAGATGGGAAGGCTGTTTGATTTGGAGGATGAGGGGTATTTTTATACCAGGCTGGCAAACCCCACCAATGATGCCGTAGCTTCTAAGATCTGCGAACTGGAAGGCGGAGTTGCGGCCATGCTGACTTCTTCCGGACAGGCTGCTAATTTTTATGCGCTGCTTAACATCTGTGAAAAAGGAGATCATGTGATCAGCTCTGCCACGATTTACGGAGGCTCCACCCATCTTTTTACCGTAACCTTAAAAAAGATGGGGATCGAATCCACTCTGGTAGATCCGGATGCATCGGAAGAAGAGCTTGAGAAGGCATTTAAGCCCAATACCAAAGCGGTATTTGGAGAAACTATCGGCAATCCGTCTCTTGTGGTTTTTGATATTGAGAAGTTTGCTAAGGTTGCACACGGGCACGGGGTACCGCTGATTGTGGACAATACATTTGCGACGCCCATCAACTGCCGCCCCTTTGAATGGGGAGCAGATATTGTTACTCACTCTACCACAAAATACATGGATGGACATGCTACCAGCGTAGGCGGCTGTATCGTTGACAGCGGAAGCTTTGACTGGGAGGCTCAGGGAGAAAGGTATCCTGGACTTACCACACCTGACGAATCCTACCATGGCATTGTATATACTGAAAAATTCGGAAAAAAGGCATATATTACAAAAGCCACTGCACAGTTAATGAGAGATCTGGGTTCCATTCCATCCCCAATGAACTCCTTTTTATTGAATCTTGGCCTGGAAACCCTTCATCTTCGGGTTCCCTGCCACTGCGGCAATGCCCTAAAGGTGGCCCGGTATTTAAGCGCCAGGGAAGATGTGGCCTGGATCAAGTATCCGGGGCTTGAAGGGGATAAGTATTATGACCTGGCAAAAAAATATATGCCGGATGGTACCTGCGGTGTGATTTCCTTTGGCTTAAAGGGAGGCAGGGAAGCTGCGGTTAAGTTTATGGATGGACTGAAGCTGGCGGCTATTGTGACTCATGTGGCGGATGCCCGCACTTCCGTTTTACATCCGGCCAGCCATACCCACAGACAGTTGACCGATGAACAGCTTGTTGAAGCGGGAGTTGATCCGTCCATGATCCGGCTGAGTGTTGGGATCGAAAATGCAGAGGACATTGTGGAGGATATCAGACAGGCACTGGAAGGGTAAGAAAAGTGAAAAGGCGGCGGGAAGACTGCGATACCAGCAGTTTTCCCGTTATTTTTGGCATATTGGGAAAACGGACACAGAGCCTGTAAGGTGTTGCAAGAAAAAGAGACAGGCTGTATAATGAAAGAGATATTATCAATGGAATTGGCAGCATGGGAGGTGCACAGAATGAAACAGATCAGGAGAATGCTAAGGATTATTTTTGGCCGGACCACGTTTGCGGCCGTTTCTCTTATGGTACAAGTGGCGATTCTTATTGCGTCATACCGTTTTTTAAGCCGTTACCTTGCGTATTTTTATGGCGGCTTTGTTCTGCTCAGTGCATTTGTTATCATTTATATCCTGAATAAGGAAGAGAATCCTAGCTTTAAACTGGCCTGGATGGTCCCGATTGCAGCCGTTCCTGTGTTTGGAACGCTTTTTTACCTGTTTGTAGAGCTGCAGATCGTGGGGAAGCTGATGAATAAAAGGCTCCGTGTCAACATAGAGCATACGGAAGGCTATCTGCCTCAAAGCCCCAAGGTCATGGAGGACTTGTCCAGAGTCAGCAGGCGGAATGCTAATCTGGCTCACTATATCAAGAGTTCAGGCCATTACCCGGCATATAAAAATACCAATGCCCAGTATTTTGCCCTGGGAGAAGCCATGTTTGAAGCCATGAAGAAGGAGCTGGAGGGAGCAAAACGGTTTATCTTTATGGAATTCTTTATTGTGGAACGTGGGGAAATGTGGGATGCCATATTGGAGATCCTGGAGAGAAAGGCAAAGGAAGGGGTGGAAGTCCGGTTCATGTATGACGGCATGTGTTCCCTGGCTCTTCTTCCCTTCAGCTATCCAAAGGAATTGCAGGCAAAGGGGATCAAGGCAAAGATGTTTTCTCCCATTAAGCCCGCATTTACCACTTACCAGAATAACCGGGACCACAGGAAGATACTGGTGGTGGACGGCCTTACGGCGTTTACCGGAGGGGTAAACCTGGCGGACGAATATATTAACAGGCGTGTGCGTTTCGGGCATTGGAAGGATACAGGGATCATGCTGAAAGGGGATGCCGTTACCAGCTTTACCATGATGTTTCTGCAAATGTGGAACATTTCTGAAAAAGGGGCTGAGGATTATGGACAATATTTAAGGGATCCGGAATATTTTTATCCCCTGGAGCTGAACATGGATGGATTTGTGATCCCTTATGGAGACAGCCCCTTAGATCAGGAATCCATTGGGGAACAGGTATATTTGGATATCATAAATTCTGCCAGGCATTATATCCACATTATGACACCTTATCTGATTCTGGATTATGAAATGGTCCAGGCTCTTACTTTTGCCGCCAAGCGGGGAGTGGAGGTGGTTATCATCATGCCGGGGATACCGGATAAGAAATATGCGTTCCTCCTTGCAAGGTCTCACTATGGGGAGCTGATAAGGGCAGGGGTCCAGATTTATGAGTACATACCAGGTTTTATCCATGCCAAGATATATGCAAGCGATGATACCAAAGCTGTAGTAGGAACCATTAATATGGACTTCAGAAGCCTTTACCTTCATTTTGAATGTGCGGTCTACCTGTATCGAAACGAGGTGATACGGGATATACAAAGGGATTTTCATGACACTTTGACCCAATGCCGTAGAATCACTTTGGAAGATTGCAGGAATTATCCATGGTATGAAGTGTTGGCAGGGCGGGCGTTGAGATTGTTTGCACCGCTTATGTAGGGCAATAGAGAATATACGGCTGTTTATGTAAAAATGCGTCGGAAGCATATGCTTCCGGCGCATTTTTATAAGATCATAGATCTTTAAAATGACTTTGTGTTAGTGATTATTGGGAAACTTCAAAAATAACCATGTGTGCCTGAACTGGGGTTGCACCGTATGAAACAGTTTGCCCGGTTGAATTAACAAGTGCAATGGTGGATGGGATTGCACCCACAGTAATCAGGGCGATTCCGCTTAACTGGCCTGTTACGATTGGCGAGCTTGAGGATACACCGCTGCTTCCATTTATCTGTAAATTAAAATCCACGTAAGTGGATGGGCCTGCACCGTCTGTAGATACCCACCAGGATACATAGTAATTTTGTTCTGCATTAAGCGTTGCAACGCCTGTTGTTGTGTTATAGGAGATATTAAGACTCTGGTTGTTTAAAATGGTATTGAATATAACAGGGCTTCCATTTGCTACTGAGGTACCTCCAGTGAGCTGCAGGTCAAATCCCCGTAATTGCGTAAATGGTCCTGGAGGGCCAACAGGTCCGGTCGGTCCTTGTGCACCAGTAGCACCCTGAGGTCCAGTCGGTCCAACAGGTCCTTCAATTCCTTGCGGTCCCTGAGGTCCCTGAGGTCCAGTCGGTCCAATCGGTCCTTGTGCACCAGTAGCACCGGTAGCACCCTGAGGTCCAGTCGGTCCAACAGGTCCTTCAATTCCTTGCGGTCCCTGAGGTCCCTGAGGTCCAGTCGGTCCAATCGGTCCTTGTGCACCAGTAGCACCAGTAGCGCCGGTAGGTCCAGTCGGTCCAACAGGTCCTTCAATTCCTTGCGGTCCCTGAGGTCCCTGAGGCCCAGTTGGTCCCTGAGCGCCAGTAGCGCCAGTTGCACCCTGAGGTCCAGTCGGTCCCTGAGCGCCGGTAGCGCCAGTTGCACCCTGAGGTCCGGTCGGTCCCTGAGCGCC